>NZ_PQTC01000002.1:0-395671 GCF_003850715.1 Enterobacter sp. 301B
CTTTAATTGCTTACCTATACGAATAAAACAAGTTTTATTCGAGTAAGTCAAAATCAAAAACATATTTACAAAGAGTAATAAGTAACTCCTGAAGTATTTATGAATTTGTAAGCTTTGCTTACTTTCATTCATTGCTCTCCTGTGTGAATATTCTCTTTTAATATTTAATTATAGCAACACTTGAAAAGGTCTTGGTGCCAGATTTTGTTACTTTTTTTACATTTTATTAAAAAATAGCACTTTTTGTTAAAAGTCTTATATTAACCCGTTTTTCCTCATTCATAATGCTTACTTTCAGCTTCAATTGAAGTTAATTTCATATGAAAGTTATGAATTATGATTCAAAGTATACATTTAAAAAATCCATTGAATGAACTTGAAATATAATTTCATTTATAAACATCAACTTATACATCTAGAAACACAGTGTCTATACAACCCCTTGTTTTGTAATGCTTAAATGCCTTTAATATCACATCCAACCATTTAAGCTATATGTGCTAACTGTGATTTAGATCAACATTCCCAAACGTAAACTATTTATAGTTCAGCACAGTTACCACTTAATTAAATTAATGCGAGTCTTTCAAATGAAATGTATTAACAAATCAGTAATGGCTATTACTGTTTTTGGCATCCTGTTATCTAGTGTTGTTAAAGCTGCTACACCCGCTAGTGATGTAGTTCTTTCCAGTGGTCAGGATCTGGAAACAGCACATAGTAATTTGCAAGGTCAAGTTGATGGTCTATCGAATGATATTGCTGATGTGTATTTTAACAAAATCCCTGCAATCAATCAGGTAAATAGTCAACAAGATACAGCTATTAATACTGCTTCCTCTGCTGCTTCTACTGCACAAGATACGGCGGATCAGGCTAAAACATTAGCTGATAAAAACGCTTCCCATATTGCGGCTTCTGATACTGTTGTAATTGAGCAAGGTAAACGCCTTACCACTGTTGAAGGTAATCAGGCTAGTGATCACGTTGAAATCCTGCGTAATGCACAAACAGCAAATAGTGCATTAACTACTGCAACAGCTAATACTTCTGCTATTGATAACGTCAACAGTGACTTACAAGGGGCTAAACAGCTTCTTGCTGATAAAGCACAGATTGCGCAAGATACAGCTAATCAAGCCGATACAAACGCTAACACTGCTCTTATCATGGCTGGTAATAACTCTACCCGCCTTACAGCATTAGAAAACGCTCCTAAGCCGACTAACGGCGTAGATGGTAAAGATGGTGTTGATGGTAAAAACGGGATCGATGGTAAAGATGGTGCTACAGGTGCGCAAGGTTTAAAAGGTGACGCAGGCGCACAAGGTATAGCTGGGAAAGATGGTGCTCCAGGTGTTAAGGGTGAGAAAGGAGATAAAGGAGATTCCATCAAAGGTGATAAGGGCGACACTGGCGCTAAAGGTGATA
The DNA here is from genome assembly GCF_003850715.1 of Enterobacter sp. 301B. NCBI lineage: Bacteria > Pseudomonadati > Pseudomonadota > Gammaproteobacteria > Enterobacterales > Enterobacteriaceae > Enterobacter > Enterobacter sp. 301B. Next base: position 1,432 of record NZ_PQTC01000002.1, read on the forward strand.
AAGGGGATGCAGGTAAAGCTGGCTCTAACGGAATCACAACTACCATCACTAAGAAAGAAGTTGATACTAAAACTATCAATCTGGTTAAGTCACTCAATACCCAAACTACAGCACAAGCTAAAGATCTGAAAGCTGCTCAACAAGTGTTCGCACAAGCGCAAGCTAACACTAACTCTCAATTCAAGAGCCTGAAAGATGAAGTTGATAGCAATAAGAAAGAAGCCCGTTCAGGTGCTGCTAGCGCTGTAGCTATCGCCTCTATGCCTCAAGTAGAGAAAGAACAGGCTGTCATGTTCTCTGCTGGTGTAGGTAGCTTTAAAGACGAGCAAGCTGTTAGTGTGGGTGCATCCTTCCACGTTGGTAGCAACACCATCGTTAAAGCTGGCGTAAGCGATTCTACAAATAATGATCTTGCTATGGGCGCAGGCATCGGGATTGGCTTTTAAGAAAAACACGTAACTCGACTACATTCATAATAGAGGAAGCTTTTCAGGGCGACAGTACTTCGCTGATGGAAAGTATGATGATGGCCAATAACATGCTCAAACACATTTTTATTTCAGCTGCCCTGTATCTATTGCTTATTTCGGTCGGGGTCTGGATCGGCATTATGTACGTTTCTTATTATTTGTGTCGTTTTTAAGGTGATAAAATGAAAAAATCAATGATGCTAGTGTTAAGCGCTGCCGTACTTGCTGGGTGTATTTCGCCTGCACACGCCATTAGCGCACACTATCGTGCTCAGTTAGAGCGCTCGGGATGCACGCAAATTAGCGCTGGCGATGGATCTTGCGATATCAGCAAAACCAAAGCGGAAAACGCGGCACAACACGAACCAACGGCATCCGTTCACGATCCTCTTCGCGAAGCCTCGTTCTCGTCGGATACGGTTAACGCTACCCTTTCTAACGGCTTTTTTAGCGCTACCGTGAACGGCAAAAAAGCCAGCGTTAAACGTCTGAATGCGAATTTCTATGAGATCCATGGTAACGGTTTTGTGATATCGATAAGCCTGGATGAAAACGGTATTACGGACGCGTCATGGAATAAAACAAAGGGACGTGAACACGGCGTTTTACGCGTTACCCAAAAATAAACAGTCTAAGGAGGCTCTCCGCCTCCTTTTAGCCTGCCAGGCGCACAATTTGCCACACTCTTTCATCTGATTTTACAATGCTGACAATCCATATATAAACCACTGTTTTTATTGAGAATAAACTGCATACTTTTGCCGGAAAATGAGGTTATCCCCTCCCCTGTGCCCTGTGTCACAAAACAGTAAACAAATTAACCATTGAGCCCGGTGACAAAAGGCTCTATATTGGCGGCGTTTTTTTCAGGCCCCATCTGTTTTTTAACTTTTTATTCAATCGTTGCTCATAATGAAGCGGCGGTTGTAGGAGTGATATGATGACGGATAAAGTCCGTATTGACACCGTAGATGCCCACAAAAGCAACGAAACCTATCTGGCCCGTCAGGCCGAGTTTGAATCTAACGTCAGGAGTTATCCGCGCAAACTGCCTTTAGCGATCACGAAAGCAGAAGGCGTGTGGATCACCGATGCAGATAATAAAGAATACCTTGACTGTTTAGCAGGCGCAGGCACCCTCGCGCTTGGCCACAATCATCCTGATGTGCTGAAAAGCATCCAAAATGTCATTACCAACGGCTTGCCGTTACATACCCTGGATCTGACTACGCCGTTGAAAGACGCGTTTTCAGAATACCTCCTCTCTCTGTTGCCTGGTCAGGGCAAAGAGTACTGTCTGCAATTCACTGGCCCGTCCGGGGCTGACGCCGTTGAAGCGGCGCTGAAGCTGGCGAAAAAAGTAACCGGTCGCAGCGGTATCATCAGTTTCTCTGGTGGTTACCACGGTATGACCCACGGTGCACTGTCCGTCACCGGTAACCTGTCTCCGAAAGAAGCGGTTGACGGTATGATGCCAGAAGTCCAGTTCATGCCTTACCCACACGAGTACCGCTGCCCACTGGGTATCGGTGGTGAAGCGGGCGTGAAGGCGCTGACCTACTACTTCGATAACCTGATCAACGACGTTGAAAGCGGCGTGCGTAAACCTGCCGCGGTGATCCTGGAAGCTGTTCAGGGCGAAGGCGGCGTGAACCCGGCTCCGGCTGAGTGGTTGCAGCGCATCCGTAAAGTGACTCAGGAACACGGCATTCTGCTGATCCTCGACGAAGTTCAGGCTGGCTTTGCCCGTACCGGTAAATTCTTTGCCTTCGAACACGCAGGCATTGAGCCTGACATCATCGTGATGTCCAAAGCAGTTGGCGGCGGTCTGCCACTGGCTGTGCTCGGTATCAAGAAGCAGTTCGATGCGTGGGCGCCTGGTCACCACACCGGTACCTTCCGCGGCAACCAGCTGGCGATGGCAACCGGTCTGACGACGCTGAAGATCCTGAAAGACCAGAATATCGCGGGCAAAGTTGCCGCACAAGGCGAATGGCTGAAAGGCCAGCTGAAAGAGATGGCGAAACGCTATCCGGTTATCGGCCACGTTCGCGGTCTGGGCATGATGATCGGTATTGAAATCGTTAAGCCACATGAAGCCGCCGACCACATGGGTTGCTTCCCGGGCGATGGCGAGCTGTCTGCACTGATCCAGAAGAAGTGCTTCGAAGCAGGCCTGATTCTGGAGCGTGGCGGCCGTAACGGTATCGTTCTGCGTCTGCTGCCGTCACTGCTGATCAGCGATGACGAGCTGAAAGTCTTCCTGGATAAATTCGAGCAGGCACTGCTTGCTGCGGGCGTTCGCCCGGCGTAACCGGAGTTGTTGATTACGATGTCTGATTCAAACCCAATTTTGTTCTCCTCTGCCCAGAGCATTGAAGCTTACCAGCAGGCGATTGAACAAAGCACTCAGGCTGTGATGCAGTGGCTGAAACAGCCTGAGATGTACCAGGGCAAAACGGTCGCCGAGCTGCGCGACCGTATTAAGCTGGATTTCAACCCGAAAGGGCTGGGCAACGAAGCGGCGATTGAACGCGCCGTGGAGTTCTTCCTGAAAGACAGTTTGTCCGTTCATCACCCGCAGTGCGTGGCGCACCTGCACTGCCCAAGCCTGGTCGTAAGCCAGGCGGCGGAAGTGCTAATTAACGCCACCAACCAGAGTATGGACTCCTGGGATCAAAGCCCGTCCGCAACCATTATTGAGATCAAGCTGATCGAATGGCTGCGTACCCGCGTGGGTTATCAGGCTGGCGACGCAGGCGTCTTCACCAGCGGCGGCACCCAGAGTAACCTGATGGGCCTGATGCTGGCGCGTGATGCGTTCTTCGCGCGTCAAGGCCACTCGGTACAGCAGGACGGTCTGGTGGGCGATCTGCGCAAAATTCGCGTGCTGTGCTCTGAAAACGCCCACTTCTCCGTGCAGAAAAACATGGCGCTGATGGGCCTGGGCTACCAGTCCGTGGTGCAGGTGAAAACTGATGAATTCTCCCGCATGGATCTCACCGATCTGGCGGCGAAAATCGAACAGTGCAACGCGAACGGCGAACAGATCCTGGCGATTGTGGCCACGGCCGGCACGACGGATGCGGGTGCTATCGATCCGCTGCGTGCCATTGCCGAGCTGGCTGCGAAACAGAATATCTGGGTACACGTTGATGCGGCCTGGGGCGGCGCGCTGCTGATGTCTGAGCAGTATCGTCACTACCTGGACGGCATCGAGCTGGTGGATTCCGTGACGCTGGACTTCCACAAGCAGTTCTTCCAGACCATCAGCTGCGGTGCCTTCTTGCTGAAAGAAGCACGTCATTATGAGCTGATGCGCTATCAGGCGGCTTACCTGAACTCTGAGTTCGATGAAGAAGCGGGCGTGCCTAACCTGGTTTCCAAATCTCTGCAAACCACCCGTCGTTTCGACGCGCTGAAACTGTGGATGAGCCTGGAAGCGCTGGGTCAGGAGCAATATGCGGCAATTATCGATCACGGCGTGACGCTGGCACAGCAGGTTGCGGCTTACGTAAAAGAGCAGTCTGCTCTGGAACTGGTTATGCAACCCCAGCTGGCAAGCGTGCTGTTCCGCTTCCGTCCGCAGACCCAGATGGATGACGCCGGTATCGCCCTGCTGAACCAGAAAATTGGCGATGCGCTGCTGGAATCCGGCCGCGCAAACGTCGGGGTGACCGAGCATAACGGCGTCACCTGCCTGAAGCTGACCCTGCTGAACCCAACCGTGACGCTGGAGGACGTTAAAGTCCTGCTGTCTCTGGTTGAGCGTACCGCGCAGGAAGTGATGGCGAAGTAATGCTTTTCCCTCTCCCATCCGGGAGAGGGTTTATTATCCCGTCCTGACGCCCCTATCCTTTTTTCCTCGAAGCATAACCGTAGTCATACTGGCTGTACCCCGAGCTGTAAAACAGCGCTGCGGATTTAACAATATCGTTGAGGATTGTGCCGCTGACCTTCACGCCAACGTGCTGTAGACGTTTAACGGTATTCTCCATCTCTTTCACGCTGGTTTTATCGTAACGGGCAACCATTAGCGTTGTTCCGGCTGCTCTGGCAACCAGCGCAGCATCATTGACGGCAAGAACTGGGGGTGTATCGATGATGACAATGTCATATTGCTCGTTAACCCAGGACATGATGTCAATGAACCGTTCGCTTAACAGCATTTCTAACGGACGCAGGGGTTCCGGGCCGCAGGTGATGACGTCAATTCCCCCTTTTTCAGCATGCTGAATGACCTCCCCAAAGTCGCGCTTCCCTTCCAGCAGGCAGGATAATCCGTGGCGGTTCTCCAGGCCAAAAATATTATGCACATAACCCTGGCGCATATCCGCATCAATAAACAGCGCCCGCTGACCGCTCTGCCCGGCAATGGCCGCCAGGTTCGTCGCCACCAGTGTTTTTCCGCAGTCCTGCGTGGGGCCAGAAATCATCACAATGCGATTCTCAGCCTCCATCATGGTGAAATGCAGACTGGTTCGCAGCCCGCGTACCGCTTCAACAAACATATCAGCAGGTCGATCGACTGGCAGGAAAGGTACATCCGAGGTTTTGTGTGTCCAGCGACGAGAAAACGGATTTTTTCTGCGCAAATGCGTTTTACTCCACAGCCACTGTGAACGTGGTAACGTCGCCAGAACCAGCATCCCCTGCGCTTCCAGCTGTTCGGAAAGCGTGATCCCACGTTTGAACGCCTGACGTACCAGTACGGTCCCCATTGAAAGGATGAGCCCGAACAGCACGCCAAGCGCAATGATTAGCGCTTTTCGCGGTTTTATCGGATCCGGGAGTGTAACCGCCTCATCAATGATCCTCACGTTCCCGACAGCGCTGGAGCGGGAAATATTCAGCTCCTGCTGACGCGTCAATAGCTGTAAATAAATCGTGCGGCCCGACTCAACATCGCGGCTCAGGCGTAAAATCTCCTGCTGCGTGGAGGGCATCGAGGACACACGGTTATTAAGACGATCCCGTTCCCGCACAAGGGTTTGTCTTTTTTCATGCAATGCACGGTAGGTAGGGTGACTCTTTTTAAAGAGCTGGGAAATTTCTGCCTCCCGGAACGTCAGCTCATTTAGCTGATTCTCAACGTTCACAACCTGATCCAGGACGGATTTTGCCTCTAAAGACAGATCCACAGAGTCGCGCTGCGCCCGGTAGGCATTCAGCCGCGCTTCAGCCTGATCCAGGTCCGCTCTGATTTTCGGTAACTGCTCCTGTAAAAAATCCAGACTACGCGAATCCTGAGCCTCCTGGCGCGCGATATTTTGCTGAAGATAATTTTCAGCAATCGCATTCAGCACCCGGGCGATTTTGTCAGGATCTTCACCCGTCAGGGTTAAGGTCACAATACCGCTCTGTTTCTCCGATTCCACGACCGTCAGACGCTTCTTCAGCGTGTTGATCGTCTCCAGGCGCGTCAACGACTTAAGCGAAAACTGTGTGCCTGGCGTCGCCTCAATCGAGGTCACCCGCAGCACGATCCCTTGCGTAACCAGCGTTTTACCCACCTGGCCGTCTGCCTCAATGTTTTCGCCCGTCAGGTGATACCTTCCCGCTTCCTGTACGGTCAGCGTGAGTTCTTGCGCTTTGCCCTCCACCTGCGGGATCTGGAGTTCGCCTAACGTTATGTTGCCCTGCCCACGCCCTTGCAGACGCTGCCAGAGACGCCCCACCACAGGCAAAACGCGCTGCTTTGCCTGATACGTCAGATCTAATTTGTCGACGGTCTCGCCGAGGATCATGCGAGATTTCAACAGTAAAATTTCAGGGGCAACATCCGGCGAAATATCGGTGCCCAGCTGGCTCAAGCCTTTGAGCAGGCCGTTATCCTGTTTGCTTTCTATTTGCACCATAGCATCCGCCTGATAAACAGGTGGCGTAACCCAGGCATAGAGGCCCGCGCATAAAGTGAAAAGGAAAGTCACGCACAATATCATCGTGCGGTGGTCGATCATTTCGCCGAGCAAACGAACGAGATCGATTTCATTTTGTTCGGGTGCCCCTGCACCATAATTGTCTGTTGTGTAAGACGACATTAATGCTTTATTCCTTTCTGTCCTAAACGACGTGCCCATTCCTGGCTGGCTTTACCCAATAGCCCGAACACATATTCAAACGCTTCACGGCTTTTACGATAGGGGTCTGGGATATCCTGCGGCTCCAGCCACTGCCCAAAAAGCAGCGACTTCCCCCTGTTTTCCGGTGCCATGGCTGCAATGAAGCGAAGATGTTCCGGCTCCATAACCAGGATGAGATCGGATCCCTGCATCAGCCTGCGTGTCAGCCTGCGCGCCACATGACCGTCGAGGGAGATCCCATGCCGCCAGGCCACGTCCTGGGCGCACTCATCCGCCGGATACCCCTCAAGGCCGAGTATTCCCGCCGAGGTGATGTGTCTGTCGGGCAAGTGCTGGCGCAAAAGCCGTTCTCCAATCGGAGAACGGCAGACATTTCCGGTACATACCACGAGTATTGATTCGAACATTATTGCGGCCACGATCTGATATAACGAACCGTTTCGGTGAGGTCATGCACCCCGCTGATTGTCGGAACAAGCTGTGTTATTACGCGATTCCAGCGGGAGAGTGGAGCAGTGGTGACATAGACAATGTCGTAAGGCTCAAGCTGAAACTCGGTGCCCAGCACCATGGCCGAAGCGTCTTTTGCATTCAGTTGATAGATATTCGCAATTTTCCCGGACTCGCGTACCGAGCGGATAACAAAAATACCCGTCGCATCAGCCATATTCTGGTCCAGGCCACCGGCATTGCCGAGCGCTTCGGCCAACGTCATGCCGCTGCGATCCATCTTCAGCGTGCTCTGTTTAACAACTTCGCCCATCACGAATACTTTCAGCGCATCGTTGCGGGGAATAAACAAGATGTCGCCAGGGTTGAGCAGCTTATTCTGGGTTAAATCGCCATGCTGCATCAGGGCATAAAGGGAAATTCGGGAATCCTGACCGTTGTGAGTCAGCACCACGTTCCGCCAGTCCGCATCAGCAGTAAGCCCACCTGCGGCATTAACGGCATCCATAACCGTCAGCGGAATGTTGGTGATGGCCTGCTGGCCAGATTTCGCCACTTCTCCCGTAACGTAGGCTTTTTGCGAACGGAAAGCGGCAACGCTGACGTCGACCTGGGGGCTTTCAATGACGTTATCCAGCCGCGCAGTGATCTCCTCGCGCACTCTGGAAACCGTTTTTCCCGCCACGTGCAGTTTACCCACGTAAGGATAAAAGAGCGTGCCATCGGCATTGACCCAGTTTCCCGTATCGCTTGCGCTACGATACTGTCCCGCGGGCGTAGTCAGCTCCGGGTGATCCCAGACGGTGACCGTCAGGATGTCACCGATTCCAATACGGTATTCCCAGTTTTTGACCTGCTCATCAAGATTAGGATTTGCCTGAGATTTAGCTGCTGCGGGACGTAGTTTCTCAATTAATCCGGGCGTAAGTGGATAAATTTCGATTTGTTTATCTAAACTATTATTGAGATCAGCCGGCGCAATTATTTTTTTGCCTGCGGAACTTAACGTTTGGCCGGGAGAAATTACGCACCCCGCCAACTGACTTATTGCTAAGAATATTACAGATAATGCTGTTGTGTTTTTCATTTATATATACTTATCATCCCTGCTCGTAGCGAACGCCCGACGGGGCGCAGCCCTGCGCTAACCCACGCTTGAAATAAGTTTCTTTTCAAGGGAATACTAAAACGTAATCTAAAAGTGAAGACACGAATTGCCCGATCTGTGACGGGCAATTAATTAAAATATAATCTTCCTGAAAATCTTAAAGCCTGTGGCAAAAAAAAGCACGATCTACAGTTTATAAAATTACGGCAACAATGTATTTTCAGAATTAATTCAGCAAAACGATAGTTACAATGAATTATTCCCGTCAGCACGCATTCATATCAAAAATACTCACAACCGCTGGCACTACACAAAACCGTTCACTTTTGTTACATTTTTTTTCAAACACACCCTGTTTTGATACTTAAAATGGGCTGTCTGCCGCACTGTCCCCCGCAGACAAGCGTATCCGTAACGATATCACTGGAGAAAAAATGGCTAAGCGTAAATTGGTGCTTCTGGGTGTATTACTGTCTCTGGCGGGCTCCGCATTCGCAGCCCCGCAAACGGCCGCCGCGCCTTCCGGCATTAAGGCTTATGAAGAACAGGAGTTCATCGCCGACTTCACCAAATTTAAGATTGGCGATACCGCGCCCGCGCAGTATCAGACGCCAGAGTACACCATCAAACAGTACCAGCTACGTAACCTTCCCGCGCCCGATGCCGGTACGCACTGGACCTACATGGGTGAAAATTATGTTCTGATTGGCGATGCTGATGGCAAAATCTACAAAGCCTATAACGGAGATATTTTCTATCACCGCTGATACGATGATCCGGCCCTGGCAGGAGGACGACCGGCCATTTCTGCGCACGCTGTACCTGCATGCACGACGCGTGGCCTGGCCATGGCTGGACAATTCTGAATGGCAGCTTGAGGATTTTGACGCCGCAACGCGTGACGAGCAGATCTGGGTTGCGATTCACGACGGTCACCGGGTAGGTTTTGCCTCCGTCTGGGAAAATGATAACTTTTTGCACAATCTGTTTGTCGACCCGCTGTATCAGCGTCTGGGAGTTGGCCGTTTGTTACTGGAACAAGTACAGAGGACGTTTACCAGTACAGGCGCGCTGAAGTGTCTGGTGAAGAATGAGCGGGCGGTTGCGTTTTACCAGCGCCACGGCTGGCACATTGAGGCGACGGGGGATTCTCCGGAAGGAGAGTATTATTTGATGCACTATCGGCTTGGGTAAAGTCAGGTGGCGCTACGCTTACCTGACCTACAAAATCGAGGTAGGCCGGGTAAGGCGAAGCCGCCACCCGGCACTGACGCGCAGAGGCGTTACACCGCGCGGAAGGCGATCTCGCTCGGGATCACTTCCCCCTGCCAGTACAGTTGCGCCGCAACGCGCCCCGCCAGCTGACGATAGATTTCCGTGAATTCGCTATCAGGACGGCTGACCACCGTCGGCTTACCGCTATCCAGATCTTCACGCAGTGTGATATGCAACGGCAGTTGCCCCAGCAGCTGGGTGTGATATTGCGCCGCCAGCTTCTCCGCACCGCCGGTACCGAAGATCGGCTCATGGTGTCCACAGTTGCTGCAAATGTGCATGCTCATGTTTTCGACGATGCCGAGTACCGGCACCTCCACCTTCTCGAACATCACGATGCCTTTTTTGGCGTCGATCAGCGCGATATCCTGCGGCGTGGTGACCACGACGGCGCCGGTGACCGGAATGTTCTGCGCCAGCGTCAGCTGGATATCACCGGTGCCCGGCGGCATGTCCAGCACCAGATAATCGAGGTCAGGCCACATTGTCTCCTGCAACATTTGCAGCAACGCTTTGCTGGCCATCGGGCCGCGCCAGACCATTGCGTTATCGTCCGTGACCAGGTAACCAATGGAGTTGGTCGCCAGACCGTGCGCCACGATCGGCGCCATGTGGGTACCGTCCGGCGAAGTTGGACGCTGGTTTTCAGCCCCCAGCATGTTCGGAATGGACGGGCCATAAATATCCGCATCCAGAATGCCGACTTTCGCCCCTTCTGCCGCCAGAGCAAGCGCCAGGTTCACGGCGGTCGACGATTTACCCACCCCACCCTTGCCAGAACTGACGGCGATGATGTTCTTCACGCCGTTAACGCCCGGCTGATTTTTCACGCGCTTGAGCGTGGCGATGCTGTGGCTTAGCTTCCAGTCAATTGCTTTTGCGCCAGTAATGCGCAGCAGCTCAGAACTGGTTTGCTCTTTCAGGGCATCAAAGGCGCTGGTCCAGACGAACGGCATCTGCAGCTCAATGTGCAGCGTATCGTCCAGCCATGCGACATGATGAAGCGCTTTCAGCGTCGTGAGATTGTGCTTCAGGGTTGGATGCTGAAAATTAGCCAGCGTCCCGGCGACCATTGCTCGTAAGGCTTCCGGTGATTTGGCCTGGGATTGAGAACTCATCCCGACTCCTTTGTTCTTGTGAATAAGACCTTAGATGAACAAGTTTACCTGAAAGGCCGTGGTTTGTGCTTACTTAATAATGCCCCTTTTGGTAATATCGAAAACCCTTTTCACAGTTAAAAGAAGTAATGCCTACTATGACTCAAGTCGCGAAAAAAATTCTGGTAACGTGCGCCCTGCCGTACGCCAACGGCTCAATCCACCTCGGCCACATGCTGGAGCATATCCAGGCTGATGTCTGGGTCCGTTACCAGCGAATGCGCGGCCACGAGGTTAATTTCATCTGTGCGGACGATGCCCACGGCACCCCAATCATGCTGAAAGCGCAGCAGCTGGGAATTTCCCCGGAACAGATGATCGCCGAAATGAGTCAGGAGCATCAGACCGATTTTGCTGGCTTTGACATCAGCTATGACAACTATCACTCCACGCACAGCGACGAGAACCGCGAGCTGTCAGAGCTGATCTACACCCGTCTGAAAGAGAACGGTTTCATTAAAAACCGCACCATCTCTCAGCTGTACGATCCGGAAAAAGGCATGTTCCTGCCGGACCGTTTCGTCAAAGGCACCTGTCCGAAATGTAAATCCCCGGACCAGTACGGCGATAACTGCGAAGTGTGTGGCGCGACCTACAGCCCGACCGAGCTTATCGAGCCGAAATCCGTGGTTTCCGGCGCCACGCCGGTGATGCGTGACTCCGAGCACTTCTTCTTCGACCTGCCGTCGTTCAGCGAAATGCTGCAGGCGTGGACCCGCAGTGGCGCGCTGCAGGAGCAGGTGGCGAACAAGATGCAGGAGTGGTTTGAATCCGGTCTGCAGCAGTGGGATATCTCCCGCGATGCGCCATACTTCGGCTTCGAAATCCCGAACGCGCCGGGCAAATATTTCTACGTCTGGCTGGATGCGCCAATCGGCTACATGGGCTCCTTCAAGAACCTGTGTGACAAGCGCGGCGATACCCTAAGCTTCGACGAGTACTGGAAGAAAGATTCCACCGCCGAGCTGTACCACTTCATCGGCAAAGACATCGTTTACTTCCACAGCCTGTTCTGGCCAGCGATGCTGGAAGGCAGCAATTTCCGCAAGCCGACTAACCTGTTCGTACACGGCTACGTAACGGTCAACGGTGCGAAGATGTCCAAATCTCGCGGGACGTTTATTAAGGCCAGCACCTGGCTGAACCACTTCGATGCGGATAGCCTGCGCTACTACTACACCGCGAAGCTCTCTTCCCGCATCGACGATATCGACCTGAATCTGGAAGATTTCGTGCAGCGCGTGAACGCGGACATCGTCAACAAGGTGGTGAACCTGGCGTCCCGTAACGCAGGTTTTATCGCTAAACGCTTTGACGGCGTGCTCTCTGCCGAACTGGCCGATCCTGAGCTGTATAAAACCTTCACCGACGCCGCCGCTGCGGTTGGCGAAGCCTGGGAAAGCCGTGAATTTGGTAAAGCCATTCGCGAAATCATGGCGCTGGCAGACGTGGCCAACCGATATGTCGACGAGCAGGCACCATGGGTGGTGGCGAAACAGGAAGGCCGCGACGCCGACTTGCAGGCGATCTGCACCATGGGTCTGAACATGTTCCGCGTGCTGATGACCTGGCTTAAGCCGGTTCTGCCGCAGCTGGCAGCCCGCGCGGAAGCATTCCTGAACACCGAACTGACCTGGGATGCCATCCAGCAGCCGCTGCTCGACCACAAGGTGAACACCTTCAAGGCACTGTATAACCGCATCGAGATGAAACAGGTTGACGCGCTGGTGGAAGCATCAAAAGAAGAGGTGAAAGCGGCTGCCGCGCCGGTGACCGGCCCGCTGGCGGACGATCCGATTCAGGAGACCATCACCTTTGATGATTTCGCCAAAGTCGACCTGCGCGTGGCGCTGATCGAAAACGCGGAATTCGTTGAAGGTTCTGACAAACTGCTGCGTCTGACGCTGGATCTGGGCGGCGAGAAACGTAACGTCTTCTCCGGCATTCGTTCCGCGTACCCTGATCCGCAGGTGCTGATCGGTCGTCAGACCGTGATGGTGGCAAACCTGGCGCCGCGTAAAATGCGCTTCGGCATCTCTGAAGGGATGGTGATGGCCGCAGGCCCGGGCGGAAAAGACATCTTCCTGTTAAGCCCTGACGAAGGCGCGAAGCCGGGTCAGCAGGTGAAGTAATAAAAAAGCCGGATGAGAATCCGGCTTTTTTTTGCCCGGCGGCGCTACGCTTGCACGGGCCAACGAGTTTTTAGGCCGGGTATGGCGAGGCCGCCACCCGGCTAAAAATCACCCCTTCTGGTTATGCACCCGCTGCGTCAACCCACGCAGGAAATAACGCAGAAACTGATCCCCACACTCGCGGTAATTTTTATGATCCGGCGCGCGCATCATGGCGGTGATTTCCGGCATCGACACGCGAAATTTCTGCTCGGTCATGATCGCCAGAATGTCGTCAGTTTTCAGGGAGAACGCAATACGCAGCTTTTTCAGCACCGTGTTGTTATTCACCCGACGCTCCAGCGCCAGCTCAGGCGCAGATTCATCTTTGCCGCGCTTGTCGTAGATCAGGCCGTTCAGGAAGCCCGACAGAATGATGTCCGGGCAGCGAACAAAACCCTCTTCATCTTCTTTAGTCATCCAGGTGTCGAACCCGGCGGACGTGGATTCCATGTCGGAGAGCGCAAGAATGCGCACCATGTCATTATTGTTCGCTTTCAGGGTGTAGCGCAGGCTACGAAGAATATCGTTACTTAGCATAGAGCCTTCGAATGTCGATGATGCAATGGCGCGCAGTGTACCAGTTTTACAGCCCTATCGCCTCTTTCAAACTTTTCAGATAGCGACGACTGACGGGCACGGTTTGCCCTGCACGTAGCACCAGTTCGGCCTGGCCGTTATCTTCCAGGCGGATCTCCTTCAGGTGCGCCATGTTCACCAGATACTGTCGATGACAGCGGATCAGCGGCGTGCGGCTCTCCAGCGTGCGTAACGTAAGCTCGGTAAAGCCTTCGTTGCCTTCAGCGCTGGTGACGTATACCCCGCTCAGACGACTGCTGACAAAGGCAACGTCGTCCATTTGCAGGAGGTAAATCCGGCTGTGCCCGGTACAGGGGATAAACTTCAGGGGCTGCTGATGCTCCGGCAGCAGCGTCACGTCCTGCGCGGTACGCTCCTGGCGCAGACGGGTCAGGGTCTTTTCAAGGCGTTTCTCTTCAATCGGTTTCAGCAGATAATCAAACGCGTGCTCTTCAAACGCCTTTACCGCGTACTCATCAAAGGCCGTCAGAAAGACGATATAGGGGCGGTGCTCCGGGTCGAGCATGCCGACCATCTCCAGACCGCTGATGCGCGGCATCTGAATATCGAGGAACAGCACGTCCGGGCGCAGTTTATGCACAGCACCGATGCCTTCAATGGCATTGGCGCATTCCCCCACGACCTCAATATCACTCTGCTCCTGCAACAGGACACGCAGGTTTTCCCGTGCTAACGGCTCATCATCAACAATCAGCACTCTTAACATGCGTTCTCCTCCAGCGGCAATCGTAAGGTAATTCGGGTATAGCGGTCTGGCTCACAGGCGACGGTGATACCGCAGTCATCACCAAAATGTGCGCGCAGGCGCTTATCCACCAGGCTCATGCCCAGACCGCCTGACGCGGAGGCTTCATACAGCCCCGCGTTATCTTCAATATCCAGCACCAGATGGTGGTTAAAACGGGAAGCGGAAATCATGATTTCTCCGGTTCCCAGCAGCTGCGACGTCCCATGCTTAATGGCGTTCTCCACAATCGGTTGCAGGGTAAAGGCCGGAAGATGCTGATACGCCAGCTCATCCGGGACGGATAACGACACCTGTAATCGTGACTGGAAGCGCGCTTTTTCAATTTGCAGATAGGCGTTTACATGCTCAATCTCGTCCGCGAGGGTGACGATCTCCGAGGGACGCTTCAGGTTTTTGCGGAAAAATGTCGACAGAAATTGCACCAGCTGCGCGGCCTGATCGCTGTCGCGGCGGATCACCGCCTTCAGCGTGTTGAGCGCGTTAAACAGGAAATGCGGATTCACCTGAGCGTGCAGGAGCTTAATTTCTGACTGCGTCAGCAGCGCTTTTTGCCGTTCATACTGCCCCGCCAGGATTTGCGCCGAAAGCAGCTGGGCGATACCCTCCCCCAGCGTGCGGTTGATGGAGCTGAACAGGCGATTTTTGGCTTCGTAAAGCTTAATGGTGCCCATGACGCGCTGGTTTTCGCCCCGCAGGGGAATAACCAGCGTAGAGCCAAGTTTGCACTGCGGATGCAGGGAACAGCGGTACGGCACTTCATTCCCGTCGGCATACACCACTTCACCCGTTTCAATAGCGCGCAAAGTGTAGGCCGAGGAGATCGGCTTACCAGGAAGATGGTGGTCGTCCCCGGTACCGGTAAACGCCAGCAACTTTTCGCGATCGGTAATCGCCACGGCCCCGATATCCAGCTCTTTATACAGCACCTGCGCCACCTTCATGCTGTTCTCCTCGTTGAATCCCTGCCGCAGGATCCCTTCCGTCGACGCCGCAACTTTTAATGCGGTGGCAGAAAATGCCGAGGTGTATTTTTCGAACATGGCGCGTTTGTCGAGCAGAATGCGCATAAACAGCGCCGCACCTACGGTATTGGTGACCATCATCGGTGCGGCAATGCTGCTGACCAGATGTAACGCATCGTCAAACGGGCGCGCGATCAGCAGGATGATCGCCATCTGCGCCATTTCCGCCACGAAGGTGATCGCCCCGGCGGTAAGGGGACTGAACACTTTATCCGGCCGTCCGCGCTTAATCATATAGCTGTGGACGAGACCACCGAGCAGCCCTTCGACAATGGTGGAGATCATGCAGCTTAGTGCCGTCATACCGCCCATCGAATAGCGGTGCAGGCCGCCGGTTAATCCCACCAGACCGCCCACGACCGGGCCTCCGAGCAGCCCGCCCATTACCGCGCCAATGGCGCGCGTATTGGCGATGGAATCTTCAATATGGAGACCAAACCAGGTCCCCATAATGCAGAATATGGAAAATACGACGTAGCAGAGGAATTTGTGCGGCAGACGGACGGTGACCTGCATCAGCGGAATGAACAGGCGCGTTTTGCTCATCAACCAGGCGATGACAAGAAACACGCACATCTGCTGAAGCAACAGCAGCACCAGATTAAACTCGTACATACTCACAAACCGCACATTCTAAAAACGCGTAACATACACTGATGGCGGTTAACTTTCTTTGAAACGTGCCAAAAAAGCGATAAATCGTGTCCGTCATCACACCTTTTGCCGGAGATAACCTGTCTTTCGTATAATTTGTACAAAAAAGAATCAAATCTTCCTGGTTCCGCAAAGTGGGTCTACAGTTAAGCTGGGGACGCGCAAGCCTGGGGGCGAAAATGGCGCTTTACACGATAGGTGAGGTGGCACTCCTGTGTGATATCAATCCCGTTACGCTACGGGCGTGGCAGCGACGGTATGGATTGCTTAAGCCGCAAAGAACGGACGGCGGGCACCGCCTGTTTAACGATGCGGATATTGACCGGATCCGCGAGATCAAAAGCTGGATCGACAATGGCGTACAGGTAGGCAAGGTGAAGTCGCTTCTGAGCCAGGACGATCCTGATACGCAGCATCTCTGGCGCGAGCAGCAGGAAACGCTGCTGAGGCTGTTGCAGACCGGCAATTTACAGCGTCTGCGCGGCTGGATCAAAGAACAGGGTCGAGACTACCCCGCGCAAACCCTGATCACCCATCTTTTTATTCCCCTACGGCGTCGGCTTCAG
Organism: Enterobacter sp. 301B; assembly: GCF_003850715.1. NCBI lineage: Bacteria > Pseudomonadati > Pseudomonadota > Gammaproteobacteria > Enterobacterales > Enterobacteriaceae > Enterobacter > Enterobacter sp. 301B. The sequence goes on from NZ_PQTC01000002.1 coordinate 17,736, forward strand.
TGTCAGCAAACCACCTTACAGGCACTGCTCAGTATGCTTGATGGCGTGCTGATTAACTATATTTCCGTCTGTCTTGCCTCAGCGCGGAATAAAAACAGCAAAGATGCGCTGGTGATCGGCTGGAACGTCCACGATACCACCCGGCTGTGGCTCGAAGCCTGGATTGCCACCCAGCAGGGCTGGCGCGTTGACGTGCTTGCACACTCCCTGGCACAGCTCAGGCCGGAACTGTTTGAGGGGCAGACGCTGCTGGTCTGGTGTGGCGAAGTCCCCTCCGCTTCCCAGCAGCAGCTCCTGACGGAATGGCGCGAACATGGTTATCCCGTTTACTCGCTGGGGCCAAATGCGTTGTAACGCATTTAATGGTTCATTAACAGCTGCGCTTCACCGTATAATTGTTCCGTTAACAACAGGAGCACATGATGAAGGCAACGAAACTGGCCGTAATTACCCTTTTTGCACTGATGGCCGTCAGCGGTATCGGTGGCGTTATGCTTGCAGGTTACTCGTTTATTGTTCGCGGCGGTGTTGGCTGAGGTATCCGGCCAGGCGTTCAAACAGGCGATCCACCACAATCGCCGCCAGCGCAACCAGAACCGCCCCCTGAATAATATAAGCCGTGTTAAACCCGCTTAACCCAATAATGATTGGCGTCCCCAGCGTATTGACCCCGACCGTCGACGCGATGGTTGCCGTACCAATGTTGATGATCACGGACGTCCGCACACCGGCAATAATCACCGGTGCGGCCAGCGGCAGTTCAACCTTCAGTAGCCGCTGCCAGGCGCTCATTCCCATCCCTTCCGCTACGCTCAGCACCGATGCAGGCACCGCCGCAATGCCCGCCAGCGTCCCTTGCAGAATGGGCAACACGCCGTACAAGATCAGCGCAATGATGGCAGGCTCCTGCCCAAAACCGATCGCCGGCACGGCAATCGCCAGCACGGCCACCGGCGGAAAGGTCTGCCCCGTTGCGGCGATGGTCTCCACCAGCGGACGGAACTCCCTGCCCGCAGGCCGCGTCACCGCAATACCGGCACCTGTGCCCAGCACGATGGCAATCACGCTTGACGCCGCTACCAGCCAGAAGTGCGCCAGGGTGAGATTAACAAAGCTCTCCTGCTGGTACACCGGGCGCGGCAGCCCGGGAATAAGCGCATCAAACAGCGCCGCGCTGTGCGGCATCAGGTAGAGTAAGGCGATAAACAGCCCTGTCAGCCAGAGTAACGGATCACGGACCCACTTCACGCGTCACCTCCCCCGCCAGCAGATCGCGAAAATGGATCGTCCCGCATGGCGTACCCTGCCCGTCCGCAACGGGTAACACCTCACACTGCTGGGCGACAAACGCCGAAAGGGCATCGCGCAGGCTCATCCCGTCATGCAGCGGTTCACCACCGATTTGCGCATCCTGCGGACGCAGATAGTCCCTGACGGTGCGCAGCGAGAGCAGCCTGACACCCAGCTCACTGCGGCCAAAGAACTCACGCACAAAATCGTTTGCCGGCGACGTTAACAGCTCAAGCGGCGTACCCTGCTGGACGACTTCGCCGTGATCCATCAGTACCAGACGATCGGCCAGCCGCAGTGCTTCGTCGATATCATGCGTCACCAGCACGATGGTGCGCCCGAGAATACGGTGGATGCGGCTCATCTCGGCCTGAAGTGCGCCGCGGGTGACCGGATCCAGCGCGCCGAAGGGCTCATCCATCAGCAGTACCTGCGGGTTAGCGGCCAGCGCGCGCGCCACCCCGACCCGCTGCTGTTGTCCGCCGGAAAGCTGGTGCGGGTAGCGGTCGCGAAGCGACGCGTCCAGGCCCAGCAACGCCATCAACTCGTCGACACGCTCATTGATCTTCCCCCGGGACCATTTTTCCAGCTGTGGCACGGTGGCAATGTTCTGCGCCACCGTCCAGTGGGGAAACAGGCCGATGGACTGAATGGCGTAGCCCATACGCCGCCGCAGCTCCAGCACCGGCAGGCTGCGGATCTCCTCTCCGGCAAAGCGAATCGTCCCGCTGTCGTGCTCCACCAGCCGATTGATCATCTTCAGCGTCGTCGATTTTCCCGACCCCGACGTCCCGATCAATACCGAGAACGCCCCCTCGGCAAAATGCAGATTGAGATGGCTTGCCGCCGGACGGCACGCAAAGGTTTTACTCACATCATGAAATTCAATCATTGGCTCTTCTCCTGAGCAGCGCGAGCCACAGGGCAAACAGGGCATCCAGAACGACCGCCAGCGCAATCGTGGGCACAACGCCCAGCAACACCAGATCCAGCGCGCTGCTGAGCAGCCCCTGGAACACCAGCGCCCCAAAGCCGCCCGCCCCGATCAGCGCGGCAATTACCGCCATCCCAACGGTTTGCACCGTCACCACCCGCAGGCTGCGAACCAGCAGCGGAAGCGCAAGCGGCAGCTGTATTTTCCAGAAACACTGGCGCGCACTCATCCCCATCGCATGGGCGCTTTCCAGCACGTCGGGCGGAACCTGGCTTAAGCCCGCCACCACGCCGCGCACCAGTGGCAGCAGCGCATACAACACAAGGGCAATCAGCGCCGGGGTCAGCCCGGTTCCGGCAATGCCTGCCGCGGCCAACGCAGGGAAGGATTTAACCAGACCGGCGAGGGGGGCAATCAGCAGGCCAAACAGGGCAACGGAGGGGATGGTCTGAATAACGTTGAGCACGGTAAAGACGGCACCCTGGCGGCTGGGATGTCGGTAGCACCACATGCCCAGCGGCACGCCCAGCAGCAGCGCCGGGACCAGCGTCCCGAACAGGATCGTCAGATGTTGCGCCAGCGCGTTGTCAAACACCTCCTGACGGTTGACGTACTCTTTTAACAGCGAGAGTTGATTCAGCTCGCCGCTGAAGAGGATCAGCAGGGGAATCACCCAGAATTGCGCGTTCAGCAGCCAGCGCCACACAGGTATCGGCGTCAGGCGGCGAATGGCATCGCTACAGGCCAGCAGGCAGAGTGCCAGCCACAGCCACAGGCCGCTGCCAATCGACGTGCGCGCCAGCGGGCTTTCAACCGAGGCCATCTGCGTTGCCGCCTGTCCTGCGCTCCAGAACAGTACGATAAACAGCGCTTCGCTGAGCAGAAGCGTCAGCCACAGCGCGGTTCGCCCCGGCCAGAAGGCTAAGACTACGGTACTCGCCAGCGCCGCGCCCAGCAGCAGCGGCGTAAATGCCCAGATCTGCCACAGCGCGCGCGGTTCGCCCGACACCAGACGGTTTGGCGCGACATTCACAAAAGGTAACGCGACCGCCACGATGGCCACACAGACCAACAGCAGCAGGACGCGGTTATGACATTTTATTGGCACAGCCTTATCCCGTTACTTCACAAGCCCTTGTTGTTTCAGGAAGTCGGCAGCCACTTTTTTGGCATCCAGCCCCTCTACGGCAATGCTGGCATTCAGCTGTTGCAGCGTTTTCGCATCCAGTTTTTCAAACACCGGTTTGAGCCAATCGTCGATATCCGGGTAGGCTTTCAGCACCGCCTCGCGCACGACCGGGGTTGGGGCGTAAATTGGCTGAACGCCTTTCGGGTCGGTCAGGGTTTGCAGACCAAGTGCCGCGACCGGGCCGTCGGTGCCGTAAGCCATCGCCGCGTTGACGCCGGAGGTTTGCTGCGCCGCCGCCTTAATGGTCACCGCCGTGTCGCCGCCCGCCAGAGAGAGCAGCTGTGCCTGATCGAGCTTGAAATCATAAGCTTTTTCAAACGCTGGCAGGGCATCAGCGCGCTCGATAAACTCTGCCGAGGCCGCGAGCTTAAACTCGCCCTTCTCTTTCAGGTAGCGGCTGAGATCGTCAAGCGAGGTGAGCTTGCCTTTCTCGGCGATATCTTTGCGCACCGCGATGGTCCAGGTGTTGTTGGCCGGTGCCGGTGTAAGCCAGACCAGCTTATTTTTTTCCGCGTCCAGCTTTTTGACTTTTTCGTACCCGGCTTTGGCATTTTTCCAGGCCGGATCGTTTTCATCCTTGAAGAAGAATGCCCCGTTGCCGGTGTATTCCGGGTAGATATCCAGCTCGCCGGAAGTGATAGCACCGCGCACGACAGGCGTGGTGCCAAGCTGCACTTTATTGACCGTTTTCACGCCGTGGCTTTCGAGCACCTGCAAAATGATATTGCCGAGCAACGCGCCCTCGGTATCAATTTTGGAACCCACCTTAACCGGCTCAGCGGCCTGTAACGGCAGGCTCAGCGCCGCCAGAAGCACCGCCGACCCTGTTATCCCCTTAATAATCGTCATTCTGCTTTCCTCATTATTTTGTGGCCTTTTTCATAGGCTTGAGAGAAAAGCGTAGCTTAAAACAGTGAATTTAACCGTTTTTCGTACCAGATGAGAGGCATCCCCCGCCAGGCGGGGGATAGGGAGAAAGGTAAGATTATTGCAGTTCAAACTCGGCTTTGTTCACGCGGGCGGAATCCACGCCGATGAAGACGTTGAATTTGCCAGGCTCGGCATCGTATTTCATCTGCTGATTCCAGAACTTCAGCGCATTTACGTCAATCGGGAAGCTGACCGTTTTGGTTTCGCCCGGTTTCAGGTTGACCTTTTCGAAGCCGCGCAGCTGTTTCACCGGACGGCTCATGGAGGCCGTGACATCCTGAACGTACATCTGGATCACCGTCGCGCCTTCGCGTTTGCCGCTGTTGGTCACTTCCACGCTGGCGGTCACTTTGCCGTCACGCTTCAGGGTCGGCGCCGACATTTTCACGTCAGAGACCTTAAACGTGGTGTAGCTCAGGCCATAGCCAAACGGATAGAGCGGGCCGTTAGCCTCGTCGAAGTAACGGGACGTGTACTTGTTCGGCTTGTCGGCGTTGTACGGACGACCAGTGTTCAGGTGGCTGTAGTAAACCGGGATCTGCCCGACGGAGCGCGGGAAGGACATCGGCAGCTTGCCGGACGGGTTGTAATCGCCAAACAGCACGTCGGCAATGGCGTTACCGCCTTCGGTACCGGCGAACCAGGTTTCCAGAATGGCGTCAGCCTGCTGGTCTTCTTTCACCAGCGCCAGCGGACGCCCGTTCATCAGCACCAGCACCAGCGGCTTGCCGGTGGCTTTCAGGGCCGCGATCAGGTCACGCTGGCTTTGCGGGATCGTGATGTCGGTCCGGCTGGAGGCTTCGTGCGCCATCCCCTGCGCTTCACCCACCACGGCGACCACCACGTCGGACTGCTTCGCGGCGTTAACCGCTTCGTCGATCATCTCTTTCGGCGTGCGTGGATCCACCTTCACCGCTTCCTCATACTGGTTGAGGAAGGTCACGATGTCTTTATCGTCGGTGACGTTTGCGCCTTTGGCGTAAACCACTTTTGCATTATCACCCACAGCGCTCTTAATGCCTGTCAGCACGGTAACGGACTGATCCGCCACGCCTGCGGCGGACCAGCTGCCCATGACGTCACGCTTGCTGTCGGCCAGCGGACCGACCACGGCAATGGTGCCGGATTTTTTCAGCGGCAGCGTGTCGAGACGGTTTTTCAGCAGCACCAGGCTTTCGCGCGCCACTTCGCGGGCTTCTTTGCGGTGCAGGCGGCTTTCAGCATTGGTGTCTGCCGGGTCAGACTCCTTCGGCCCCAGATGGCTGTAAGGATCGTTAAACAGCCCCATGTCATATTTCACGTTCAGCACGTGGCGAGCGGCATCGTCCAGCTCCGCCATCGTCACCTTGCCGCTCTTCACCAGCCCCGGCAGGTATTTGCTGTAGTATTCGTCGCTCATGCTCATGTTGATGCCGGACTTGAGTGCCACGCGTACCGCATCTTCCGGGTCAGACGCTGTGCCGTGCTTGATCAGCTCTTTAATCGCCCCGTGATCCGAAACGGTGATGCCCTTGAAGCCCCACTGGTCGCGCAGCACATCTTTCAGCAGCCACGAATCGGAGGTGGCAGGCGTGCCGTTGAGAGAGTTCAACGCCACCATCACCGCGCCGCTGCCCGCGTCCAGCCCCGCTTTGTACGGCGGCATATAGTCGTTAAACAGGCGCTGCGGGCTCATGTCCACGGTGTTGTACTCTTTGCCGCCTTCCACCGCGCCATAGGCGGCGAAGTGCTTGACGCTGGTCATCACCGAGTAACGATCTGCCGGACTTTTGCCCTGCATCGCTTCCACCATGGTTTTGCCCATCGTGGCGGTTAAATAAGTATCTTCCCCAAAGCCCTCCGAAGCACGGCCCCAGCGCGGATCGCGGGAGACGTCTACCATCGGCGCCCAGGTCATGTTCAGGCCGTCGTCTGCGGCTTCATATGCTGATACGCGCCCGACGGTTTTCACCGCATCGAGGTTAAAGGAGGACGCTAAGCCGAGGCTAATCGGGAAGACGGTACGCTGGCCGTGCACCACGTCGTAGGCGAAGAACAGCGGAATTTTCAGGCGGCTCAGTTCCATCACCTGATCCTGCATTTTGCGGATATCCTGGCGGGTAACGGTGTTAAAAATGGCTCCTACCTGCCCGTCTTTGATCATCTCGCGAATGGCTTCTTTCGGGTTATCCGGGCCGACGCTGATCAGGCGCAGCTGGCCGATTTTCTCATCGACCGTCATCTTTTTGAGTAAATCCGTGACAAAGGCGTCGCGGGCTTCAGGCGTGAGCGGGTGATTACCAAACAAATCCTCTGCCAGCGCAGGTTGCAGCGCCAGGCTGACGGCGACACCTACATAACATAGCCATTTCATGTTGTTATTCTCTCTCATCAATAACCGCGGGAAGCACCCGGCCAGACCGTGCGAAAAGCGCAGTGTGCCACAAAGCCTGAAAACCTTGCAGGGTTATTCTCTGATTTTTCTCATGAATACCCGACCGCTCAACGGCTAATCGCGCTATGCTTTACAGCGAGAAATTTGCCCCACCACAAGGAGTGGAAGATGTCTTCTGTTCGAACTAACGATAACACTACTTTTATTAACGAACTGTCGCGCCTGGTTGGTCACTCTCACCTGCTTACCGACCCGGCCAAAACCGCCCGCTACCGTAAGGGCTTTCGCTCCGGCCAGGGCGACGCGCTGGCGGTGGTCTTCCCCGGAACGTTGCTCGAACTGTGGCGCGTGCTCAGCGCCTGCGTTGCGGCAGACAAGATTATTTTAATGCAGGCTGCTAACACCGGCCTGACTGAAGGCTCCACGCCGAACGGCAACGATTACGATCGTGACATCGTGATTATCAGCACCCTGCGCCTCGACAAACTGCACCTGCTGGACAAGGGTGAACAGGTACTCGCCTTCCCCGGCACCACGCTCTACTCGCTGGAAAAGGCGCTTAAGCCGCTGGGTCGCGAACCGCACTCGGTGATCGGCTCTTCGTGCATTGGTGCCTCGGTGATCGGCGGGATCTGCAATAACTCCGGCGGCTCGCTGGTGCAGCGCGGCCCGGCCTACACGGAGATGTCGCTGTTTGCCCGTATCGATGAAAACGGCAAGCTGACGCTGGTTAACCATTTGGGGATCGATCTGGGTGTAACGCCAGAGCAGATCCTCAGCAAACTTGACGATGACCGCGTGAAGGACGAAGACGTTCAGCACGATGGCCGTCACGCGCATGACCACGATTACATCACCCGCGTGCGCGATATCAATGCCGATACGCCAGCGCGCTATAACGCCGATCCGGATCGCCTGTTTGAATCCTCCGGCTGCGCGGGCAAGCTGGCCGTTTTTGCGGTGCGCCTCGATACCTTCCCGGCAGAGAAAAAGCAGCAGGTGTTTTACATTGGCACCAATCAGCCGGAGGTGCTGACGGAGATCCGCCGTCATATTCTGGCCGAGTTCACTCACCTGCCGGTGGCGGGCGAGTATATGCACCGGGACATTTATGACATCGCTGAGCGCTACGGCAAAGATACCTTCCTGATGATCGACAAGCTCGGCACCGACAAAATGCCGTTCTTCTTCACCATGAAGGGCCGCACCGACGCGATGCTGGAGAAAGTATCGCTGTTCAAACCGCACCTCACCGACCGCTTTATGCAGAAACTGGGCAACGCCTTCCCGGCGCATTTACCGGAGCGGATGAAGACCTGGCGCGATAAGTATGAGCACCACCTGCTGCTGAAAATGGCCGGGGACGGAATTGCCGAAGCGCAGAGCTGGCTCACCGAGTTCTTCAAAACTGCCGACGGGGATTTCTTCGCCTGCACGCCGGAAGAAGGCAGCAAAGCCTTCCTGCACCGCTTCGCCGCGGCGGGTGCGGCTATCCGTTATCAGGCTGTGCATTCCGAAGAGGTAGAGGATATTCTGGCGCTGGATATTGCCCTGCGTCGCAACGATACCGAGTGGTTTGAACATCTGCCGCCGGAGATTGACAGCAAGCTGGTGCACAAGCTCTATTACGGCCACTTCATGTGCTATGTCTTCCACCAGGATTACATCGTCAAAAAAGGGGTGGATGCGCATGCGTTGAAAGAGCAGATGCTGGCGTTGCTGCACGAGCGTGGCGCGCAATATCCTGCCGAGCACAACGTGGGGCATTTGTACAAAGCGCCGGAGACGCTTAAACAGTTTTATCGCAAAAATGACCCTACAAACAGTATGAACCCCGGCATTGGTAAGACAACGCGGAAGAAATACTGGAAAGAGAGTGCCGAAACAGAGGAGCACAATACGCAAGCCTCTGATGAACGCCTATAGCCAAATTTAAGAGATTGTTAAGCTCTCCTCAATCGTACTAGAGTATCTGCCTGTTGCCAGAGAAACGTTTCTCTGGCTTTCCAAACAAGGAGCGGGCAGAACATGTCGGCTGTAGAGATTTTACCCGAAACTGAAATCGAGGTGCGCGACGCCCTTCCTGACGATGCACATGCCATCTCGGCGATATACGCCTGGCATGTGCTTCATGGCCGTGCGTCCTTCGAGGAAGTTCCCCCCACCGTCGATGAGATGCGTCAGCGGATGAAGAGTGTGACCGACAGCGGTTTACCGTGGCTGGTTGCGCTGTATCGCGGCATTGTCGTCGGCTACTGCTACGCCACGTTTTATCGTCCACGTCAGGCCTACCGGTACACCCTTGAGGAATCCATCTATGTGGATGCCAGCACCACCGGGCGCGGGTTTGGCTCGGCGCTGATGGATGCCCTGATTGCACGGTGTGAGCAAGGTCCCTGGCGGCAGATGATTGCTGTGGTCGGTGACGGAAACAATAATGCGGGATCGTTACGGCTGCATAAAAAACATGGCTTCGAGGTTGTCGGTCAACTGCGCAGCGTGGGGTATAAGAAGGGCGACTGGCGGGATACGTTGATCATGCAGCGTCCACTCAACGATGGTGACTGGACGCTGCCGGAGTAGGCGCTTTCGCCCGGTGGCGCTCCGCTTACCGGGCCTACGTATCGGGGCCGCTTTAGGGCCGTAGGCCGGGTAAGGCGAAGCCGCCACCCGGCACAGACAGGCGACTCAGTCGTTCTGCGCCGTCGCCATCTGTTCCGCTTTCTGCTTTTTATACGCCAGCGCTGAAGCCGGCACCGGCTGCACTTTCCCGGTTTCAATCCAGGTGCGCAGGCGGCTGGCATCCGCAAAGTGGGTATATTTGCCGAAGGCATCCATCACCACCAGCGCCACTGGTTTACCGTTAAACACGGTGCGCATCACCAGGCAGTGCCCTGCCGCATTGGTAAATCCGGTCTTGGTTAACTGAATATTCCAGTTATCGCGATACACCAGATGGTTAGTGTTGCGGAACGGCAGCGTATACGCCGGGTTCGAGAATGTCGCCATCTCCTCACGCGTGGTGCTGAGCTGACCAATCAGCGGGTATTGCTTACTGGCGATCAGCAGCTTGGTTAAATCACGCGCCGTCGAGACGTTATGGATCGACAGACCGGTTGGCTCCACGAAATGGGTATTTTTCATCCCCAGCGCTTTGGCTTTGGCATTCATCGCGCGGATAAACGCGTCGTAACCGCCAGGATAATGGTGGGCAAGGCTCGCCGCCGCGCGGTTCTCTGAGGACATCAGCGCCAACAGCAGCATATTTTTACGGCTGATTTCACTGTTCAGACGCACGCGAGAGTAGATCCCTTTCATCTCTGGCGTGTGGCTGATATCCACTTTTAGCTTTTCGTCCAGCGGCAGTCGTGCATCAAGCACCACCATCGCGGTCATGACTTTGGTTATGGAAGCGATCGGGCGCACCAGATCCGGGTGACTGGCGTAGATCACCTTGTTGGTATTCAGGTCAACGATCATCGCGCTGCCGGACGCAATCTGGGGTTGCGCAGCAGCGGTGGCAACTGCGGGCGTTTTGGCGATGGCTGGCGCGGTAGCGGAGACGCCCAACAGTAGCGCAAGACTAAGGAGTGACACTCGAAATTTCAGCATGATGAGACTTCTGATAATGATTCACGCACGTTATGACGTACACCGCCTGTGTCGACGGATAAACACAGGCTGGCTTCGGCATCATAGCGGTCACCGTGCGTTGTCGCCAGCGGAGAATCATAACCAGATGCTGCATTGCTGGCATTTACGCCAGCAATGCAGGGGACTTAAAAGAGACGGTATCCATAACCCCAAAGAATAACTGTCAGGGCCAGTAGCGCCTCAAGGACCAGCACGCCGATGGCAAGCGTAGAGCTGGAGAAGCTCAGGCCCTCTTCTTTATTGATGTTGAGGAAGGTTGGCACTCCTACATACAGCAGATAACCGGTGTAAAAGAGGGCAACCGTACCGATCAGCGCGCACAGCCAGACCAGTGGATAGAGCGCAACAATACCGCTTAAGAACAGCGGGGTCGCGACGTATCCGGCGAAGACCATACAGTGTGCCAGCGACGGGCGCTGCGGATAGTTGCGCGCCATCCAGTGGATGACCCGCCCCATTACCGCCACCCCGGCCAGCATCAGGCCATAAAACAGAATGGCCAGGTACAGTCCGGTAAACCAGGAAAGCTGAACCACGGTGCCGTCACCAAAGTTCCAGCCTATTTGCGTAGTACCAATAAACGCGCAGACCACCGGCACCGCTGCCATCAGCAGGACGTGGTGGGTGTAGTGATGCGCGACCGTTTCGTTCTCGTTACGGATGACCTGCATTTCACGATCGGGATGGGAGAAAAGTCCCCAGACATGGTTCATAACGCCCCCTTGTTGTCGGCCCGTCAGCGATAGCTAAAGTATAATGCAGGCTTTAGATTATTTTATGTACAGTGGGAAATTTCCGTTGATTGCCGCGTGGTTGATGGATGGGGTATATGATTAACGCAGGCACAGTAAGGGAGACGACATTTACTTAATGGATATCAACGGTCTTATTGAACAATATGGATACGCCGCGCTGGTCATCGGCAGCGTGGCAGAGGGTGAAACTATCACGCTGCTGGGCGGAGTGGCCGCACATCAGGGATTGCTGAAATTCCCGCTGGTGGTCGCCGCCGTCGCACTGGGCGGTATGATTGGCGACCAGCTGCTCTACTTTCTGGGTCTGCGCTTTGGTCCGACGCTTTTACAACGTTTTGCTAAGCATCAAAAGAAAATTCGTCGTGCTCAGCGGCTTATCCAGCGGCATCCCTATATGTTTGTGATTGGCACCCGCTTTATGTATGGCTTTCGCATCATTGGGCCAATACTGATTGGCGCGAGCCGCTTACCGCCGAAAATTTTCCTGCCGCTGAACATTATCGGGGCGATTGCCTGGGCGCTGATTTTTACCACGCTTGGCTACGTGGGTGGCGAAGTGATAGGCCCGTGGCTGCATAATCTCGATCAGCATCTTAAACACTGGGCCTGGCTGATCCTGGTTGTTGCGGTGGTGATTGGGGTACGGCTGTGGCTCAAGCATCGTGAAAAGCGGCGGGATGAAGAGTGAGTGCGGCCTGCTGCCCCTCACCCTACCCCTCTCCCCAAAGGGGAGAGGGAACTCTATACACCCTCTCCCCTTTGGGGAGAGGGCTGGGGTGAGGGGAATGTTTATTCTGCTGGCTTAAACTGCGGATTCGCCAGCATAAAACCGCCGTCGACGATAAACGACTGCCCGGTGGTGTAGCTGGCGTCGCTGTCACACAGCCACGCCACCAGGCTGGCTATTTCTTTGGTATGCCCTGGCCGTGCCAGCGGGATTTCCGGCATTGAACCTTCTTTCACTTCGCTGTCGTCCATATCATTCATCGGCGTGGCGATCGCACCAGGCGCAACGGCGTTCACCAGAATCTTATGTTTAACCAGCTCCAGCGCCATCGATTTTGTTAACCCGCCCAGGGCATGTTTGGCCGCCGTATAGGCGCTGGCGTCCGGCAATGGTGTATGTTCATGCACCGAGGTGATGTTCACGATCCGCCCCCCTTCTCCCTGCTTCACCATCTGACGCGCCGCGATTTGCGAGCAGAGAAACGCGCCGTCCACGTCAACGGTAAATATGTGCCGCCAGTCGTCAAACGACAGGTCCAGAAATGGCGCTTTGTTCATCGCCCCGGCATTGTTTACCAGCACATCCAGCCGCCCGAAACGCGTAATCAGGGTTTCAATGGCCTTTGCGCCTTCCGGCAAATTGCTTAAGTCGAGCTGGATGGCCTCGGCACGCTGCCCGCGCGCTTCAATTTCACGGCAGGTTGCCAGCGCCCCTTCCTCATCTGAATGCCAGGTCACCCCGATATCAAACCCGCGTTCGGCCAGCATCAGGGCCGTCGTTTTGCCAATTCCTGAATCCGATGCGGTAACAATTGCGACTCGCGTCATACTCACCTCCTGAAAATCTGCAAAGAGGTAAGTATAGATAATGCGCGATTTTAGCTGTGATGATATCCGCCACCCAGCGCGGAGGTGAGCTGGAGCGTGGCATCCACGTACTGACCTTTCAGCATCAACCCGGCAATACGCTCTTTGAGCGCCGGAATTTTTGCTTCACTCACCCGCGAGCCGGCAATGATCCCCGCGCTGAAGCGCGCCTGTGCCAGCGCAACGACGCGCGCCGCATCTTTTTCGATCTGCTGCTGGTGCTGATTTTTGGCGGTCAGGGTTTCTACTTCGCTGGCCGTCCGGGCAACCTGGTTTACGGCGTCCACTACGGCCTTGTTGTAGTTCGCCACGGAAAGGTTGTTTTGCGCCTGGGCGATATCCAGGTTCGCATTTAACCGACCGCTGTCAAAAATTGGCAGCGTCAGACCCGCGGTTACGCCCATTTGCTGAGCAGATGAGCGGAACAGGTCGCTAAGGTGCAATGCATCCTGCTGCAAGAACGCCATCAAATTGATGTCAGGGTAGAACGCGGCTCTGGCGGCATCCACTTCGCTCATGGACGCTTCGATATACCAGTGCGCCTCCTGCAAATCCGGGCGGCGAGCCAGCAGCTCATAACCGAGCGTTGACGGCAGCGACGCCTCTGCGTCAGGTAAGGCATGCCGGGCGAGCGTGACTGAAGGGGTATTGGTCAATGCATTCAGACGCGCCTCAATGGCCTTCATTTTGCCGTGCACGTCAGCGAGCTGTTCATCGGTTTTGCTGGCATTGATATCTGTTTCAACGCCTTCCACCGAGGAGGTAATGCCGTGCTGATAAAGCTCACGATCGGCACCGATGATATTTTCCTGCTCCCGTTTGATCTGCGCGAGCACGTCACCCACCGCGGCCTCGGTCTGCCAGTCCCAGTACAGCCGCGCGACGCTGCTGGCGAGCAGCTGTCGGGTCTGCTCCAGCTCCGCTTTTTGCGCATTCACTTTACCGATGCGGGCCTCAATTTGGGCGCGGTTTTTACCCCATAAATCCAGATCCCATCCGGCCGTCAGACCAAAGGTGCCGTTGGTGTACCAGGGTCCGGTTGTCCCCGCCGCCGGGTCAGTCAGGGCGAATGGCCCCATCAGCCCCTCTGCCGACATCTTTTGCCGTTCCACATCTGCGGAAAAATCCATTTGTGGACCATCAGCAGCGACAGCGGCTTTCGCCTGTGCTTCTGCCAGGGTGATGCGTTGCCGGGCAATTTGCATATCCGGTGCATCCGCCAGCGCTTTAGCAATCAGCGCGTTAAGCTGAGGGTCATTAAAATCTTTCCACCATTCGTTTTTTGGCCAGTCGGCATGACTTAGTTGGGTATTTACAGCAGCGGCGGCGGCTTGCGTTTTCACTGGAGACACCGTGGCATGTTCCGGCGCGCAGGCGGACAGCATAAAAATAAGGGGAGCACTCAGAGATAAAGTAAGAGAACGTTTCATTACGCCATAAACTCAAAAAAAATAAAGGCGCAACTTACGCTTACTGACGTTCCGTTTTTTAGTAACGCGTGGCAATCCGCATATTGTTATACATTTTCATATCCGGAAATTTATTCCCCAAGCGAATGATTTAATTTCACCTATTCATACCAATTATGAATTGACTGCTACACTTACTGACGACAGACATACGCAGGAGAGGCGAATGAAAATATTATTGTGGGTTATTTTGATTATATTTCTGATAGGGCTGCTGGTGGTAACCGGTGTATTCAAAATGATTTTCTGATACGTTTGCCCGGCTCCGCGCCGGGCAAACGTATTCACACTTCGCTCAGTGCTTCGACTGGATCACACGGGCAATATCCGCCGACGTCTGTAGCGTACGGATCTCCTGAAATAATCCCAGCGCGTCGTCGTACTCTTTCCGTAAATAACTCAGCCACTGCTTAATGCGCGCGACGTGATACAACCCGGTATCGCCCTGCTTTTCCAGCCGCGTGTATTTTTGCAGGAGTTTCACCACATCCGCCCACGGCATCCGCGGCTCATTGTATTTCACCACCCGGCTGAGGTTCGGCACGTTCAGCGCACCGCGGCCAATCATCACGGCATTACAGCCGGTCTCTTTGAGGCAGGCCTGCGCGCTCTCATAATCCCAGATTTCGCCGTTAGCAATCACCGGAATAGTAAGCCGTTTGCGGATCTCGCCAATCGCCTGCCAGTTAATGCGCTCGGCTTTATAACCATCCTCTTTGGTTCGCCCGTGCACCACCAGCTCGGTGGCGCCCGCCTGCTGCACCGCGTCGGCAATTTCAAACTGCTTGTCGCCGCTGTCCCATCCCAGACGCACTTTGACCGTCACCGGCAGATGCGATGGCACCGCCTCACGCATGGCCTTTGCGCCGCGATAAATCAATTCCGGATCTTTGAGTAACGTCGCCCCGCCGCCGCTGCCGTTGACCAGCTTTGACGGACAGCCGCAGTTAAGATCGACACCGTACGAGCCAAGCGCTACCGCGCGGGCGGCGTTTTCCGCCAGCCACTCAGGATACTGGCCGAGCAGCTGGACGCGCACCAGCGTACCGGAGGGGGTGCGGCTCTGACGATGCAATTCCGGACAGAGACGATAAAATGATTTTTCTGGCAGCAACATATCGACCACGCGCAAAAACTCCGTCACGCAGAGATCGTAATCGTTCACCTCGGTAAGCAGCTCGCGCACGAGAGAGTCGAGCACGCCTTCCATCGGGGCCAGTAAAACACGCATTCTGAGTACCTGTGAAAAAAGACGCGCTATAGTAGCTGCTCTCTATGTATGTTGAAAGCCCGGCGTTCCATTCAGGAATGTCTGGTATGCCCAAAATTCATGATGTGATCCGTGGCACATTTTCAGGTTTAATTGTATGATGAATACGTCTCAGCAAGGACTTTCACCATGAGCAAATCACTGAATACTATCTGGCAATACCTTCGCGCCTTCGTCCTGATTTATGCCTGCCTGTACGCCGGCATTTTTATCGCGTCGCTGCTGCCTATTACCATCCCCGGCAGCATTATCGGCATGTTGATCCTGTTTGTGCTGCTGGCATTACAGGTGCTGCCCGCGAAATGGGTCAACCCGGGGTGCTTCGTTCTCATTCGCTATATGGCCCTGCTTTTTGTGCCTATCGGCGTTGGGGTTATGCAGTATTACGATGTGCTTAAGGCGCAGTTCGGCCCGATAGTGGTCTCCTGCGCCATCAGTACGCTGGTGGTTTTCCTGGTTGTCAGCTGGAGCTCACACATTGTGCATGGCGAACGTAAGGTCATCGGGGAGAAAACAAAAAAATGATGGCGAATATCTGGTGGTCCCTGCCGTTAACTCTGGTGGTGTTCTTTGCTGCGCGTAAGCTTGCGGTTCGTTTCAAAATGCCGTTGCTCAACCCGCTGCTGGTCGCCATGGTGGTGATTATTCCTTTTCTGCTGCTCACCGGCATTTCTTATGAACGTTACTTCGCCGGGAGCAAGATCCTCAACGATTTGTTGCAGCCTGCCGTGGTGGCGCTGGCGTTTCCTTTATATGAGCAACTGCATCAGATCCGCGCGCGCTGGAAATCCATCATTACCATCTGCTTTGTGGGTAGCCTTGTTGCGATGATCACTGGTACCTCGGTGGCCTTATTGATGGGCGCATCGCCGCAGATCGCCGCCTCTATCCTGCCTAAATCCGTTACTACGCCGATTGCCATGGCCGTGGGCGGCAGCATCGGCGGCATTCCGGCCATCAGCGCCGTGTGCGTGATTTTCGTCGGTATCCTGGGCGCGGTGTTTGGTCATACGCTGCTGAATATCATGAAAATCCGGACCAAAGCGGCGCGCGGTCTGGCGATGGGTACCGCCTCGCACGCGCTGGGCACCGCACGCTGCGCGGAGCTGGATTATCAGGAAGGGGCATTCAGCTCGCTGGCGCTGGTGATCTGCGGGATTATAACCTCCCTGCTTGCGCCGTTTATCTTCCCGATTATTCTGGCAGTAATGGGCTAAAATTTGCGATGCGTCGCGCAAATTTCATTTTCATTTCATAAGTTGCATACATAATGAGATTTGGATCACATATAAAGGCCGTACGGCTCCGTACACTACCGATCCATTAACCTTGATGAGGCAACGTCATGCATCCACGTTTTCAAGCTGCTTTCTCTCAGCTTGCAGAGAATTTGCAATCAGCCCTGGCTCCGGTTCTGGCGGATGCGCATTTCCCCGCCCTGCTGACGGCAGATCAGGTCACGACGCTTAAACAGGCAACGGGGCTGGACGAAGACGCGCTGGCTTTCGCCCTGCTTCCGCTGGCGGCTGCTTGCGCCCGCGCTGACCTTTCCCATTTTAACGTAGGCGCAATTGCGCGCGGCGTGAGCGGGACCTGGTACTTCGGCGGGAACATGGAATTTCTCGGTGCGACCATGCAGCAAACCGTTCATGCGGAGCAGAGTGCCATCAGTCACGCCTGGCTGCGCGGCGAAAAGGCCCTGCGCGCCATCACCGTCAACTATACCCCTTGCGGCCACTGCCGCCAGTTTATGAATGAGCTGAACAGCGGTCTTGAACTGCGTATCAACCTGCCGGGACGCGCGCCGCATACGCTGGGTGATTACCTGCCGGATGCTTTTGGCCCTAAAGATCTTGAGATCAAAACCCTGCTGATGGACGAGCAGGACCACGGTTACGCGCTCTCAGGGGATGCGCTCAGCGAAGCGGCCATTGCCGCCGCCAATAAAAGCCACACGCCATACAGCAAATCACCAAGCGGCGTCGCCCTTCAGTGCCGCGACGGCCGCATCTTCACCGGCAGCTATGCAGAGAACGCCGCGTTTAACCCGACGCTGCCTCCGCTCCAGGGCGCCCTGAACCTGCTCAGCCTGAACGGGTATGACTACCCGGATATTCAGCGCGCGATCCTCGCTGAAAAGGCCGATGCACCGCTGATCCAGTGGGACGCGACCGCAGCCACGCTGAAAGCGCTGGGCTGTTCAACCATCGACCGCGTGCTGCTGGCATAATCTGTTCGGCGGGCAAATTTGCCCGCCAGTCTGACGAAAAACCCCTCAGTTGAATCGCTGTTTCTTGCGCTAACCAGGCGGGTACAGTAGCCTGAGGGAAATTTCATCATCGGTAAGAGCCATCTGCATGTTAAAGCGCGTGTTTTACAGCCTGTCTGTCCTGGTCGGCATACTGCTGTTGATCGTGCTGGGTCTCGACCGCTGGATGAGCTGGAAAACAGCTCCCTACATTTTTGATGACCTACAGGACCTCCCCTACCGCCAGGTTGGCGTGGTGCTTGGCACCGCCAAGTATTACCGCACCGGCGTCATCAATCAGTATTACCGGTATCGTATTCAGGGCGCACTGAACGCCTATAACAGCGGCAAGGTGAACTATCTGCTGTTAAGCGGCGATAACGCCCTGCAAAGCTATAACGAGCCGGTGACGATGCGCAAAGATTTGATTGCCGCAGGCGTCGACCCGGCCGATATCGTGCTCGACTACGCCGGGTTCCGCACGCTTGATTCCATCGTGCGTACCCGCAAGGTGTTCGACACCAACGATTTCATCATCATCACCCAGCGTTTCCACTGCGAGCGGGCGTTGTTTATCGCCCTGCATATGGGGATCCAGGCCCAGTGCTACGCCGTGCCGTCGCCAAAGGATATGTTGAGCGTGCGCGTACGCGAGTTTGGCGCCCGTTTTGGCGCGCTGGCTGACCTGTATCTGTTCAAACGTGAACCGCGCTTTTTAGGCCCGCTGGTGCCGATCCCAACGATGCACGAAGTGCCTGAAAATGCGCAAGGTTATCCGGCGGTGACGCCGGAGCAGCTGCTGGAAATGCAGAAGAAGTAATAACTGACGTCGGGTGGCGGCTTCGCCTTACCCGACCTACGATCGCGATTTTGTAGGCCCGATAAGCGTCGCGCCACCGGGCAAAAAAAGGCCCGCTACGTGAGCGGGCCTTTCCATTCTGAAGAACTTATTTCTTACGCGCGTACTTCAGTGAATCCAGGGCAACCGCGAAGATAATGATCGCGCCCTTGATGATGTACTGCCAGTACGGGTTCACGCCGATGTAGGTCAGGCCGTAGTTGATCACGGTGAAGATGATCACACCGGTCACCACGCCCAGCACGGTACCCACGCCGCCGCTGAAGGAGACGCCGCCGACCACGCAGGCCGCAATCGCATCCAGCTCGTACATAAAACCGAGGTTGTTGGTGGCAGAGCCGATACGGCCTGCTTCCAGCATTCCGCCGAAGGCGTAGAACACACCGGACAGGGCATAAATCATCAGCAGGTTCAGAGCCACGTTGACGCCGGAGACTTTCGCCGCTTCCGGGTTGCCGCCGATAGCAAAGATGTTTTTACCGAAGCGGGTTTTGTTCCACAGGATCCAGACGAACGCCACCGCAATCAGCGCATAGAAGGTGATATAGGAGAGACGGAAGCTGCCCAGCGCAACAAACCCCTGCGTGAAGGTCGAGAAGCCGCTTTCGAAGCCAGAGATTGGAGACGCGCCGACGAAATCGTAGTACAGGGAGTTGATACCATAAACGATGATCATCGTGCCAAGCGTGGTGATGAATGGCGTCACGTTCAGGTAAGCAATGATGATGCCGTTAATCAGGCCAATTACCGCGCCGATGGCGCATACGATCAGGATCACCACGAAAATCGGCATGGTCGCCATCTCCGGGAACACCTTGTTGGCGTTTTCCATCGACTGCAACAGGGTTGCCGCAATAACCGCCGCCAGACCCACCTGGCGCCCTGCCGAAAGGTCTGTCCCCTGGGTAACGATGAGCCCAGCCACGCCCAGCGCGATGATAATACGTACGGAAGACTGGGTCAGAATATTACTTAAGTTCAGCAGACTTAAGAACGTTGGGTCCTGGAAAATAATTATCGCCAGCAAGACTAAAAGAACAACGTAAATACCGCCTTCTTTCAGATAAGTGAGAAAACTTTTTTTATTTAACGCACTCATGAGGAGCCCCTGATCTTAAAGGTGCAAAGACGCAAGACGCAAAATTTCGTTTTGCGTTGTCGTTTTGGTTTCAACAATACCGGCAACGAGACCATTGCTCATAACCAGAATACGGTCTGTGATCCCTAACAATTCCGGCATTTCGGAAGAAATAATAATGATCCCTTTATCTTTTTTCGCCAGCTCTGCGATCAGCTGGTAAATCTCGAATTTTGCACCCACGTCGATACCGCGCGTAGGTTCATCCAGCATCAGTATTTCAGGCTGGGTTAATAGCCAGCGACCAATAATGACTTTCTGCTGGTTCCCTCCCGAGAGTGAGCCAATTTGCGTGCGGTGGCCCGGCGTTTTCACGCGCATGGAGTCAATCACCCATTGGGTATCGCTCTTCATGCGGGAATTATCCAGCAACCCGACCTTGTTTTTGTAATTGCGAATATTAGAAATTAACGAGTTAAAGTTAATATCAAGATAAGCGTAAATACCGGTGGAACGCCGCTCTTCCGTCACCAGCGCAAAACCATTATTAATGGCTTCATTGGCGTTGTGGTTGTTGATTTTCTTACCGTGCAGGGTAATGGTGCCCTCGGCTTTCTCACGGATACCAAACAGGGTTTCCACGATATCGGTGCGCTTAGCGCCCACCAGCCCTGCGATACCAAGGATCTCGCCCTTGTGCAAATCGAAAGAGACATCGCGGATGGACGGCTGACGCAGTGAGGTCAGGTTACGCACCTCCAGAATCACTTCGCCCGGCTTGTTTTCTTTATCCGGGAAGCGCTGGTTCAATGAACGGCCAACCATCATGGCGATGATCTTGTCCATGTCCAGCCCTTCCAGCGGCTGGGTGGCAATCCACTGGCCATCGCGCAGGATGGTAATTTCATCGCACAGCTGGAAGATCTCTTCCATTTTATGTGAGATATAGACAATGCCGCAGCCGCGATCTTTCAGCTTACGGATGATGGTAAAAAGGTGGTTAACCTCTTTTTCCGTTAATGACGATGTCGGTTCATCCATGATCACGATTTTCGCATCATAGGAGAACGCTTTGGCAATTTCGATCATCTGCATCTGGGAAACGGATAATGTCCCGACGCGTGCGCGCGGGTCAATATCAATATCCAGCTCATCGAAAATGGCTTTGGTGTCGCGATACATTTTATCCTGATCGACAAAGACACCTTTGGTTGGATAGCGGCCCAACCACATATTATCCATAACTGAACGTTGTAGAACCAGGTTTAATTCCTGGTGTACCATCGAGATACCGTTCTCCAGCGCTTCTTTCGCTGAATGGAAGTCGATCTCTTTTCCCTGAAAAAGAATGCTGCCAGAATCTTTTTGATAGATCCCAAAAAGGCATTTTAATAATGTTGATTTACCCGCACCGTTTTCACCCATTAACGCATGAATAGAGTGAGGACGAACTTTTAAATTAACATTATCGAGCGCCTTAACACCGGGGAATGACTTGTTAACACCGGTCATTTCCAACAAGTATTCACCGGACGACTGAGTAGTTGTGCTGACCATAATTATACCTTGTTGGCCTCGCATATCGCGTTATAAAAGGGCGCAACGAATTGCGCCCAGTGAAGACAATTCAGATAACTTATTTACCGATAAACTCAGCCAGGTTGGACTGGTCTACGCCCACGTAAGGAACGCGAACGATTTTGTTTTCAATTTTCCAGCTGGTGCCGTCAGCAGCGCCTTTACCATCAGCGAGGTTTTTCGCCAGATCGAAGGTGGCTTTCGCCTGGTTGTTAGCATCGTTCAGCACGGTACCGGCCATTGCGCCAGATTTCACCAGCGCCAGCGCTTCTGGCAGGGCATCCACACCGAATACAGGAATGGCGGATTTGTTGTGTGCTTTCAGCGCTTCAACTGCACCCATTGCCATTGCATCGTTGTTGGCGATGACCACTTCAATTTTGTTGGCGTTCGGGCCAGAGAGCCACGCATCCATCTTATCTTTCGCCTGAGCGGTGTCCCACATTGCGGTGTCTAACGCCAGCTGCTGGGTTTTCAGGCCCTTGTCGTTCAGCTCTTTAATAACGTAGGTGGTACGTGCTTCAGCATCCGGATGGCCCGGTTCGCCTTTCAGCAGAACGAACTGAATCTGACCATCTTTGTTCATATCCCAGTTTGGGTTCGCCGCCCAGTGTTTCGCAATCAGATCGCCCTGGATAATCCCGGACTCTTTGGAGTCAGTACCCACGTAATACGCTTTATCGTAGCTGTCCAGCGCTTTACGGGAAGGCTCTTTGTTGAAGAAGACAATCGGCACGTTCTGGCCGCGTGCTTTCTCGATCACCGTACCTGCCGCAGCCGGGTCAACCAGGTTAATAGCCAGCGCTTTCACGCCTTTTGCCAGAAGAACGTCAATCTGATCGTTCTGTTTAGACTGGTCATTCTGGGAGTCATTCATCAGCAGCTGCACGTCTGGCGCTGATTTAGCATCTTTTTCAATTGCTTTACGCACAACGGACATGAAGTTGTCGTCGTATTTATAGATAGTCACGCCAATACGGGTATCCGCTGCGTGTGCTGCTGCGCCAAAAAGCATGCTTGCCATGACAGCAGACAGAGTCAACACCTTCTTATTCATGGTATCTCCGGTTTTTTTTATGCAGGGTAGTTCTTGTGAAAAACGGTCGGCGGGCAGATGTTAATAAAACGTTACTGATCGCCGAAGTTCACTTATAAAATGTCCAGCTTCCGTGTTCGGTAACGCTCCAGAAATGCGTTTTATTCGTTGTTTGAGGCTTTCTGGTAACGGTAAAAGTGAATAATCACCGTTACATTGTGTTTCAGCCCCTAAAACGCTGACATCATAGACAGCGGCTTGTTAAGATACTGTGAATTTACTCACAGATTGAAAACGGTTACATCACGTGATGTTATCAGTTAGTGATCGGAGCCACAGTTTGTCGGATAGCGACCGAATGGCGGCGTACTAAAGTCGGCATAAAACAATGCGTTGCGTCAGGATCTAACAGCCCTGCCGCCCCCTGTAACGCCAGCTCTGTTGCCAGTTTCGCCATCGACGCAATGGGGTAACGCACCGTTGTCAGCTGCGGATCGGTGTAACGGGCAATTGGGATATCATCAAAACCGATCAGCGATAAATGCTGCGGCACCGCAATGCCATTATCTTTCAGCGCGGTAAGCGCACCTGCCGCCATGCTGTCGTTATAGGCAAACACGGCGGTCAGCTGAAGGTTACGCCCCAGCAGTTCAACCATTGCCGCTTCACCGCCCTGCATGTCCGGCGAACCGGTACCTACCCAGCTCTCCAGCGGCGCAATGCCCTGCTCTTTCAGGGCGTTTTGCCAGCCCTCACGGCGCATCATGTCGTCTTCAATACCGTGGCTGGAAGCCAGATAACCAATGCGCTGATGGCCGTTGCTGATGAGCATCCGCGTCGCCATCATCGCGCCGCTGATGTTATCCAGACCGACGCAGCGATGCGCATAACCGGGGACGATACGGTTGATCAGCACCATACCGGGGATCTGCTCCATAAACCCGGCCAGCTCTTCATCGCTCAGGGCTTTTGAGTGCACAATCAGGGCGTTACAGCGCTGGCGGATCAGTACCTCAATGGCATAACGCTCTTTTTCAGCCTCGTGATAGCTGTTGCCAATCAGCACATATTTCTGGTGCTGCTGAGCAACGACGTCCACCGCTTTGACCAGCGCGCCGAAGAAGGCGTCCGACACGTCCATCACCACGACGCCAATGGTATCGCTGACCTGCGTCGCCAGCGCCTGAGCATTGGCGTTTGGCCGGTACCCCAGCTGGGTCACGGCTTTCATTACGGTTTCACGCGTTTCAGGGCTGACCAGCGCACTGTTGTTCAGCACGCGGGAGACAGTAGCAACAGAAACACCCGCCTGGCGGGCGACGTCACGAATGGTGATCATATTCACCACCCTTAAAAGGATTGCAGCAACTCACAGACACCCCCTGTGTTTAGCAAGGTGGCTATTTTGGCAGCGAGAGAGAGGAGACTACGTGAAGAAGCTCACACAGATGAAAACGCTTACATCCGTTTTGTTAATGATTGTGATCCAGATCGTTATCTGGATGTATTACGCAATGACACGCCCGACGCAAGGGCGGTTAACCGTCGCCATACCCACTCCAGCGGGCCCTGGCGGAAAAAACGCAGCCAGATAACTGAAAACACCACGTTAACAATCCAGACCGGAATAACAAACGCCAGCAGCGTCAGGCGGTCGAATTTCATAAACAGGCCGAATCGGTAGAAAAGCGTGGTGCATATCAGCGTTTGCAGGATGTAATTGCTTAACGCCATCCGTCCAACGCAGGCCACCGCACTGACGATCCACAGGCGAGAAAGCCGGGGCCAGAAGCCATAGATCAGCGCCGCATAGCCAATGGTCTGGAACGGCGCGCTCAGCTCTCGCGGCACCTGCAACAGGAAGGCGCACCAGCGGTAATCCCACTGAAGATGCCACTGTACGATCACCGCCGGAAGGTTAATCATCACGCCGAGCAGTACCAGGCCAGCGCCTGTGAGACGATAGTGTCGCAGGCTAAATTCTCCTTTCAGCCAGCCGGTGCGCATCAGGGCTGCGCCCATCAGCATCATCCCCGCCAGCTGCCAGCCGTATTGCGCCCCCAGCGCCAGCAGGTTATCGCCGAGCATATCGGCCCGGTTGCCGATCGCTTCTATGCCGCCTTTCAGCTTCCAGAACTGCTCATATTGCAGATTGGCCGCATCCGGGATCCACGAACGACTGGTGGAAGCATCGGCAATCATGCCAAGCAGCAATAACACGGTCAGTCCCATGACATAGAGCATCACGCCAGTGTTAAAGAGGCTTTTTACACCGGGCGCGTCGCGGATCAGCCGCCAGCAAATCAGGCCCACCAGACCATACGCGAGCAGAATATCGCCGTCCCAGAAAAGCAGCCCGTGAATAAAACCGAGGATAACCAGCAGCGTTAAACGCGACTGGATCCAGCGCGTACCGCGTTTGAGGAGAAGCTGAAGTCCCGCGCCAAACAGAAGCGCAAAGAGGGTCAGAAATTTAACCTGTGCGAAGAGATCAAGGATTGCCCACGTCCAGGCGTCGCTGCGCGTGATGTCGCCATACCATGCAGGGTTCAGATAGGCGGCCTTCGGCAGACCGAAGGCGCTGATATTCAGCAGCAGGATACCGAGAATGGCGACGCCGCGAACAAAATCGAGCGTGACGTTTCGCTCCATGGTCCCTGCCCTGTCTGATTAGTTGTGGTGGCGCACGGCGCGCAGAAACTCCTGGCGGGTGTTCTGGCTCGATTTGAACAGGCCGCCCAGCGAGGTGGTGGTAGTCGCGCTGGTTGCATCACGCACGCCACGTGCTTTCACGCAGTAGTGAACCGCGTCGATAGACACCGCCACGTTGTTAGTCCCCAACAGGGTTTGCAGTGCGGTCAGGATCTGCTGCGTCAGACGCTCCTGCACCTGAGGACGCTGGGCAAAGAACTGCACGATGCGGTTGATCTTGGACAGGCCAATGACCGTATCTTTTGGAATATAGGCCACCGTCGCTTTACCATCGATGGTCACAAAGTGATGCTCGCAGGTGCTGGTCAGCGTGATATCGCGTACCGTCACCATCTCATCGACCTTCATCTTGTTTTCAATGACGGTGATTTTCGGGAAGTTCGCGTAATCCAGGCCGGAGAAAATTTCGTCGACGTACATTTTCGCGATGCGGTGCGGCGTCTCCATCAGGCTGTCGTCGCTCAGATCGAGATTCAGCAGTTGCATGATCTCCGTCATATGGCCGGCGATCAGACTCTTGCGGGTAACATTGTCCAGCTCCTGCACGGGCGGGCGCAGTGGCGTTTCAAGACCGCGCGCAACCAGCGCTTCATGGACAAGGGCTGCTTCTTTACTGAGTGATGACATTCTTTTCTCCTGCAGGTGTGGCGTCTTTTGCCCTCGTTGTGGCAAAAGTGTGCGCTCATTGTGCGTGAGGCGACGCACATAATCCAGTATTCACGTCGATAATTATTGCAATTGCTGTTGCCTTTCAGCCTGACGGTTCCAGACTAACGCTCCGCCAGCGAACAGCGCAATCCCCGCCAGCCCCAGCGCAGGTTCCAGCCGGTGCGTGAGCCAGGTCGAGAGTGCCGACGTGACCGGACCAATCAGCTGACCAATGGCATACCCGGTGGTGAGCAGTCCCGCCATATAACGCGTATGATCTGGCGCCAGCTCGCGACCGTACAGAAGAGAGAGCTGCACGGCGCAGAGGAACCCGCCGCCCACCAGCAGCCCACCCGTCAGCAAGCCGCCAATGCCCGGCAGCAGCCAGGCCGCCAGCACGCCTATCCCCTGTAACCAGAGAACAATCGCCAGCCTGCGGTTAGCGCTTGATGTATGCCGCAGGGCAATACTGATCGCAATCCCCACCACCGAGGCGGCGCCAAATATTGGCCAGACAAACTGGGCAAACAGGCTGCCGGGGAAACGCACCGCCGCCATTTGCGACAGGAAGGTCGCGGGGAGGATATAGCCGAATCCTGCCAGACTGTAGCTCCAGACCAGACGCCTGAGATCCGCGGTCAACAACAGCGGCTCAGGCGCGGTACCGGGGCGATGAAGCTGGCCCGCGCGCGGCAGATAGCGCGCCACCAGCGCAATCAGCACCAGCGCCAGTACGCCGTAGATTTGCCATGCCGCGCCGGCAGACAGGGAGCTCGCCTGAATATAGACCGCCAGCAGGCCACTCAGGGCGATGCCTGCCCCGGGTCCGGCAAAGACGGCTGCACTAAGCCCCGGCTTGCCCAGCTGCCCCAGCCGCTCGTTGGTCCAGGCGGCAATCAGCACCATCGACCAGCCGCTCATGCAGCCGATTACAAAGCGCAGCAGACCGTGAACGACGGCATTATCTGCCGCCGCAGAGAGCAGCGTCAGCGCCACCGCGCCAGTGATGCCAAGCCAGAGACGCGTTTCAACGAAGCGATGAGCGCGCATAGCATCCCATGCCCCCACCAGATAGCCCAGGTAGTTCATTGCCGCCACCAGCCCCGCGCTGGTGAGCGTGAGTTGCCCGGCGGTAATCATCAGCGGCACCTGAGGCGTGAAGGCGAAGCGCCCTATCCCCATCGCCACGACCAGAACCACAAATCCGCTGAGCGCGATACGCAGCGCCATGATCGCTCCAATTGTTAAAGAAAAGTAAATTTATGATGCAACATCTCGCCGTCCTGCGAAAGTGAAAGTTGCTCACAGGTCAATGAAAACTCTGTATTATGCGTTTTATGAATAGTCTTTCGGATAAGGAGCACTGCATGGAACTGCTCGAAGAGCATCGTTGTTTTGAAGGTCGACAGCAGCGCTGGCGGCACGACTCCACCACGCTGAACTGTGCTATGACGTTCAGCATTTTCCTGCCCCCTGCGGACAATCCACCGGTCTTGTACTGGCTTTCAGGCCTGACCTGCAACGACGAAAACTTCACCACCAAAGCGGGTGCCCAGCGTATTGCTGCCGAACTGGGCATTGCGCTGGTGATGCCAGATACCAGCCCGCGTGGCGAGGACGTGGCCGACGATGCCGGATACGATTTGGGTAAAGGCGCCGGGTTCTATCTCAACGCCACGGAACAACCCTGGGCGAGCCATTACCGCATGTATGACTACATTCGCGATGAACTGCCTGCCCTGGTGCACTCTCAGTTCGCGGTCAGCGAGCGCTGCGCGATAAGCGGACATTCGATGGGTGGCCACGGGGCGCTGATAATGGCGCTGAAAAATCCGGGGAAATACACCAGCGTGTCCGCATTTGCGCCGATTGTGAACCCAACGCAGGTGCCGTGGGGGCAAAAAGCCTTCACGCACTATCTGGGTGAGGATGCAGAGAAATGGCAGGAATGGGACAGCTGTGCGCTGTTGCTGGCAAGCCAGCCAGAAGACGCTATCCCGATGCTGGTGGATCAGGGTGATGCCGATCAGTTCCTCGCCGGGCAGTTACAGCCTGCGGTGCTGGCGGAAGCCGCGCGCCAGAAGGACTGGCCGCTGACGCTGCGCATACAGCCGGGATACGATCACAGCTATTACTTTATGGCGTCCTTTATTGAAGATCATCTTCGCTTCCATGCGACACATTTGTTCGCGTAAATACAGCTGTTTGCCCGATAGCCTCTCGCCTGTCGGGCCTTTCCCCTCATTTACATAATCCTATCCGCTTGAATCCAGCCTGTTTTCCGTCGCCCTCACTCAAACACAAATGATTTCAATTATCATTTGTGTTTACAATTCTACATTCTTTTGTACAATTCCAGGCTCTTCTCCATCTCAAAGAGTTCTTACAAGACAAAAACATACAGTTCTCAGGGTTATCCCGATGGAGTTTTTTTCATTTTTATACGGAATGTACAAATGACAATACCACGCATTAAGCTCCTGGCCGTCGCCATTGGCGCTGCCACATGTTCCCCCTTCGTTCACGCAGCCGATCAGGATACCGTTGTCGTTACCGCGACGGGTTTTGAACAAAAGATCCAGAATGCCCCCGCCTCCATCTCTGTGATTTCAAAACAGCAGATTGAAGATAAAGCCTACCGTGATGTTACCGATGCCCTGAGAGATGTCCCGGGCGTCGTCGTCACCGGCGGTGGAAGTAGCAGTGATATCAGTATTCGCGGCATGGCCTCTCAGTACACCCTGTTCCTGGTGAACGGCAAACGCGTCAGTACGCGAAGCACCCGCCCAAACAGCGACAACTCGGGTATTGAACAAGGCTGGCTGCCGCCGCTGGAGTCCATTGAGCGCATCGAGGTCATCCGCGGCCCGATGTCCTCGCTTTACGGCTCCGATGCTATGGGTGGCGTCATTAACGTCATTACCAAAAAAGTCTCGAACACCAAAGCCTGGACCGGTTCGTTGCATGGCGATGCAACCTTCCAGGAAAATCATGACTCCGGCGATATCTTCCAGACCAACGCCTACGCCTCTGGTCCCCTGATTGACGGGCTGCTGGGTGCAAAAGTGACGGGGCTGTTGTCACGCCGCGCAGAAGATAAAATCGTGAACGGCTATAACGAGCAGAAAATGCGTAACGGTGGCATTACGCTGAACTTCACGCCGGACGAGAAGAACGATTTCGATCTCGACTTTGCTCGCGAGCTTCAGGACAGAAACAGCACCCCGGGGATGTCGAAAGCAGCTGAAACCTGCCGGGGAACAACCTGTACGCCAAATACCAAAAGCGACTCGCGCTATGAGCACACGACCTACTCGTTAACCCACAGTGGTTATTACGACGACTTCAATACCACCAGCTATATCCAGCAGGAAGAGACCAATAATCCAGGTCGCAAAATGCGTTCCTACAACACCACCTTTAACAACCAGAACCAGATCTTCCTCGGCGATCATACGTTGACCCTCGGCGGGCAGTACCGCTATGAGAAACTGCGCGACAACGGTAATCAGCTGGAAGCTGCTGACGGCCTGAACAAACTGACGCGCTGGAGCTGGGCCCTGTTTGCCGAAGATGAATGGTCAATGACGGAAAGCTTTACGTTGACCGGCGGCCTGCGTATGGACAAAGACCAAAACTACGGGACGAACTGGACGCCGCGCGGTTACGGCGTATGGCACCTGGCCGATCAGTGGACGTTGAAAGGCGGGGTTTCTGCTGGCTATCGTGCGCCGGATCTGCGTCAGTCGTCTGCCAGCTGGGGCCAGGTGACAGGTGGCGGCCGTCTTGACGGTATCATCGTCGGCAACCCGGATCTGAAACCCGAGAAGAGCCTGAGCGAAGAGCTCGCCCTGCTCTGGGATAACAACGATAACCTTAATGCCGGTGTGACGCTGTTTAATACCGACTTCAAGGATAAAATTACGGAAGTTCGCCGCTGTAACAGCAGCGCCGATCCCGCCTGTACGATTGGCGATCATAGCTATGATTTCGTCAGCGATCGCGTCAACGTGGACAAAGCCAATATGCGCGGTGTGGAGTCCTCCTTCGGCTGGAAAATCACGCGCGATGTGAACTGGACTGCAAACTACACCTATACGGAATCCGAGCAGAAGAGCGGCCAGTTCTCCGGCAAGCCACTGAACAAAATGCCAAAACACATGTTCAACACCACCCTGGACTGGCAGGCGACGCCCGACGTCGGCTTCTGGAGCCGTCTGAACCTGCGCGGTAAAACGTCTGAGTACCTGAGCCGCACGTCTATGTCTCAGGGCACACCGTCCTACACTCAGGTGGATGTCGGTATGCGCTACAACGCCAACAAAAACCTGCTGGTTACTGCCGGTGTATATAACATGCTCGATAAGCAGATTGACTACGATACGTATGACACCGTGCTGGATGGCCGTCGCTATACCGTTGGCATGACTTACAGCTTCTGATCTGCCCATAAAAAAGCCCGCTCGATTGAGCGGGCTAAAAGAGAGGAAGTGCGGTTATTGTTTAAATCGTTCCGGGAAATCCATTTCACTGTAGCGAACGAAGCGCGTTCCTTTCGTCAGTTTGTAGCCAAACCAGATGATCAGGAACAGCGGAATGCCAATATAGGTGGCCGTGACGGCGCCCCAGTCAATGGTGTCCGCAAGGAAGGCCTCATAGTTTTGGCCCAGGGTAATGATCAGGCACAGAACGAAGGCGAAGATCGGCCCCAGCGGGAAGAACCCTGACCGGTACGGCAGGTTATTCAGATCATGACCCTGCTTGACGTACCCGCGACGGAAACGGTAGTGGCTGATGGCAATGCCCAGCCAGGCAATGAAGCCCGTCATACCAGAGGTGTTAAGCAGCCACAGGTAGACCGTCTGGTTGCCGAACATGGAGGTCAGGAAACAGAGACCCGCAATCACCGTGGTCGCATACAGCGCGTTGCGTGGCACGCCACCGCGAGACAGTTTCGAGAAAATACGCGGCGCTTTACCGTCGCAGGCCAGGGTGTAGAGCATGCGGGTAGAGGCGTACATCCCGGAGTTACCCGCAGACAGTACCGCCGTCAGGATCACCGCGTTCATCACCGCCGCCGCAGAGAGCAGACCCGCGTGCTGGAAGACCAGGGTGAACGGGCTGACGCTGATGTCTTTCACATCGTTACGCAGCAGGCTTGGGTCGGTATACGGAATGATCAGGCTGATAATCAGGATCGCGAACACATAGAACAGCAGGATACGCCAGAACACCTGACGCACCGCGCGCGGGATGGTCTTCTCCGGGTTTTCGGATTCACCGGCCGCAATGCCAATCAGTTCGGTGCCCTGGAAGGAGAAGCCGACAATCATCGCCACGCCAATCATCGCCGAGAAGCCCCCGGCAAACGGCGCATCGCCTATTGTCCAGTTACTCCAGCCCGCCGGTTCGGCCCCTTTGAAAATACCAACGATCATCGCCACACCGACGACGATAAAGATGATGACGGTTGCCACTTTAATCAAAGAGAACCAGTATTCCGCTTCGCCGAAACCGCGCACGGAGATGTAGTTCAGCAGGAAGATGACCGCCAGGAACAGGGCGCTCCAGATCCAGCCGGGCGTGTCCGGGAACCACCAGGTCATCACCAGCTGTGCCGCGACCAGGTCAACGGCGATGGTCACCGCCCAGTTGTACCAGTAGTTCCAGCCCAGCGCGAAGCCGAAGCCTTCCTCAACGTATTTTTGTCCGTAGGTCGAAAACGAACCAGACACCGGCATGTATGCCGCCAGTTCGCCCAGGCTGGTCATCAGGAAGTAGACCATCAGGCCAATCAGGATATAAGAGAATAATGCCCCACCCGGGCCGGCTGCCGAAATTGTTGCGCCAGAGGCAACGAAAAGACCCGTACCGATGGAGCCGCCAATGGCGATCATCGTCAGGTGACGCGCCTTAAGTGCGCGACGTAGCGCGGGCGCTTCTGTGGTTTTAGTTTCTGAAACCATGTGAAAATGCTGTCCATTCAATAAATGAGGCGCGATTGTAGCAGACGATCTGCGTTGCTTCCGGCAGAAATGCTCAGTTATAAGAGAGCTTCATGACTCGGCCAGGATTATAAGTAAAGCATAATTTTTCCCTCTCCCCTTTGGGGAGAGGGCCAGGGTGAGGGGCGCTTTTACATCTCGCAATAGCGCAGAAAACGCTGGAGCGAGCTGGAAAGGTGTTTCTGACGATGGTGGATGCACCACAGCGTGCGCACCAGCTTCGGCAGCGGAACGGGGATCTCAACCAGAGAGCCGGTTTCCAGCTGTTCGGCGATCACCCGTCGGGAAAGACAGCTAATGCCCAGGCCATGACGTACGGCATGCTTAATGGCCTCGGAGTTACCTAACTCCATCCCTAGCTGGAACTGCGGCAGATGGGACAGCAGTAGATAATCGACAATCTCACGCGTGCCGGAGCCCTGCTCTCGCAGGATCCACTGCGCCTGCGCCAGACGCTCCAGCGTAACCTCGCCCTGTAGTAAAGAAGAGGCCGGGGAAGCAAACACCACCAGCTCATCCTCAAGCCAGGGCTCCGCAATGATATCGACGTTGTGGCACGGCCCTTCGATAAGACCGATGTCCACGCGGAAATCAATCACCGCGTTAATCACGTCCTGGCTGTTGCCGACGCTCATCTCCAGCGGCAGGGTCGGAAAATCCCGGCGGTAGCGGGCGATCACTTCCGGCAGGATGTAGTTACCGATCGTGCTGCTGGCGTAGACGCGAATAGCGCCGTTGTCCTCGCGGAACAGCTGTTCGATCTCCGTTGCCTGCTCAAGCAAGGCCAGGGCACGCGGATACAGCAGGCGGCCATGTTCGTTCACCACCAGTCGCTTTCCTACCCTGTCGAAAAGCTGGACGCCCAGTTGCCCTTCAAGATCGGTCAAGGCCGCGCTAACGGCGGACTGCGAGAGCGCCAGCATTTGTGACGCCTGGGTTGTCGAGCCGCTTTTCAGCACCTCGGCAAAAACTTCCAGCTGACGCAATGTAATGTGCATGGTTGCTTACCACTTATAAAGATTGATTATAAATATATAATCAATTTTATTTTTAAGCCAGAGCGCCGTAACCTTTAGCCAGACAAAGGAGAAGGTTATGTCAGAAATCACCTTACAACATCATCGTACAGTGTGGCACTTCGTGCCGGGTCTCGCGCTCAGCGCCGTGGTTACCGGCGTGGCCTTATGGGGTGGCAGTATACCGGCAGTTGCCGGTGCAGGGTTCAGCGCCCTGACGCTGGCCATTCTGCTCGGCATGGTGGTCGGGAACACCGTTTACCCGCATATCTGGAAATCCTGCGACGGCGGCGTGATTTTCGCCAAGCAGCATTTATTACGTCTCGGGATCATCCTTTATGGCTTCCGTCTCACCTTTTCGCAGATTGCGGATGTGGGTGTCAGCGGGATTGCCATCGACGTCCTGACCCTTTCGAGCACCTTTTTACTGGCGTGCTTTATCGGCCAGAAGATCTTTGGACTGGACAAACAGACCAGCTGGCTGATCGGTGCGGGTAGCAGCATCTGCGGCGCAGCGGCTGTACTGGCAACAGAGCCGGTAGTCAAAGCCGAAGCCAGTAAAGTCACGGTTGCCGTCGCGACGGTAGTTATCTTCGGTACGCTGGCGATCTTCCTGTATCCAGCCATGTATCCGCTGGTGGCGCACTGGTTTAGCCCGGAAACCTACGGCATTTATATCGGCTCAACCATGCACGAAGTGGCGCAGGTGGTGGCGGCAGGTCACGCCATTAATCCGGAAGCGGAAAACGCGGCGGTCATCGCCAAAATGCTGCGCGTGATGATGCTGGCCCCGTTCCTGATTTTCCTCGCGGCGCGGGTTAAACAGCTGGCTCCTGCAGGCGGCAGCGAGAAAAGCAAAATAACCATTCCGTGGTTTGCGATCCTGTTCATCGTGGTCGCTATCTTCAACTCTTTCCACCTGCTGCCAAAAGCGATGGTGGATATGCTGGTCACGCTGGATACGGTCCTGCTGGCGATGGCAATGGCGGCGCTGGGCGTCACCACGCACGTCAGCGCGCTGAAAAAAGCCGGGGCGAAACCGCTGCTGATGGCGCTAGTGCTGTTCATCTGGCTGATTGTTGGCGGCGGTGCGATTAACCTTGCGGTACACAGCCTGTTGGCATAAACCATCTCGTCCTTCTCCTGTTAACCCGCTATCATAGGCATTTCGGGTTAACAGGAGTCTTTTTATGAAATATGTTGGAGCGCACGTCAGCGCTGCCGGTGGCCTTGCGAATGCCGCCATTCGCGCCGCCGAAATCGAGGCGACCGCTTTCGCCCTGTTCACCAAAAACCAGCGGCAGTGGCGCGCAGCTCCCCTCACCGCGGAAGTGATTGATGACTTCAAAGCCGCCTGCGAGAAATACCGCTATGGGCCTGGGCAGATCCTCCCGCACGACAGCTACCTGATTAACCTCGGCCACCCGGTTGCTGAGGCGCTGGAAAAATCCCGCGAAGCATTCCTGGATGAGGTTCAGCGCTGTGAACAGCTGGGGCTGACGCTGCTGAACTTCCATCCCGGTAGCCATCTGATGCAAATCGACGAAGACGCCTGTCTGGCGCGCATCGCCGAGTCCATCAACATGACGCTGGATAAAACCCAGGGCGTGACGGCGGTGATTGAGAATACCGCCGGTCAGGGCAGCAACCTCGGCTTTAAGTTTGAGCATCTGGCGGCGATCATCGACGGCGTGGAAGACAAATCCCGCGTGGGCGTGTGCATTGATACCTGCCACGCGTTTGCCGCCGGGTATGATCTGCGCACAACCGAGGCCACAAAAAATACCTTCGAGGAGTTCGAGCGTATTGTTGGCTTTAAGTATCTTCGCGGTATGCACTTAAACGATGCGAAAAGCGCGTTCGGCAGCCGCGTAGACCGTCACCACAGCCTGGGCGAAGGTAATATCGGCCACGATGCGTTCCGCTTTATCATGCAGGATCCCCGCTTCGACGGCATTCCAATGGTGCTGGAAACCATCAATCCGGATATCTGGGCAGAAGAGATTGCCTGGCTGAAGGCACAGCAGACCGCTGAACAGGCGGCATAAAAAAAGCCGGGCGCTTAACGCGACCCGGCTTTTTTGTAGGTCGGGTAAGGCGAAGCCGCCACCCGACACCTCTTTTAGGCTGCTTTTGCGACCACTTCCGCTTCCGGACGCTTCAGCACCGCGTAAGACAGACCCGCCACCAGCGTACCGGCAACAATCGCCAGCAGGTAGCCCAGCACCGGCGTGATGGCGCCAGGGATCAGCAGGACGAACAGACCGCCGTGCGGTGCCATCAGTTTCGCACCTACCGCCATGGAGATAGCTCCCGTTACCGCACCGCCGACGATACAGCATGGCAGAACACGCATTGGATCGCGCGCCGCAAACGGGATTGCGCCTTCGGTAATGAAGCACAGACCCAGCACCAGCGCCGCTTTGCCGCCTTCCTGCTGCGCTTTATCGAACTTACGACGGGCAATGATTGTCGCCAGGCCAAGTGCCAGCGGAGGCACCATACCTGCCGCCATGATCGCCGCCATCGGCGCGTAGGTCTGGGTACTCAGCAGGCCAACGCCGAACGCGTATGCCGCTTTGTTTACCGGACCGCCCATGTCGGTACACATCATACCGCCGAGGATTGCGCCCAACAGCACCGCGTTCGCCGTCCCCATGGTTTGCAGCCAGTGGGTCAGACCTTCCAGAATGCCCGCGACCGGCTTACCAATCAGGTAAATCATCGCCAGACCGACCACCAGGCTGGAAATCAGCGGGATGATCAGGATAGGTTTCAGCGCCTCCATACTCTGCGGCAGCTTCAGCTTAGAGCTGATGAGCTTCGCCACGTAACCGGCAAGGAAACCGGCAATAATACCGCCGATAAAGCCAGAACCAGTGCTCACGGCCAGCATACCGCCGATAAGACCCGGCGTCAGACCCGGACGGTCAGCGATGGAGAAGGCGATAAAGCCCGCCAGCACCGGCACCATCAGCGCAAACGCGGAGCCGCCACCAATCTGCATCAACGCTGCCGCCAGCGTGCCCTGCTCTTTAAAGGCTTCGATACCAAAGGCAAAGGAGAGCGCAATACACAGGCCGCCCGCCACCACCATCGGCAGCATGTAGGAAACCCCGGTTAACAGGTGACGATAGGCACCCGCAGACTCTTTCTTACCTTCGCCAGGCGTTTTAGCCGCACCGGTCGCCTGATAAGGTTTGGCTTCCGCCAGCGCTTTATCAAACTCCTGCGCAGTTTTCTTCAGCGCCAGGCCGGTTGAGGTGCGGTACATCGGCTTACCGGCAAACTTCGCCAGATCCACTTCGATATCGGCCGCCACGATCACCAGATCGGCTTCGGCCACCTCTTCCGGCGTGATGGCATTACCCGCGCCAACAGATCCGCGAGTTTCAACCTTCACCCACCAGCCGCGTTTTTTCGCTTCGGTTTCAATGGCTTCAGCCGCCATAAAGGTGTGAGCCACACCTGTCGGGCAAGCCGTTACCGCAACAATGCGTTTCGGCCCAGCGGTTGCGACCGGCGCGGCCTCAACGGGTGCACTGTAAACCGTCGCATGACCTTTTGCTTCGCTCAGAAACAGTTCAGGGTGTGCCACCGCGCGATTAATATCGCCCAGCCACACTTTTTTGCCGTTCAGGGCGCTGTCCGCGGGGATTTTGTCGCCCAGAACAATCGCCATTTCAGCATCACCCGGGTTATCAATGATATCCAGGTGCGCTTTTTGTGCCGCCGCGCCCAGCAGGGTCTTCGCCATATAGGCACGAGCCTGTCCGAGACCGGAGTCAATGATCAGCAGCGTTTTCATTATTCCTCTCCTGCTGTTAGTTAAAAGGTTTTAAGTCAACGCGCGCCATCATCGCGGCTAACTGGGTACGATCGGTAATACCGACATTGCTCTGGCTCACGGCCAGGGCCGCAACGGCGGTAGCAAGGCGTAGGGTATGTTCACTGGATTCGCGCATCAGCAGACCGTAGATCAGGCCGCCAACCATCGAATCCCCGGCACCCACGGTGCTGACCACTTCCATAGAAGGCGGTTTGGCAATCCATTCCCCGGAGGCGTTAACCCACAGGGCACCTTCTGCACCCAGCGAAATCACCACATGAGCGATACCCTGCTCGCGCAGCGCATGGGCAGCGTCAATCACATCCTTTAATTCTGGCAGCTTACGGCCCGCCCAGATTTCCAGTTCACGGCGGTTAGGCTTAACCAGCCATGGCGAGGCTTTCAGACCGGCGACCAGCGCGTCGCGGCTGCTGTCAAAAATAATGCACGGGCACTGGCTGCGCAGGCGCGTCATCCAGTCGGTGAACGCTTCCGGGCTGACGCCGGACGGCAAGCTGCCGCTGACGCACACCATGTCAAACTGGCCCAGCCAGCTCAGGGAATCGGCAACGAAGCGCTCCCAGTCAGCCGGGGTCACTTCGAAGCCGGAGAAGTTCAGATCGGTCACTTCACCGTCTTTCTCGGTCAGCTTAACGTTAATACGGGTACGGCCCTGCACAACCTGAAAACGGTTGGCGATGCCCAGTTCACTGAACAACTGCTGAAAACCGTCCTGGTTGTCTTTGCCAAGGAAGCCGCCAACGGTGACGTCGATGCCGAGATCTTTCAGCACCTTCGCCACGTTAATCCCTTTCCCTGCAGCATGCAGGCCGGTGGTTCGCACCAGGTTAACTTCGCCACGCTCAATTTCCGGGCAGAAGCCCACCAGATCGTAAGCCGGGTTCAGCGTAATGGTCGCAACACGTCTGCTCATTATGCGCCCTCCCCCAGACCGGCCGCGATGGCGTCGCCAATCGCTTTCAGCGCCTGTTCAGCATCAGCACCCTGCGCGGTAAAACGCAGACGATGGCCTTTCTTCACACCCAGCGCGACAACTTTCATCAGGCTGCGCCCGTTGGCTGGTTTACCCGAACCGTCCAGATTGGTCACGGTGATCTCACTTTCAAATTGTTTAATGGTATTCACCAGCATGGTGCCCGGACGGGCATGCAGGCCGTGTTCGTTACGCACCACGTACTCCGCGCTCAGCAGGTCGTCCGTCAGCGCATCGTCGCTGGTCAACACGGCCAGCACCGTCGCCGCGTCTGCGTTCAGCAGTTTTTCAGCTTTATTGTTCAGCAGCAGATCGCCAAGGCGCTTCAGCACGGAAACCGGCTGATCGTCAGCCATGGCAACCGTTACCAGCATCGCGGCGCGTTCGCCGTCTGTCTCAAAGGCAACCGCAGCACGGCTGACCGCGATAGCACTGCGCAGGTTGCCTTCAGCACTGTCGTTCAGCCAGATGCCCTGACCCAGGTTTAAAGGCTTATCATTGATGGTGCGGGTCACAAAGGCGGTATCAGCCGCCCCCACCTCTTTCAGGCGAGCCGCGTTCAGCGCCTGGAGCGTCACCAGATCGGACGCAACGACGTCCAGCATCAGGGTTTCATTATCCAGCTTCAGCGCTTCGCTCTGTTTTTCGCCCATCAGCAGGGCACGCAGCTCTTCAGCAGTGGTGGCGGATTTAAGCTGTTCCGCGACGGCATCATCGCTCAGCACGTGCGTCAGCTGACGCAGCAGGCCCAGATGTTCGTCACCGCTGGCCGCGATACCGATCGCCACGTAAGCCACCTGCCCCTCGCCCCAGAGCACGCCCTGCGGGAACTGGTAAACCTGCACGCCGGTTTTCAGCACCTGATCGCGGGTGTCCGTGGTGCCGTGCGGAATTGCAATACCGTTACCGAGGAAGGTGGAGGTCTGCTGTTCACGCGCCAGCATGCCGTTGACGTAGCCGTCCGCCACG
The DNA here is from genome assembly GCF_003850715.1 of Enterobacter sp. 301B. Classification (NCBI taxonomy): domain Bacteria; kingdom Pseudomonadati; phylum Pseudomonadota; class Gammaproteobacteria; order Enterobacterales; family Enterobacteriaceae; genus Enterobacter; species Enterobacter sp. 301B. The sequence goes on from NZ_PQTC01000002.1 coordinate 56,166, forward strand.
TTGCCAGCCTGCACGAGCGCAGCGGCGACCTGGCGAATAGCCTCTTCTTTATTCCCGGCCTGTTCGCCCGGGTGGATATCCTGAACAGATAACTGGAACATGATTCTCCTCTCCTGCTGAAATTGAATCGTTTCAGCTTAACTGAGAAAATATGCGCTAACCTGCTTCTACAGGACATGCAAGATAGCGCTGAAACGTTTCAAGAAGTCTTGTCTTTTCTACAAAAGGTTGCAAGAAAAGTTACATTTCTTGTTGCAGAATTTAGAAGTGCAGCACATTTCTTCTTCAATAGGGAGGTTTTTGCTGATGTTCAGCAAACAGGTTCAGCACGCTTCAGCGAAACAGCGTTAAACTGAAATGCTATTTTGATTTATTGTGGCAATCTTGATTTTGCCCTCTGTTTATTTAATGACAGGCGGCGTAAACTCCGCCTCTCTCTGTTACTCGCAAAGACTGAACATGCATAACACCCCCGCTGCCGCCTCACCAAAGCCCTTTGATTTGACGTCAACGGCGTTTTTGATTGTTGCTTTCCTCACCGGTATTGCCGGTGCGTTACAAACGCCTACGCTGAGCCTGTTTCTGACCAACGAAGTCCACGCGCGTCCGGCGATGGTTGGCTTCTTCTTCACCGGGAGCGCCATCATTGGCATCCTGGTCAGCCAGTTTCTGGCCGGGCGTTCCGACAGAAAAGGCGATCGCAAAAGCCTGATTGTTTTTTGCTGTCTGCTGGGCGTTTTCGCCTGCGTGTTGTTTGCCTGGAACCGCAACTATTTCATTCTGCTGTTTGTTGGGGTGTTCCTGAGCAGCTTCGGCTCGACCGCCAACCCGCAGATGTTCGCCCTTGCCCGCGAGCATGCCGACCGCACCGGGCGGGAAGCGGTGATGTTCAGCTCGATACTGCGCGCGCAGGTATCGCTTGCGTGGGTGATTGGCCCCCCGCTCGCCTACGCGCTGGCAATGGGTTTTGGCTTTACGGTAATGTACCTCAGCGCGGCGGTAGCCTTCGTGGTGTGTGGCGCAATGGTATGGTTCTTCCTGCCTTCCATGCGTAAAGAGCCGAAAGTGGCGACCGGTACGCTGGAAGCACCGCGGCGTAACCGGCGCGACGCACTACTGTTATTCATTATCTGTACGCTGATGTGGGGAACGAACAGCCTCTATATCATTAATATGCCGTTGTTTATTATTGATGAGTTGCATCTGCCGGAGAAGCTGGCCGGGATCATGATGGGAACCGCCGCGGGGCTTGAGATCCCCACCATGCTGATTGCGGGCTATTACGCGAAGCGCTTCGGCAAGCGCTTTTTGATGCGCATCGCCGCCGTTGCCGGGCTGCTGTTTTATGTCGGCATGCTGACGGTCCATACGCCAGCGCTGCTTCTTGCTTTACAGCTGCTGAACGCCATTTATATCGGCATTCTGGCCGGTATCGGCATGCTCTACTTCCAGGATCTGATGCCGGGTCAGGCAGGCGCTGCCACCACCCTTTATACTAATACCACCCGCGTGGGCTGGATTATTGCAGGCTCACTGGCGGGCGTTGTGGCTGAAATCTGGAACTATCATACGGTGTTCTGGATTGCGCTGGTGATGTGCGTCCTGACGTTGAGCTGCCTGACGCGGATCAAAGACGTTTAAGGCGCGGTGAGCGCTTCCAGCTCAAGCAGGTAAGTGATGGCCTGCTGGCGCGTACTGCCGCACATTTCGGCGTCAGGCTGGAGCCCGGAGCACACCTTCGGGCGTAAAGGCGAGCCAAAGATCATGCACAGGTTGGAGTCAGAGAGCTGAACGCAGCGGGTATTGGCAGGCTTGCCTTGTGGCATGCCTGGAATGGGGCTTGAGATGGACGGTGCGGTACAGCACGCGCCACAGTCGGAACGACAATCCATACATGCTCTCTGTTGGTGGCAGATGCCCGCGCAGTCGGGCATCGCGCGCACAGTAACACCTTTTATGTATTGATAGCAAAACCCACGAATTCCGCTTGCCTGAAAGGCCGCGCGCGAGTAATTTGGCGCGATATTTTTTACCTCCCGTAAACAGGATTACTGCAATGCCAAGAGCGAACGAAATCAAGAAAGGTATGGTACTGAATTACAACGGCAAACTGCTGATTGTGAAAGATATCGACATTCAGGCACCAAGCGCCCGTGGCGCAGCAACGCTGTATAAAATGCGTTTCTCCGATGTCCGTACCGGCCTGAAAGTGGAAGAACGTTTTAAAGGCGACGATATCGTGGATACCGTGACCCTGACCCGTCGCTACGTTGATTTTTCTTATATCGACGGCAACGAATACGTGTTCATGGATAAAGAAGATTACACCCCGTATATCTTCACCAAAGATCAGATCGAAGAAGAGCTGCTGTTTATTCCTGAAGGTGGAATGCCGGACATGCAGGTGCTGACCTGGGATGGCGTGTTGCTGGCGCTGGAGCTGCCGCAGACCGTTGATCTGGAAATCGTTGAAACGGCACCGGGCATCAAAGGCGCGTCTGCAAGCGCGCGTAACAAACCGGCTACCCTGACTACCGGTCTGGTCGTACAGGTGCCAGAATACCTGTCAGCGGGCGAGAAAATCCGTATCCATATCGAAGAAAAACGCTATATGGGTCGCGCTGACTGATTGTGGCGTTTGCCGGGTGGCGGCTGCGCCTTACCCGGCCTACAAAAACACAAAAACCGGCCTCAGAGCCGGTTTTTCGTAGGCCCGGTAAGCGTAGCGCCACCGGGCAATCAGGCTTACAGAAGCTCTGGATACTTCGTCATTTTCAGCGCCAGCTCGATACCGCGCACTTCCGCCATCCCTTTCAGACGGCCAATCGCCGAATACCCTGGATTCGTTTTCTTGCGCAGATCGTCCAGCATCTGATGCCCGTGATCCGGACGGAACGGGATAGGACGTACATCCCCCGCCTGCTTACGACGTACTTCTTCAGAGAGAATGGCATCCACCACCGCAACCATGTTCACGTCGCCGCCAAGGTGGGCTGCTTCATGGAAGGTTTTTGGATTCTCTTCACGGCAGGTTGCACGCAGGTGAGTGAAATGAATGCGATCCCCAAAGGTTTCGATCATCCGCACCAGATCGTTATCCGCACGCACGCCGTAAGAGCCCGTACACATGGTAAAGCCGTTGTAGATGCTGTCCACCGTCTCTTTTAGCCACTGCATATCCTCAATGGTCGACACGATACGCGGCAGGCCAAGGATTGGGCGCGGAGGATCGTCCGGATGAACCGCCAGCCGCACGCCCGCTTCTTCTGCCACCGGCACGATAGCGCGCAGGAAGTGCGCCATGTTTTCACGCAGCTGGTTTTTATCGATATCGCCATATTCCGCCAGGCGCGCGCGGAACTGATCGAGGGTATAGCCCTCTTCCGCCCCCGGCAGGCCCGCGATTATATTGCGAACCAGCTTCTCAATGTCCGCTTCACTGGCGGCATTGAACCACGCCAGCGCCTGCTGCTGCTCTTCGGCGGTGTAGTCTGCTTCCGCCCCCGGACGCTTCAGAATGTGCAGCTCGAAAGCCGCAAAAGCGATTTGATCGAAACGCAGCGCCTTCGAACCATCGGCCATTTCATATTCCAGGTCGGTACGCGTCCAGTCCAGAATTGGCATAAAGTTATAGCAGACGGTATCAATACCGCAGGCCGCCAGGTTACGAATGCTCTGCTGATAATTCGCAATCCAGGTTTCACACTCACCGGAGTGGGTTTTGATATCTTCGTGAACCGGAATACTTTCCACGACAGACCAGGTTAGACCCTTCTCTGCCAGCTGTGCCTGACGCTTTTGGATTTCCTCCACCGGCCACACCTGACCGTTCGGAATATGATGCAGCGCCGTGACCACACCCGTTGCGCCAGCCTGACGCACATCATCAAGAGAAACCGGATCGTTCGGCCCGTACCAACGCCAGGTTTGTTCCATTGCCCCACCCTCTCAAGTTGTTATACCAATATGGATTACCTCAATGACGACTACCATACATGTTTAATCGAAGTGGTCAACACAGCGCGCGACATTGATTGATCAAACTCACATAACCGGGATATTTACGGCTTACCAATTTAATTTGTTGTCATATAACTTTACACTGGCATTGTTAATTAATGGTTAATCAGGTGTGTACTACATGAAGACTATTGCCTCCACCGCGCTTCCTGCTCATGTCCAGCAGCCCCGCTACGATCGCGAGCAGTTACGCTCCCGCATCGTCCATTTCGGCTTTGGCGCGTTCCACCGGGCGCATCAGGCGTTGTTAACAAACCGGGTGCTGAACGCCAAAGGAGGCGACTGGGGTATTTGTGAGATTAGCCTCTTTAGCGGCGATGTTCTCATGCGCCAGCTCCGCGCGCAGGATCATCTGTTTACCGTGCTGGAGAAAGGTGCCGAAGGCAATCAGCCCATTATTATCGGTGCGGTAAAAGAGTGCCTGAACGCAAAACTCGACTCGCTGGCAGCCATTATTGAGAAGTTCTGCGAACCGCAGGTGGCCATTGTCTCCCTCACCATTACCGAAAAAGGCTACTGCATCGATCCGGCGACGGGGAAACTGGATATGCACAACAGCCGCATTCTGCACGATCTTGAGCATCCGTCTGAGCCGCATTCCGCGCCGGGTATTCTGGTCGAAGCGCTTCATCGCCGCCGCGAGCGCGGCCTGCCGGCGTTTACCGTGCTCTCCTGCGACAACATTCCCGATAACGGCCACGTGGTGAAAAATGCCGTTCTCGGCATGGCCGGAAAGCGTTCCGCAGAGCTGGCCGGATGGATCGAGGCGCACGTGAGCTTCCCTGGCACCATGGTCGACCGAATCGTGCCCGCCGCCACTGACGCCTCACTCGCGGAAATCACCCAGGAACTTGGCGTTGAAGATCCCTGCGCCATCAGCTGTGAACCGTTCATTCAGTGGGTAGTGGAAGATAACTTTGTCGCCGGGCGTCCGGAATGGGAGGTTGCAGGCGTACAGATGGTTGAGGATGTCCTGCCCTGGGAGCAGATGAAGCTGCGGATGCTGAACGGCAGCCACTCCTTCCTGGCGTATCTGGGCTACCTTGCCGGCTACGCGCACATAAATGAATGTATGCAGGACGACAGCTTCCGCGAGGCTGCCCGCAGGCTGATGCTGAATGAGCAGGCCCCTACGCTGCGTATCACCAACGTCGATCTGACAGCCTATGCTGACAGCCTGCTTGACCGCTTCGCCAACCCGGCGCTACAGCACCGCACCTGGCAAATCGCTATGGACGGCAGTCAGAAGCTGCCTCAGCGCATGCTGGATGGGATCCGCATGCATCTTGAGCGTAACACCGCCTGGCCATTACTGGCGCTGGGCGTCGCAGGCTGGATGCGCTACGTCAGCGGGACGGACGACCAGGGCAACGCCATTGACGTGCGCGATCCACTGAGCGACAAGTTTCAGGCCATTGTCGCTTCCAGCAGTGACGCAGAACGCGTTAGCGCCCTGCTGACGCTAAAAGAAATCTTTGGCGACGACCTGCCGCAAAACCCTGTCTTTGTCGAGGCAATCACCGGCGCGTACCAGCGCCTCGTCCGGCTCGGCGCGCGTCAGGCCGTTATCGAAACGTTAAAAATTTAGCGATTATTGCGTTTAAGGCGAACGGTTTTACGCTCCGTTCGCCCTCCCTCTTCTCAATGCCCGATTTTTTCGTCAGGATGATAGATAGTTGTTACTACATCACAATTATTTATCGGAGCGCACGTGACCAAAACCAACCTGATCACCGGTTTTCTCGGCAGCGGTAAAACTACGTCCATTCTGCATTTGCTGGCCAATAAAGATCCGGCGGAAAAGTGGGCCGTGCTGGTCAACGAATTTGGCGAAGTGGGGATCGACGGCGCGTTGCTCGCCGACAGCGGCGCGATGGTGAAAGAGATCCCGGGCGGGTGTATGTGCTGCGTGAATGGTCTGCCGATGCAGGTCGGACTGAATACGCTGCTGCGTCAGGGCAAGCCTGACCGTCTGCTGATTGAACCCACTGGGCTGGGTCATCCGAAGCAAATTCTTGATTTACTGACCGCCCCGGTCTACGAGCCGTGGCTTGAGCTGCGTGCGACGCTTTGCCTGCTCGACCCCCGCCAGCTGCTGGATGAAAAAGCGATCAATAACGACAATTTCCGCGACCAGCTCGCCTCGGCAGACATCATCGTGGCGAATAAATCCGATCGCGCGACGGCTGAGAGTCAGGCCGCGTTCAATGCCTGGTGGCAGCAGGCTGGCGGTGGACGTCAGTACGTGCAGACCACCCAGGGCAACATTGATGGCGCCCTGCTCGATCTTCCCCGCCTCAACCAGACGCAACTGCCTGCCAGCGCTGAGCATTCGCATAGCCACGGCGCGAAGCAAGGTCTGGCAGCGCTGAGCCTGCCGGAACATCAGCGCTGGCGTCGAAATCTGAACAGCGGCCAGGGACACCAGGCCTGCGGCTGGATCTTCGATGCCGATACGGTTTTCGACACCATTGGTATACTGGAATGGGCGAGACTGGCGCCGGTTGAGCGGGTAAAAGGGATCATGCGCACCCCGGATGGTCTGGTGCGCATTAATCGTCAGGGCGAGGATTTCTTTATAGAAACCCAGAACGTCGCGCCACCCGACAGCCGGATAGAGTTAATTAGTGCGGTTAATACCGACTGGAATGCCCTCCAGTCAAGCCTGTTGAAGCTTCGTTTAAGTTTGGGCGGCTAACGTTGCCCCTGATTTCACACATTGCTGAAGACTATGACGACTCGACTTCCTGCTATTTTATTGCTCAACGCTGCCGGTCTGGCGCTCTTTTTCTCCTGGTATATCCCGGCGGATCACGGATTCTGGTTCCCGCTGGATTCCGGGCTGTTCCACTTCTTTAACCAGGCGCTGGCGAAGAGTGAAGCCTTCCTGTGGCTGGTGGCGATCACCAACAACCGCGCGTTTGACGGCTGTTCGCTGCTGGCAATGGGCTGTCTGATGCTCTCCTTCTGGCTGAAGGAAGACAAAACGGGTCGTCGCCGTATTCTGATTATCGGCCTGGTCATGCTGCTGGCAGCCGTGATTATCAACCAGCTGGCGCAGCATCTGATGCCGGTTAAACGCGCCAGTCCGTCGCTCTCTTTCCCGAATATTAACCGCGTCAGCGAGCTGCTTCATATTCCAACCAAAGACGCGTCGAAGGACAGCTTCCCGGGCGACCACGGTATGATGCTGCTGATTTTTGCTGGCTTCATGCTGCGCTATTTCGGTAAAAAAGCCTTCGCCATCGCCCTGGTTATTGTGGTGGTATTTGCATTCCCGCGGGTGATGATTGGCGCTCACTGGCTGACAGATATCGCCGTAGGCTCCCTCACGGCGGTGTTAATTGGTTTACCCTGGGTGCTGATGACTCCCCTGAGCGATCGCGTAATAGGTATTTTTGATCGCTATCTTCCCGCCAAATTTAAACAAGTCTGAAACAAATAAATAACGCTAATTAACACCATTCATCAGGGATCGTTTTCGATCCCTGAGTCACTTCTTTCCGGCATCATTCAGCGCTGTCATCATTCCGTCATACAATTCGTGATAAAAATGAAGCAATTGCAGGGATTACCGGTATGAATGGCGGCATTTTGAGCAATTCCGCGCTGTAACGTTGTGTATCACATTTTCTTATAAAAAAACGGTCTTTTTTGCTCGCAATGCCCTTTGCAATCGGTTAACCTCGAACTCGTTTTGCCCCATTGAGATAATTATTATCGTGGTGAATAATTTTGTGCGTTGTGCCACAGATTTCACCATAAAGAATTGTCTCATTGTGAACAGATAATTAGTCTCGTCACGGTTGGCATTTTTATAACGATATTTTCGTTAAGGACTTCAAGGGAAAACAAACAAAATGGTCAAATCTCAACCAATTTTGAGATATATCTTGCGGGGGATCCCGGCGATTGCAGTGGCGGTTCTGCTTTCGGCATGTAGTACGACGAACACCGCGAAGAATATGCATCCTGAGACGCGTGTTGTGGGAATGGAAGATTCCTCTTCACTGCAAGCCTCTCAGGATGAATTTGAAAATATGGTACGTAATCTCGACGTTAAGTCGCGTATTATGGATCAGTATGCTGACTGGAAAGGCGTGCGTTACCGCCTGGGCGGCAGCACCAAGAAAGGCATCGATTGCTCCGCATTCGTACAGCGTACTTTCCGTGAGCAGTTTGGGTTAGACCTTCCGCGTTCTACTTATGAACAGCAGGAAATGGGCAAGTCCATTTCGCGCACTAAACTGCGTACGGGCGATTTAGTCCTGTTCAGAGCAGGTTCAACCGGTCGACACGTTGGCATCTATATCGGTAACGATCAGTTTGTCCATGCTTCCACCAGCAGTGGTGTGACGATTTCCAGCATGAACGAACCTTACTGGAAGAAGCGCTACAACGAAGCTCGCCGCGTTCTGAGCCGTAGTTAATATTGCTGTCGTATCGTTGGTTATCCCTTGGCTGGCGATACGATTAAAAAAGCACTGCTCCGGCAGTGTTTTTTTTTGCCCGTTACACTGATAGACATCCCGCGTCATTTCAGGAATCACGACATCTATGTTTACCCGCTACTTCTCCAGCAACCGCAAGATACTGTTTCTCAGTATTCTGACGGGGTTGTTTACCGCCCTGCTTCTGAGTGCGTTACAGTTTTACTGGAGTTATCACAAGCGAGAAGTCAGGTACGATACCCTCATTACAGATTTAAGCGTCTACATGGAGAGCTTTTTCGACGAGCTTAAAACCTCTATTGATACGCTCCAGCCGCTCACGCTGAACAGCTGTGAAGAGGTCAGTGCGGCGCTCACCTCACGCGCGGCCTTCAGTATTAACGTGCGCGCCTTTTTGCTGGTCCGGGATAAACAGGCCTTCTGCTCTTCGGCAACAGGTCCGATGAATACCCCAATGGAAACGCTTATCCCTCAGCTACACATCAGCAAACCTGTTGATATCGCGCTCCTGCCGGGCACACCCATGCTGCCGGATAAACCCGCGATCGCTATCTGGTATCGCAATCCGCTGGTAAAAGACGGCGGCGTATTTACCTCCGTGAACATCAACCTGACGCCTTACCTTCTTTATACGTCACGTCAGGATGAATTTTCCGGAATATCGATCGTCATTGGCGACTCCGCGTTATCCACCCAGTCCGGAATGCTGGTTCAGGCGCGGGATTTGCCTGACGTCCCCGCTCGCACCGCCACGCTGAAAAATATTCCTCTGACCGTTAACGTCTATGCGCAAGCCTGGAAGACCGATGAGCTGCTCTACGCCGTGTTCTTCGGCCTGGTCTGCGGTATTGCGGCAGGTCTGCTGAATTTCTATATTCTCACTATCCGTCTTAATCCCGGGAAAGAGATCCTTACGGCCATCAAGCGCGACCAGTTCTACGTGGTCTATCAGCCCGTCGTGGATGCGCAGTCGCTCAGAATGACCGGGCTGGAAGTCCTGATGCGCTGGAAGCACCCGGTGATGGGCGAAATTCCACCGGATGCCTTTATTAATTTTGCTGAAGCGCAGAAGCTGATTGTCCCGCTGACGCTGCATCTTTTTGACCTGATTATCCGCGATGCCCCTGTCCTGCAAACGGTGCTCCCGCCTGGGGCCAAGTTTGGGATCAACATCGCGCCCGGTCATCTGCATGCGGAAAGCTTTAAGGAGGATATGCGCGCGTTTGCCGCTGCCCTTCCGCCCGATCACTTCCAGATTGTGCTGGAAATAACCGAGCGCGACATGATCAACCACCGCGAGGCAAATCAGCTGTTTGAATGGCTGCACAATGAAGGTTTTGAAATCGCCATCGATGATTTTGGCACCGGCCACAGCGCGCTGATCTATCTGGAACGCTTCACGATGGATTACCTGAAAATTGACCGTGGCTTCGTGAATGCCATCGGGACTGAAACCGTTACCTCGCCAGTGCTTGACGCGGTGCTGACGCTGGCAGAACGCCTGAATATGTTAACCGTCGCCGAGGGTGTTGAAACGCCCGAGCAGGCGGCGTGGCTGCGCGAGCATGGCGTGAACTATCTTCAGGGCTACTGGATCGGCCGACCAATGCCGCTGGAGCAGTTCAGGACGTGGCAACCCGACATCACGCTCGGGGAATAATTTCACAATCACGGCGCTGTCCCTTATTATTCTCCTCAACCGAGCCTGCCTGTGAACAAAGGGATCCGCCGCACTATGATTATGCGCGTTGTATTGATGCTGTTGGCGCTGGTGAGCCTGTCGGGCCAGGCGCAGACCATCAAAGAGAGCACGGCCTTTGCCGTCATTGGCGAGCCGAAGTATGCGGTCAACTTTACTCACTACGATTATGTGAACCCCGCCGCCCCGAAAGGCGGGAACGTGACGCTTTCCGCGACCGGAACGTTTGACAACTTTAACCGCTTCGCCCTGCGCGGCGTGGCGGCAGCGCGTACCGAATCCCTCTATGACACGCTGTTCGTCACCTCCGACGACGAGCCCGGCAGCTATTATCCCCTGGTCGCTGAGAACGTGCGTTACGCCGATGATTTTAGCTGGGCAGAAATCGCGATTAATCCGCGGGCGCGTTTTCACGACGGTACGCCGGTTAGCGCCCGCGATGTGGCGTTCACCTTTCATAAATTTATGACCGAAGGCGTGCCGCAGTTTCGTCTGGTGTACAAGGGCACCACGGTGAATGCCATCGCCCCGCTGACCGTGCGAATCGAACTCCCTGAGCCAAACAAAGAGAATATGCTGAGCCTGTTCTCCCTGCCCGTCATGCCCGAATCATTCTGGAAAAACCATAAGCTGAGCGATCCCCTCTCTTCCCCGCCGCTGGCCGGAGGACCGTATCGCATTACCGACTGGCGAATGGGCCAGTACGTGATCTATTCCCGCGTGAAAGATTACTGGGCAGCCACGCTGCCGGTAAACCGGGGCCGCTGGAACTTCGATACAATCCGCTACGACTACTACCTGGATGATAACGTGGCCTTCGAGGCGTTTAAGGCAGGCGCATTTGATTTACGTGTCGAGAACAGCGCCAAAAACTGGGCGACCCGGTATATCGGAAAAAATTTCGCGAAAGGCTATATCGTTAAAGACGAACATAAAAACGAATCCGCGCAGGACACGCGCTGGCTGGCGTTTAATATTCAGCGCCCGGTTTTTTCCGATCGTCGGGTGCGTGAAGCTATTACCCTGGCGTTTGATTTCGAATGGATGAACAAAGCGCTGTTTTACGGAGCCTACAGCCGGGCGAACAGCTATTTCCAGAATACTGAATATGCCGCCCGTGATTATCCCCACGCGGACGAGCTGGTTTTGCTGGCGCCAATGAAAGCGGAGCTCCCGCCGGAAGTGTTCACCCGCCTATTTGAACCGCCAAAATCCGACGGAAACGGGTTCGACCGGGACAACCTGCTGAAAGCCAGCAAACTGCTGGATGACGCTGGCTGGGTGTTGAAAAATCGGCTACGAGTAAATGTTAAAACTGGTAAGCCGCTCAGCTTCGAACTGCTGATTGCCTCCGGCGCAAATGATCAGTGGGTGCTGCCGTTTAAGAAGAACCTTGCCCGTCTTGGGGTGACCATGAATATCCGCCAGGTCGATATTGCCCAGCTGACCAACCGCAAGCGCAGTCGCGATTACGACATGATGCAAACCCTGTGGGCTGCCCAGCCGTGGCCGAGTTCAGACCTGCAAATCTCCTGGGCATCGGGGTATATCGACTCCTCCTACAACGCTCCGGGGGTAAAGAGTCCGGTGATTGATGCGCTGATCGCGAAAATCGTTGCCGCTCAGGGCGATAAAGAGAAACTTCTGCCGCTCGGGCGCGCGCTTGACCGGGTGTTAACCTGGAACTATTACATGCTGCCGATGTGGTACATGGGTGAAGATCGCGTGGCCCGCTGGGACAAATTCTCCCTGCCCGCCGTTCGCCCGGTTTATACGCTTGGTTTTGATACGTGGTGGTATGACGTGAATAAAGCCGCAAAACTGCCCGCAGCGCGGCGTTGAGGAGTGACGATGGGCGCTTATCTTATCCGCAGGCTGCTGCTGGTTATCCCGACGCTATGGGCCATCATTACCATTAACTTTTTTATCGTGCAGATTGCCCCCGGCGGCCCGGTGGACCAGGCGATTGCGGCCATAGAATTTGGTCACGCTGGCGGCATGCCGGGCGGCGGCGGTGAAGGAATGGGGGCCAGCCATGCCCGGACGGGCGTGGGCAATATCAGCGAAAGCCACTACCGGGGCGGTCGGGGACTGGATCCGGAGGTGATCGCCGAGATCACCCATCGCTATGGTTTTGACAAGCCGCTGCACGAGCGTTATTTCAGGATGCTCTGGGATTATGTCCGTTTCGATTTTGGCGACAGCCTGTTTCGCAGCGCCTCGGTGCTAACCCTGATCAAGCAAAGCCTGCCGGTTTCCATCACGCTCGGACTGTGGGGGACGCTGATTATTTATCTGGTCTCCATTCCGCTGGGGATCCGCAAAGCGGTCTACAACGGTAGCCGTTTTGATATCTGGAGCAGCACGTTCATTATCATCGGCTACGCTATCCCGGCGTTTCTGTTTGCCGTGCTGCTGATTGTCTTTTTCGCTGGCGGCAGTTATTTCGACCTCTTCCCGCTGCGCGGGCTGGTCTCTGCGGATTTCAGCACGTTGCCGTGGTATCAGAAAATAACCGATTACTTCTGGCACATCACGCTTCCGGTGCTGGCGACGGTTATCGGCGGTTTTGCGGCGCTTACGATGCTGACCAAAAACGCCTTTCTTGATGAGATCCGCAAACAGTACGTCGTCACCGCGCGCGCCAAAGGCGTCGGTGAAAAGCAGATTATGTGGAAGCACGTTTTTCGTAACGCCATGCTGCTGGTGATTGCCGGTTTTCCCGCCACGTTCATCAGTATGTTTTTTACCGGCTCTCTGCTGATAGAAGTGATGTTCTCTCTCAACGGTTTAGGGCTGCTCGGCTATGAGGCCACCGTCTCCCGTGATTACCCGGTGATGTTTGGCACACTGTACATTTTCACCCTGATCGGCCTGCTGCTGAATATCATCAGCGATATCAGCTATACGCTGGTCGATCCCCGTATCGATTTTGAGGGCCGCTGATGTTGCGTTTAAGCCCCGTCAATCAGGCCCGCTGGGCGCGCTTTCGCCACAACCGTCGCGGCTACTGGTCGCTATGGATCTTCGCCGTCCTGTTTGCCTTAAGTCTGTGTTCCGAACTGATTGCCAACGATAAACCCCTGCTGGTGCATTTCAAAGATCGCTGGTACGTGCCGGTGCTTACTACCTATAGCGAAAGCGATTTTGGCGGTCCGTTTGCGACGCCAGCCGAGTATCAGGATCCCTGGTTACGTGAACAGATCGCGCAGCACGGCTGGGCGCTTTGGGCACCGATTCGTTTTGGCGCGAACAGTATTAACTACGCCACGTCCACCCCCTTCCCTTCCCCGCCTTCCTCGCAGAACTGGCTGGGAACGGACGCCAACGGCGGCGATGTGCTGGCGCGCATCCTCTATGGCACCCGCATCTCGCTCCTGTTTGGGCTGCTTCTGACGCTCTTTAGCAGCGTGATGGGCGTCGTGGCGGGCGCCATGCAGGGCTATTACGGTGGAAAAATCGATTTGTGGGGGCAGCGCGTAATTGAAGTCTGGTCCGGTATGCCGACGCTGTTTCTGATTATCCTGCTGTCCAGCGTAGTACAGCCTGGCTTCTGGTGGCTGTTAGGCATCACCGTCCTGTTCGGCTGGATGGCACTGGTCGGCGTGGTGCGCGCGGAGTTTCTGCGCACGCGAAATTACGATTATATTCGCGCCGCGCAGGCATTAGGCGTGAGCGATCGCGCAATTATCTTCCGTCACATGCTTCCCAATGCGGTGGTGGCGACCCTCACCTTCCTGCCGTTTATTTTGTGTAGCTCCATTACCACCCTGACGTCGCTTGATTTTCTTGGTTTCGGTTTGCCGCTGGGCTCACCGTCTCTTGGCGAACTGCTGTTGCAGGGCAAAAACAACCTCCAGGCCCCCTGGCTGGGCATCGCCGCATTCCTCTCCGTGGCTGTGCTGCTTTCCCTGCTGATTTTTATTGGCGAAGCCGTGCGCGATGCCTTCGATCCCAACAAGGCGGTATGACATGACCCGGCCTCTTCTGAGCATAGAAAATCTGTCGATTGCGTTTTCAAAACAGGGCGAATCTCGCCCGGTGGTGACGGATTTATCGTTGCAGATCCAGCGCGGAGAGACGCTGGCGCTGGTCGGGGAATCCGGCTCCGGTAAGAGCGTTTCGGCACTGTCGGTGCTGCGCCTGCTCCCTTCCCCGCCGGTCAGCTATCCGCACGGGGATATTCTGTTCCATGGACAATCCCTGCTGAACGCTGATGAGCAAACCCTGCGCGGCATTCGTGGCAATAAGATTGCCATGATTTTTCAGGAGCCGATGGTGTCGCTCAATCCATTGCATACGCTGGAAAAACAGCTCTATGAAGTGCTGTCACTTCATCGGGGAATGCGTAAAGAGGCAGCGCGGGGGGAAATTCTGGACTGCCTTGAACGCACCGGCATTCGTAATGCGGCGAAACGGCTGAACGATTTCCCGCATCAGCTTTCCGGCGGCGAGCGCCAGCGCGTGATGATCGCGATGGCGCTGCTGACGCGCCCCGAACTGTTGATTGCGGATGAACCCACCACCGCGCTGGACGTCACGGTGCAGGCGCAAATTCTGCAACTGCTGCGTGAACTGCGCGACGAGCTGAACATGAGCCTGCTGTTTATTACGCATAACCTGGGCATCGTGAAAAAGCTCGCTGACGCGGTGGCCGTGATGCAAAACGGCCGCTGCGTCGAACAGAACAGGGCAACTGCCCTGCTGAGCGCGCCTCAGCACCCGTATACACAGCGCCTGCTCGATAGCGAACCCTCTGGCGACCCGATTCCGCTTAACGCTGACAGCGCACCGTTGCTGAAGGTTGAGGACCTGTCGGTGTCATTCCCGATCCGCAAAGGCATTTTGCGTCGCGTGGTCGATCACAATCATGTTCTGAAAAACATGAGCTTCTCTCTGCGTCCGGGCGAGTCGCTTGGGCTTGTGGGCGAATCCGGTTCGGGCAAAAGCACCACCGGCCTGGCGCTGCTGCGCCTGATCGCCTCACAGGGAAGCATTCTCTTTGACGGCATGCCGCTGCAAAACCTGAGCCGCCGCCAAATGCTGCCCGTCCGCCCGCGGATGCAGGTGGTCTTTCAGGATCCGAACTCTTCGCTGAACCCGCGGCTGAGCGTATTGCAGATTATTGAAGAGGGCCTGCGCGTTCATCAGCCCGCGCTGACGGCACAACAGCGTGAAATCGACGTGAAGCGGGTGATGGCGGAAGTGGGTTTAGATCCCGAGACCCGGCACCGGTATCCGGCTGAGTTTTCCGGCGGACAGCGCCAGCGTATAGCGATTGCCCGCGCGTTGATCCTGAAACCGGAGCTGATCGTGCTGGACGAGCCTACCTCTTCACTGGACCGCACCGTGCAGGCGCAAATTCTGGCGCTGCTGAAGGGGCTACAGGAAAAGCATCGGCTGGCCTATATCTTTATCAGCCACGATTTACAGGTGGTGCGTGCGCTTTGCCATCAGGTGGTGGTATTGCGGCAGGGAGAAGTCGTTGAGCAGGGAGAGTGCCAGCGCGTATTCACTGCGCCTGCGCAGGATTACACGCGCCAGCTATTGTCCGCTGACTAGCACTCAGAAAGGATATTGACCGGAGAACGGTTCGGCAATGGCCACGCCGAAGTTTTTCAGACGGCAGGTCGCAGCAAATTCATCCTGGCTGTTAACAAACAGGCACGGCTCACCTTCGCATTCCAGCACGGAGCTGTCTACTTCGATGTCCGTCAGCGCCTGGCTGAGACGTTCCATAACCGGCCACGCATTTTCATCGCTCGGGCTAAGCAGCTTGAGCGCCACCAGACAATTATCCTCCCCGGCAACGCTTTGCGGAATCGGTTCAACTTTCGAACCTGCAAAACCCGTCGACCAGCGATAGCTCTGGGGCAAGCGATGGACAATGGAGAGTTGTAATGTATTCACGTTCAGATCCCCGGAAGCAAATTTACTTCACAATTTATTTACATTTATAGTAACACATCATCGCCAACCTGCACTGTTTAGCGGATTTTATAGGCGTTGCAGGCTCGCGTCGGCGCTATATGTACCCGTTTCTGCGATCTAACTCAACCTTTTTAAATACAATGATGTGACTTTTTACATAAATAGATTTTACATAAAAGAAACAAACACCGGGTAAACGAACCGAGGGTTGGTTGATATGGGTCAACAAAAAGGCCCGTTTCGGGCCTTAAGTGCTCATTTATGCGCCGTCTTACGGGGCCGGCTGGCGTAAAGATAGAAGAGGATGGAGCAAGTCGCGCAGAGGGCAATCGCCCACAGCATCGGCCAGGCAGTATTAAACGTCGCCATTGAGAGCAGTGCCCCGACAATCGCGCCAATCCCGAAACGGAACGTCCCTGCCAGCGACGAGGCGGTGCCCGCCATATGCGGGAATTCGTCGAGGATCACCGCCATCGCGTTGGATGAGACCATCGAGACGCAGCCAACAAACGCCGCCACGCCCACCACCAGCGCCCAAAAACCTACGCCCAACAATGCGCTCAATACCAGCCAGATAGCCATCACGAACTGGATCCACAGCCCGGCGCGGAACATATTCAGCGCCCCGACCCGCCGGACAAAGCGGCTGTTGATAATGGTCATCACAAACAGGAACACGATATTCAGCGCGAAGTAGTAACCAAAGTGCTGGGGTGACACATGGTTCAGTTCGATGTACACAAACGGCCCCGCGCTCAGGAACGAAAACATCCCGGCAAAGCTAAAGCCGCTGGCCAGCATATAGCTCAGCACGCGCTTATGGCGAAACAGCGAGGCAAAGTTGCCAAGCGTGGTGCGGACGTGAAACTTCTGACGGCGCTCGACCGGCAGCGTTTCATCGATAAAGACGAAGATCATCACCGAGGCCAGCAGCGCGGCAATCGCCAGGATCCAGAAAATCGCATGCCAGCTGAACCACACCAGCACCGCCCCGCCCACCATGGGGGCGACCAGCGGCGCAATGGTTGTGACCAGCATGACGAACGACATCATGCGTGAGAACTCTTCCTTCGGGTAGATGTCGCGCATCAGCGCGTTAATCACCACGCTTGCCGCAGCCGCAGCCAGGCCATGGAAGAAACGCATCACGATCAGCTGATCGATACTCTGCGCCAGCGCGCAGGCCACCGCCGCCGCGGCAAATATCAACGTCCCGCCCAGAATAACGGGTTTGCGCCCCAGGCTGTCTGCCATTGGGCCATAAAAGAGCTGGCCGAGCGCAAAACCAAGAATGTAGGTGCTGAGCGTCATCTGTGCGCTGCCTGCCGGTACGCCAAACTGCGCGGAAATCACCGGCAGCGCGGGCAGATACATATCGATAGACAGCGGCATCAGCATGGCCAACAGGCCAAGGATAAATACGATTTTAAACGACGAGTGTGGCCTGGTGGTCACAGGGTTCTCCTGAATTTAGCGTGAAAGCAGCCCGACGCTGGCAATCTCTTCTTCCGTCAGCGGGCGATATTCCCCTGGCGCCAGGTCTGGATCGAGTTCAATCGCGCCGATACGTTCACGATGCAGCCCCACAACGTGGTTGCCCACGGCGGCAAACATCCGTTTCACCTGGTGGTAACGGCCTTCACTGATGGTCAGACGGACGTCCGTTGGGGTAATGACTTCCAGCACCGCCGGTTTGGTCAGATCTTTTTCATTATGCAGCTGAACGCCTTTCGCGAATTGCTCTGCCGTGTCATCCGAGACCGGCGACTCAAGTGTCACCCGATAGGTTTTCTCACAGTGATGACGCGGGGAGGTGATGCGGTGCGACCACTGACCGTCATCGGTCATCAGCACCAGGCCGGTGGTATCAATATCCAGTCGCCCTGCCGCATGCAGCTTGTGCGCCACAGGTTCGTCGAGGAAGTAGAGCACCGTCGGGTGATCCGGATCGTCCGTTGAACAGACGTAACCTTCCGGTTTGTTGAGCATGAAGTAGCGCGGGCCATTCTGCTGGGTCAGCGGGTTGCCGTCATACTCCACCTGGTGGTCAGGCTGGAGTTTAAAAGCGCTGTCTTTCACAATGTCGCCGTCCACGGTTACGCGGCTGGCGCGAATTTCACGCCCGGCAATAGCGCGGCTTACGCCGAGTTGCTGAGCGATAAACTTATCAAGTCGCATGAAATCTTTTTAGCCTTAATGGTGCTGGAAGTCGGACTACGCGTCCGAAAAAGAAGCAGTCAGAAACAGTTCAGTATAATGGTCTGGTTGCGCCACTCAAGGGAAAAAGTTTCGTGGCATACTATATGCGAGTTAACTGAATAGAGAAGCCATGACGTTCACACTACGCCCCTATCAGCAAGAAGCCGTTGATGCCACCCTCGCCTGGTTTCGCAAGCACCGGGAACCCGCCGCCATCGTGCTCCCGACCGGAGCCGGTAAAAGCCTGGTGATTGCCGAACTGGCGCGCCTGGCTCGCGGGCGCGTGCTGGTGCTGGCGCACGTAAAAGAGCTGGTGGCGCAAAACCACGCCAAATATTGCGCGCTCGGCCTGGAGGCCGATATTTTTGCCGCCGGGCTGAAGCGCAAAGAGAGCCACGGGAAAGTGGTGTTTGGCAGCGTACAGTCCGTTGCGCGCAACCTGGACCTGTTTCGCAGCGAGTTTTCCCTGCTGATTGTCGATGAGTGTCACCGCATCAGCGATGACGACGACAGCCAGTATCAGCAAATCCTCACTCATCTGAGAGAGGTGAACCCTCACTTACGCCTGCTTGGCCTGACCGCCACGCCATTTCGTCTGGGCAAGGGCTGGATTTATCAGTTTCATTATCACGGCATGGTGCGTGGCGATGAAAAGGCCCTGTTCCGCGACTGTATCTATGAGCTTCCGCTGCGCTACATGATCAAGCATGGCTATCTGACGCCACCGGAGCGGCTGGATATGCCGGTCGTGCAGTACGATTTCAGCCGCTTACAGGCGCAGAGCAACGGGCTGTTCAGCGAGGCGGATCTTAACCATGAGCTGAAAAAACAGAAGCGGATCACGCCGCATATCATCAGCCAGATTGAAGAGTTTGCGCAAACGCGCAAAGGGGTGATGATTTTTGCTGCTACCGTCGAACACGCGCGTGAAATCACGGGGCTTCTGCCCACCAACGACGCGGCGTTAATTACCGGTGAAACCCCCGGGCCGGAGCGCGACAGCCTGATTGAGGCTTTCAAAGCCCAGCAGTTCCGCTACCTGGTGAATGTCTCCGTATTAACCACCGGGTTTGACGCACCGCACGTTGACCTGATTGCGATTCTTCGCCCAACCGAATCCGTCAGCCTGTACCAGCAGATTGTCGGCCGTGGCCTGCGCCTGGCACCGGGCAAAACCGACTGTCTGATCCTCGATTATGCCGGTAATCCGCACGATCTCTACTCCCCGGAAGTGGGCACGCCAAAAGGCAAGAGCGACAACGTGCCGGTACAGGTGTTTTGTCCGGCCTGCGGGTTTACCAACACTTTCTGGGGCAAAACTACCGCCGACGGCACGCTGATCGAACATTTTGGCCGCCGCTGTCAGGGCTGGTTTGAAGACGATGAAGGCCATCGCGAACAGTGTGATTTCCGCTTCCGCTTCAAAAACTGCCCGCAGTGCAACGCCGAGAACGATATCGCTGCCCGCCGCTGTCGGGAGTGTGACACGGTGTTGGTCGACCCGGATGACATGCTGAAAGCGGCGCTGAAACTGAAAGATGCACTGGTGCTGCGCTGTTCCGGCATGGTCTTACAGCCCGGTGCGGATGAAAAAGGCGAGTGGCTAAAGATTACCTATTACGACGAGGACGGCGCAGACGTCAGCGAGCGGTTCAGGGTCCAGACGCCCGCCCAGCGCACCGCGTTCGAACAGCTCTTTATCCGCCCGCATACCCGCACGCCCGGCGTGCCGCTGCGCTGGATAACCGTTGCCGATATCGTGCGCCAGCAGGCGCTGCTGCGCCATCCTGATTTTGTTGTCGCCCGTAAAAAAGGGCAGTTCTGGCAGGTGCGTGAGAAGGTCTTTGACTATGAAGGACGCTTTCGCCGGGCAAACGAATTGCGCGGTTAACGGGACTTTTCGTTGATGCGCGAGCCATTTGAGTATAAAATGCCGCCCGCTTCACATCCGTGAGGCAGAACACTCACCTGCTGCTGGGTCGCCTGTAGCAGGGTTTTAAATACAGAGAGAAATCAATGTTCACTATCGAAGCAGAAGTACGTAACGTGCAGGGTAAGGGTGCGAGCCGCCGCCTGCGTAACGCTAACAAGTTCCCGGCTATCGTTTACGGTGGCGAAGCTGCTCCAGTTGCAATCGAACTGGATCACGACAAAGTGTGGAACATGCAGAACAAAGCTGAATTCTACAGCGAAGTTCTGACCATCGTTGTTGGCGGTAAAGAAGAAAAAGTGAAAGTTCAGGCTGTTCAGCGTCACCCGTTCAAGCCAAAACTGTCTCACATCGACTTCGTTCGCGCGTAATCGCAAACCTGTCGAGAAAAACCCCGCTTCTGCGGGGTTTTTTTATGGCCGCTACTTACCGCCTGAGGTGCGACGCTGGAGCTGATCGCGCAGATTCGGCGGCGTGCCTTTAATGGTCAGCGTGTCGGTCGCCGGATCCCAGAAGATACGTTCCCCGAGCAGCATGGCATCAAAGTTAATGGTTAACCCACCGCCGCTACCGGCAAATTTCGTCAGCTGACGCAGCGTACTGCGATCCGCCGGGAAGCTCTCTTCCAGCTCATAGCCTTTTTCTGCGGTAAATTCCTGGAAGCTGACTTCGCTGACGCCCGCCAGCTCTTTGGACAGCGACTCCAGCTCAATCTCTTCCCCGGCCTGTAACTGCTCGTTACAGTAGCTGTAAACCTGCTGACGCACGGTCTGACGCTCAGATTTATCCAGCTGCGCCTCAGCGGTAAAGTCATCCACCGCCTGGAGTAGACCTTTGTTCTGCGCTTTGGCGTTCAGCCCTTCACTGGCACCGAGGAAGTCCATAAAGAAATCGGCCACTTTGCGGCCCACGCGGCCTTTAAGGAAGGTCAGGTAGCGCGTCGATTCCGGATTGGTTTCCCATTCGGTTAAATCAATACGCGCCACAATATCCGCATGGTTGATATCCAGATAGTGCGTTGAGCTGATATCCAACTGCTCGTTCACACGCATGCTGCTTAAATTATTCAGCACGGTGACCAGCAGATACTCTACCGCCAGATAGCGGTAGTGGCAGAACAGGACGATACCGCCATCGGCGAAGGGATATTTCGCCAGTTCGTCACGAAGACGGCCGGTTGCAGCGCGGCTGAATGCCAGGAAATCCTCTTCGCCCTGACGTTGCAGGCGCAGGCTATCCGCCAGCTCGCTCTCTTCGCTGAACAAGCCATAGGCTTTATTTTTCGCGCTGTAGACGCGATGCAACTCCGCCATCATCTCGACAACGGTAGGCGTTGGTTCCAGTAACGAATCGCGTAGCACCACTTCAAGGGTTTGCTCATCACGCTTGATAAGCTGGTGCAAGGCAATCTGGTTGATTTCCAGACTCATGATAAACTCTCCTTTTAGACCGGGCGGTATTCAACCACCACCAACGCATGTGTGCAACAGAAGATAAAAAAGGGGAAAAAAAGCTGTTGCTACGGTAATATGTCGCCCTTCTCTCAACAAACTGATTTTGATTTATGCCACAACATTCCCGCTACAGTGACGAACACGTTGAACAACTGCTCAGTGAGCTGGTCAACGTACTGGAAAAACATAAAACGCCAACCGATCTCTCCCTGATGGTTTTGGGAAATATGGTTACCAACCTGATCAATACCAGCGTTGCTCCGGCTCAGCGTCAGGCGATCGCCAAATCTTTCGCCCAGGCTTTGCAGTCATCCGTTAGCGACGACCAGGCACACTAAGGGAAACGAACAACAGTTTATGGTGACGAATCGTCAGCGCTACCGTGAAAAAGTCTCCCAGATGGTCAGCTGGGGGCACTGGTTTGCCCTGTTCAACATTCTGTTGGCGATGGTGCTCGGCTGCCGTTATCTGTTTGTGGCGGACTGGCCAACCACGTTAACCGGGCGTATCTACTCGTGGATGAGCCTTGTTGGTCACTTTAGCTTTCTGGTCTTCGCCACCTATCTGCTGATCCTGTTCCCACTGACGTTTATCGTCATGTCGCAGCGGCTGATGCGCTTCCTGTCCGCCATTCTTGCGACGGCGGGCATGACGCTGTTGCTTATCGACAGCGAAGTTTTTACCCGGTTCCACCTGCACCTGAATCCTGTCGTCTGGGAGCTGGTGATTAACCCGGATCAGAACGAGACCGCCCGCGACTGGCAGCTGATGTTTATCAGCGTGCCGATTATCCTGCTGATCGAAATGTTGTTCGCGACGTGGAGCTGGCAAAAGCTCCGCAGCCTGACCCGACGCCGACATTATGCGAAGCCCGTCGCGGCGCTCTTTTTCGCCTCATTTATCGGTTCGCACCTGATGTATATCTGGGCAGATGCGAACTTCTACCGCCCTATTACCATGCAGCGCGCGAATCTGCCGCTCTCCTATCCGATGACGGCACGTCGTTTCCTTGAAAAACACGGTCTGCTGGACGCGCAGGAGTATCAGCGTCGTCTGGTCGAACAGGGTAATCCGGAAGCGGTCAGCGTGCAGTATCCCCTGAGCGATCTGAAATATCGCGACATGGGGCGCGGTCAGAACGTGCTGCTGATTACCGTCGATGGCCTGAACTATTCTCGCTATGAGAAGCAAATGCCTGCCCTGGCTGAATTCGCTGAGAACAACATCGTATTCACTCAGCATATGAGTTCCGGTAATTCGACCGACGCGGGTATTTTCGGTCTGTTCTACGGCATTTCACCGAGCTATATGGACGGCGTGCTGTCGGCCCGTATTCCGGCTGCATTGATTACCGGGCTTAATCAGCAGGGCTACCAGCTGGGGCTGTTCGCCTCTGATGGTTTCAACAGCTCGCTGTACCGCCAGGCGCTGCTGTCTGATTTCTCACTGCCAGCCGCGCAGAGCCAGTCTGACGATCGGACTGCTGACCAGTGGATAGACTGGCTGAAGCGCTATGCACAGGAAGATAACCGCTGGTTCTCCTGGGTTGCGTTTAACGGCACAAATCTTGATGACAGCAATCAGAAAGGCTTCGCGCGCCGCTATAGCCGTGCGGCGGGTGATGTCGATGCGCAGATCGCTCGCGTGCTGACCGCCCTGCGCGACGCGGGCAAGCTGGACAATACGGTCGTCATTATCACGGCGGGGCATGGCGTGCCGCTCGGCGACGAAGCGAAGGGCATGGACTGGTCGCGCCCGAACCTGCATGTCCCGCTGGTGATCCACTGGCCGGGCACTCCCGCGCAACGCATCAATATGCTGACCGACCATAAAGACGTCATGACCACGTTAATGCAGCGGCTGCTGCACGTTAGCACGCCGGCAATTGAATACTCGCAGGGACAAGACCTCTTTAGCGCCACGCGGCGTCATAATTGGGTCACGGCTGCTGGCGAAAACACGCTGGTGGTGACCACGCCGACGCTGTCCCTTGTGCTGAACAGCAACGGCAATTACCAGACGTACAGCCTCGAAGGTGAGAAGCTGAAAGACCAGAAACCGCAGCTCAGCTTGCTGTTGCAGGTGCTGACAGACGAGAAGCGCTTTATCGCTAACTGATTATTTATGAATCAGTTAGCGTTGCTCCCCCCTTGCAATCAAAAAGGAATCGAGTAGTATTCCTTTTATGCGTCGGCACGTAGCGCAGCCTGGTAGCGCACCGTCATGGGGTGTCGGGGGTCGGAGGTTCAAATCCTCTCGTGCCGACCAAAACTACACAAAAAAACCAGCCGCTTATGGCTGGTTTTTTATTGCCTGTCTTCGCATGCACAATGCTTAGTGCTTCTCACGCCCACCGAGAAAGAAAATCCCCAGCGGAATCGCCAGCAGGACGGTGAACACCAGACTGTAAACAAAGATCATCGCTGATTGCAGGACAAACATGCTGGTTGTCCATGCAGAGAGCGGGATGTTGTACTGCTCGATCACGCCGACAATGGTTGCTCGCCCCACGCATGCAGCAGCAATCATAAACACAACCAGTAACGCCAGCAGGAACTTGCGGCCTTCAGGTGTCTTCAGTTTTTCCCGTACCATCTCTTCTCCCTTTACAGATGAATAACAATAATTAACGCGTAAAATAACACGATCTCTGCACCGACTCCACCTCAGCATTAAACACCAATAAAAGAGCATAAAAGCAGTGCTTTACTCCGTTTAAAATGAAAATGTGAGTAAATTACGCCAACCATTCACATACATTATGTTAGTCTTTCCGGGATCGTTTTAACAAAAAGGAATGACAGTGAAAAACGCACCTAAATTTGCCATCGCCCTTATCGCCGCTGCGTGCGCGAGCACCAGCGCTTTCGCCAGCGAAACCCCAAAAGAGCAGCCGCTGGAAAAAGTTGCCCCGTATCCGCAAGCGGACAAAGGGATGAAGCGCCAGGTTATTCAGCTCCCGGCTCAGCAGAATGAAGGGAATTTCAAAGTCGAGCTGTTAATCGGCCAGACGCTGGAAGTGGACTGCAACCAGCATCGTCTGGGCGGCCAACTGGAAAGCAAAACACTGGAAGGCTGGGGTTATGACTACTATGTCTTCGACAAAGTAACCTCGCCAGTCTCCACCATGATGGCGTGCCCGGACGGCAAGAAAGAGAAGAAATTTATCACCGCCTATCTGGGTGATAACAGTCTGCTGCGCTATAACAGCAAGCTGCCGATTGTCGTTTATACGCCGGAAAACGTGGATGTGAAATATCGCGTATGGAAGGCGGATGAGACGGTAGGACAAGCAGTAGTTCGTTAAAAATAAGTCGGGTGGCGCTCACGCTTACCCGACCTGGAAAGGATGCGTTCTGGTGCCCTCACCCCACCCCTCTCCCGGTGGGAGAGGGAGAAAACACGAAAAACGGTAACGGATGTTACCGTTTTTCGTTTACCTTACAGCGCGATATCCGCAACCGGCTTGTTTTCCGCCTGAGGCTTCAGCTCTGCCTGTGGCGCAGCATCCGCAGCCTGCGGTTTGACGTATTGCAGTTGCAGAACGCGACTGGTGTATTCCAGCTCTTGTTCCGTGGCGTCAACGTTACCGTTCAGCTTCGTACCGTAGGATGGAATAATGGTTTTCAGCTTCGCCTGCCATTCCGGGCTGGATACTTTGTCCTTAAACACTTTTTCCATCAGGTGTAGCATGATTGGCGCAGCGGTAGACGCCCCCGGGGATGCTCCCAGCAGCGCGGCAATAGTGCCATCCTTATCGCTTACTACTTCGGTACCCAGACGCAGCACGCCGCCCTCTTTCGGATCGCGTTTGATGATCTGCACGCGCTGACCTGCCTGCCACAGACGCCAGTCTTCTTTCTTCGCCTGCGGATAGTACTCTTTCAGCGCCTCGAAGCGTTCTTCATCAGAGAGCATCACCTGGCTAATCAGGTATTTCACCAGATCGAAGTTATCCAGTCCCACGTCCATCATTGGCTTGACGTTTGACGTCGTGGTCGCGCTCAGCAAATCCCACAGGGAACCGTTTTTCAGGAACTTGGTGGAGAATGTGGCGAACGGCCCGAACAGCACTACGCGCTTACCGTCCAGCATACGGGTGTCGATATGGGGAACGGACATCGGTGGCGCACCAACAGAAGCCTGACCGTACACTTTAGCCAGATGACGGTTAACCACTTCAGGGTTTTCCGACACCAGGAACTGGCCGCCAACCGGGAAGCCGGCGTAGTCGTCCGCTTCCGGAATACCGGACTCCTGCAACAGTTTCAGCGCCGCGCCGCCAGCACCGATAAACACGAACTTCGCCTTAATCACATGCTCGGCTTCGTTGTTTTTCAGATCGGCAACGGTCACGCTCCAGCTGTTATCCGCGTTGCGCTTGAAACCACGCACTTCGGAGCTGAGTTGCAGGTTAAAGTTCTCTTTTTTCTTCAGAGAGGCCACCAGCTGACGGGTGATTTCACCGTAGTTAACGTCAGTACCAATTTCAGTGCGGGTCGCCGCCACTTTCTGGTTCGGATCGCGGCCTTCCATAACCAGCGGCGCCCACTCTTTGATTTGAGCGTGATCTTCAGAGTATTTCATCCCGCGGAACAGCGTGCTCTGTTGCAGGGCAGCGTAGCGCGCACGCAGGAAGTTGACGTTTTGATCGCCCCACACAAAGCTCATGTGCGGAACGGTGTTGATGAAGGAGTGCGGATTGTGCAACACACCGCTGTTCACCTGGTGAGACCAGAACTGACGTGAGATCTGGAACGCTTCGTTGATCTCTACCGCCTTCTCGATACTAATGGAACCGTCCTTTTTCTGCGGCGTATAGTTCAGTTCCATAAGTGCCGAGTGCCCCGTCCCGGCGTTATTCCAGCCGTTAGAGCTTTCCTGCGCCACGCCATCAAGGCGCTCGACCATGGTCATGGACCAGTTCGGCTCTAATTCCTGAAGATATGTGCCCAGCGTGGCGCTCATGATGCCGCCACCAATTAAAAGGACATCCGTTTCCTGCTCTTTTGGTGCGTCAGCCTTCGCCGCCAGCGAGACGGCGTTCAGCCCCACGGCCAGAGAAAAGAGCACGGCAGTCATTTTTTTCATCATTTATGCCTTAGTTGAATAGTGCTTGATGCGTAGAAATTACAGGTGAAACACGCTGCGGTGGCACGGTAGCAACTTTTAAATATTGTTTAAAGGTTACGAAATTATTGTAATTGTGAAATTTAATGATGGATTGTTTGTAGGGTTTTGGCATACAGGCTGGCACCCGACGATTTTCCTGGCTATGATGCTGCACTTTGTGATCGCGCGCACGGAAGCCTGCCCCTACCAGCGAATTGTTATGTCATTACCTCACTCGTCTGTACCCCAAGAAGGCCATGTCGCCACCGTTTTACGTTCGCCTCAACGTCTGATGCGCGAAACCCTGGCCGGCGTGATTACCGCGCTGGCGCTGATCCCGGAAGTGATTTCGTTTTCCGTGGTCGCGGGCGTGGATCCGAAAGTGAGCCTTATCGCCTCCGTGGTGCTCTGTTTCGCCCTTTCCCTGCTCGGCGGGCGTCCGGCCATGGTGACGGCGGCGGCCGGTTCCGTCGCGCTGGTGATTGGCCCGATGGTCCATCAACACGGCGTACAGTACATTCTGCCCGCGGTGGTGATGGCTGGCGTGATTCAGATCCTGTTCGGCGCGCTGGGAATGGCGCGGCTGATGCGCTTTATTCCCCAGTCGGTGATGACCGGGTTTGTTAACGCCCTTGGCATTTTGATTTTCTTTGCCCAGGTGCCCCATTTCTGGAGCCGAAGCCCGCTGATAGTGGGCCTGTTCGTGCTGACGCTGCTGATTGTGCTGTGGGTGCCACGCTATATTAAAAGCGTACCCTCCCCACTGATTGCCATTGTGCTGCTGACTTTGTTCACCGTCACCAGCGGGCAAATCCTGCCAACGGTAGGGGATGAAGGCTCCATGAGCGGCGGTTTGCCGGGCTTTACGCAACTGCTGGTGCCGCTCAATCTAGAAACCCTGAGCATTATCTGGCCGTGTGCGCTAAGTATCGCTTTTGTTGGCCTGCTGGAATCCTTGCTGACGGCAAAACTGGTGGATGAACTGACCGTTACCCCTTCAAGCAAGCGCCGCGAGAGCATCGGTCTGGGCGTGGGGAATATTATGGCCGGGTTCTACGGCGGCATTGCGGGCTGCGCGATGATTGGGCAGACCATCGTTAACGTGGAGATGGGGAAAGGCAGAAGCCGTATCTCCACCCTTGCGGCGGGTATCGTACTGCTGGTGCTGGTTACGGCGCTCAGCGAGGTGATGGCCAAAATCCCGATGGCGGTACTGGCGGGTATTATGGCCATTGTGGCCGTCAAGACCTTTAGCTGGCATAGCGTTCAGCCCGGAACGCTGAAAAACGCGCCGGTGGCTGAAACCGTCGTGATGCTGGTGACGGTTGTGGCAACGGTTTACACCGGCAACCTGGCGATTGGCGTGCTGGGCGGGATTGTGATGATGTTCATCCTCCCTGCCCGACTTAAGCAAAAAGCACTGGCTACAGAAGAAAAATCGTCGCCAGTCCAAGAAAAATAAAGAAACCGCCGGTATCGGTAATGGCGGTGATCATCACGCTCGACCCCACCGCGGGGTCGCGCCCCAGCCGGGTCATCGTCAATGGGATAATCACGCCCATCATCGCCGCCACCAGCAGGTTCAGCACCATCGCCAGCATCATGACCCCGCCCAGCGCCATATCATCGTACAGCCACCAGGTAATGCCGCCCATGATGCCGCCCCAGACCAGGCCGTTAATCAGCGCGACGGCCATCTCCCTGAAAATCAGCCACGAAAAATTACCCGGCTGAATGTTTTCCAGCGCCAGGGCGCGAACGATCATGGTGATTGTCTGGTTGCCGGTGTTCCCGCCGATCCCCGCCACAATCGGCATCAACGACGCCAGGGCCACCAGCTGGGAAATGGTATGTTCGAAGCCGTCAATAACGCGGGACGCCACGAACGCGGTGCATAAATTGATGGCGAGCCACGCCCAGCGGGTTTTGACGGCCTTGCCGACGGAGGCATGAACATCGTCTTCGGCACTGATACCGCCAAGGGCACGCAGGTCGTTATCGGTCTCTTCATAGACCACGTCAACGATCTCATCAATGGTCAGACGCCCCATCAGCTTGCCCACCGAATCCACCACCGCCGCGCTCACCAGGTCATCACGTTCGAAGGTACGCGCCGCTTTTTCGGCATCGTCTTCCGGCGAGAAGACCATCGGCTCGGTTTCCATGACCTCACTTACCCGCTGCTGGGTGCTGTTCAGCAGGATCGTTTTCAGCTCCAGCTCCCCGAGCAGGGTTTTATCCCGCGAGGTGACGAACAGTTTATCGGTGTTGTCCGGCATACTGCCCAGGCGACGAAGATAGCGCTGCACCGTACCCAGGGTGACGTCCGGACGCACGGTGATGACGCCAAACTCCATGATCGCGCCGACGCTGTTTTTCTCGTAGTGCATCACCTGACGCACGCGCGCCCGCTCCTCGGCAGGCAGGGAAGCCAGCAGGCGTCCGGTCAGGTTGCGCGGAAGATGCTGAACGAGGTAAATCTGCTCATCGATATCCAGCGTTTGCAGGGCGTCAAGAATGTCCCGATCGCTCATCTCATCGATAAGGTCATCCCAGACGTTTTCCGAGGCTTCAAGCAGCACCTGACCGCGCTCATGATCCTGCACCAGCCTCCACAGGGCGTGGCGCTCCTCGGAAGGCAATGCCTCCAGGGTGTCCGCCAGATCCGGAGGTGGTAAATGTGCAACCAGCGCACCTACCTCAGCAATATCGTCGGCCAGCGTGCCGACATCATATTGCTCAGCCAGGGTTAGCTTACCCAATAACGTTGACGTGACCGCTTTATCGGTCGTCAGGAGCCAGATGAGCCGCGCACGCTCCTGGTCACGCTGCCTGGCGCTGTTTTTCTTTAATACCGACATCAATCATAAATCCATTAAATGAGTTGGCGTTAAGCATAGCGCGGGGATATGTAAATAAGAATAAACGGCGGGTCGGGATGGAGAAAAAAACGGCATATATGAAAAATGAGTGTGCCGGGGGCCACCCGGCACAATTGCAATCAGGCCGTGCGCGCCACCGCGTCCCGTGACGCCGCATCGCGCTCATCGCC
This sequence comes from Enterobacter sp. 301B, assembly GCF_003850715.1. Lineage (NCBI taxonomy): Bacteria > Pseudomonadati > Pseudomonadota > Gammaproteobacteria > Enterobacterales > Enterobacteriaceae > Enterobacter > Enterobacter sp. 301B. The sequence goes on from NZ_PQTC01000002.1 coordinate 86,014, forward strand.
GGTCAGCTCGCTCAGTTTGCCGTCGCGCATCTCCAGCAGACGGTCGGCGTGAATGAAGTAGTGATCGTCATGGCTGATGGCAAAAATGGTTTTCCCCATCGCCTGCATCAGCGGCAGCAGGACCTGATAAAACTCGCGACGGAAGTGCGGGTCCTGATCGGCGGCCCATTCATCCAGCAGGATGATGTCGCGCTCTTCGGCCAGCGCCAGCAACAGCGCCACGCGCTTCTTCTGCCCTTTCGACAGCTTGAGATTCAGGATTTTGCCATCCTGTAGCTCCAGCTTGTGTGACATTTGCAGATGCGCAAGCCACTTCTCCACCAGCGCCGGATCTGCCTGCTGCCCTTCCGGGCCCAGCAGCCGGTCGAACAGCCAGACGTCGGTAAATACCGCCGAAAAGAGCTTGCGGTAGTCCTCCGGTTTCTCCGCGCTCAGCGCTTTACCATCCAGCAAAATTTCGCCTGACTGCGGCTGGTAGAGGCCCGTCAGCAGCATCGCCAGCGTGGATTTGCCGCTGCCATTACCGCCGATCAGGAACAGCAGTTCGCCCCGGTGAATGGTCAGATTTATCGGCCCCACGGAGAAGGCGTTATCCTGATAGCGGAAGGTCACGTTACGCAGCTCAAGCGTTTGCCAGTTCGGGAAGGCCTGCGGGCGCGGGAACTCAGCCTTAAACGGCGCAAGGTCGAACTTCTTCAGCTTGTTGAAGGCCACCTGTGCGCTCAGCAGCGTCGGCAGTGCGCCAACGGCCGACAGCAGCGGCGTGCGTAAAAACAGCAGCGTCAGGGAGTACGTTGCCGCCACGTTGGTATCCGCCCACCCCAGGCTGTTCGCCATCCAGAACACCAGGCCAATGGCACCCAGCATCATGATATTGGACCAGTTCACGGCGCTCAGGTGGAACGTATCGGCGCGAATAATGTGATGACGATATTCGTGCGCATCCGGGATATAGAGATGGTTGAAGATATGTTCGGCACGCTCGCGGTTCAGCGTCAGCTCTTTGCGCCCTTCCAGCACTGTCTGATAATCGTTATAGAGCTTGTCTTCTGTTTCGCGCAGCACCGCCATGTGCTTATAGACGCGTGATACCAGCAGGAACCCGCCCCAGATGGTAATAACAATCCACAGCGCCGTTACCGCCAGCATTTTGCTGGAGAGCCAGGCGAGATAGGCTGCCGAGCCAAAGGTCAGGATGATCCCCTGCACCAGCTCCGGCAGGCGTACAAAGGCGATGGTAATGGCGCGCACATCGCTGGTCAGCCCCGCCAGCAGAGAAGCACTTCCCAGCTGTTCGATGCGTTCCACTTGAGTATCAAGGATCCGTTTGATGAACTCGCTGCGCAGACGGAAAACGAAGTGGTGGCCGAGCGCGGTCAGCGCCAGCTGTGACCCGAGCGTGACAGCCATCAGCAGCAGCAGTAAACCCAGAAATTCCGGCAGGACGGAGAGTGACGTGTCGACCATTTCGATCAAACGCACGTTAATGAAGGCAATCAGGCCGATCCCCAGCGCCGCGCTGGCAAGGCTTAGCGCCATCACCGCGATAAAAGGCCAGCGATACTGCCGCCAGACAAGAAGAAGTAGTTGCATGCAGAGCAATCCGGACAAGAAAAATCAGCCAGCAGTGTAAACTGCCTTTCACACACATCAAGAATAATTCTTATTTTTATTCTCTGTACGCTGCCTGGCGGAACGTGAGGTTGTAGCGAAACGCGCCCGCCACCGGGTGATCGCCATTTTTAAGCGGCTGAATGCCGTGATAAAAAAGCCGTGATTCACCGCCCCAGACCACCACATCGCCATGCTCCAGCATCAGCCGTTTGAGCGGGTCGTTGCGCCGCAGGCCGCCAAACTGAAAGACAGCGGGCAACCCAAGGGATACCGACACAATCGGCGCGCGCAGGTCAGGCTCGTCCTTATCCTGATGCAGGGAGAGCTTTGCCCCGACGGCATAGCGGTTGATCAGACAGGCATCGGGACGAAAATCAGGATAGCCGGCCGCGACGGCGGCATCGTGACACAGCGCCTGAAACGCCTCCGGCATCGGCGGCCACGGCCTATCCGTCAGCGGGTCGTTCGCGGCATATACATAGCCCCGCTCATTCGTCGCCCATCCCAGTTCGCCGCAGTTGGTCATCGCCACGGACATGGTATACCCGCCCGGCGTGACCATATGGCGAAACGGCGAACGGGCGGTGACGGTATCAATACCGTCGAACAGCGCCGCCGCGCGGGAAAGCGCAAAACGTCTCAGGATCGTCGCCCCCGGCGCGAGCGGCTCCTGCCAGGGTTCAGCATCAGCAAAAAGATCGAGCATTATCCCTCCGGGTTGTTCGCCTCACGTTTCAACAATAGCACCTTACGCGCTGCGCCCCAGCGATAACCCGACAGCGCACCGTCGTTACGCACCACGCGGTGACAGGGGATAACTATCGCCAGTTTGTTGGCTCCGCAGGCTCCTGCCACGGCACGTACGGCATTGGGTTTACCAATGGCCTTCGCCACCTGCTGATAGCTCGCCGTTTCACCGCAGGGGATAGCCCGCAGCGCCTGCCAGACCTGCTGCTGGAAAGCGGTACCCCGGATATCCAGCGGTAACGTCAACGGCGTCGCGCGGCTGTCGACAGAGGCAATCACCTGACGAACACGCCCGGCAAATGCGCCTTCCATCGGTTCACGGACGGCAAGCGGAAACAGTGAGAGCAGCTCAGCCGTCAGCCCGGCGTCGTCATCACCCAGCAGTATTGCGCAGATCCCGCGCTCGCTTTCCGCCACCAGACAGTGGCCCAGCGAGCAGTCGCTGATGGCATAGCGGACCGCAGCCTCTCCGTTACGGTACTGTTTCGCCGTCATGCCCAGCGCGCCGTTGGCTTTACGGTAGTAGCTGCTGCCGTCCGGGAAGCCAGCGGCCAGTACGGCGTCGGTGATTTTACCGCCCTGTGCAAGCAGGCTACGCAGGCGTTGTTCACGCGCGGCCTGCTGCCATGCTTTCGGCGCCATGCCGGTGACGGATTTAAACAAGCGGTGGAAATGGAACGGACTCATGCCAACCTGCTGCGCCAGTGCCTCCAGGTTCAGCGCGGCATCCTGCTCAAGCAGTCGGCAGGCCAGCGCAACGTTGGCCTTTTTCTGCGCCATAGGGTCGACCTGGTCCGGCCTACAGCGCTTACAGGGGCGGAAACCCGCCTGCGCGGCCTGGTGAGCATCAGGATAAAAGCAGACATTTTTACGCAGCGCGTGGCGGGCGCGGCAGGACGGACGACAATAAATGCCGGTCGTCTGCACGGCAAAGACAAACTGGTTATCCGCACGCGGATCGCGGGCCAGAACAGCCTGCCAGCGATCCTCATCGGTAAGATAGGTTGTGTTTTTCATCATCGGCTCCTCTTACAAGCATACGCTCAGCTTGCCTGAACGCCACCGAACAAAAACCCGCAACCTTGCTTTTTAATTTTTTTCGCTCACCAGGAAGCTGTTGAACTGCGGTGAACTCCAGGTTTTAAACCCGTCAGCCTCTTTGGTGATCATATAAACGGCCAGCCCTTCCTGACGCACCACCTCTTTGGCCTTCTCCGTGCCGAGCACCATCAATCCGGTATCCCAGGCGTCGGCTTCCAGCGCAGTTGGCGCTATCACCGTCACGGACACCAGGTTGTGGGTAATCGGGCGTCCGGTTTGCGGATCAATCACATGCGAGATACGTTTGCCATCCAGCTCGTAATAGTTGCGGTAGCTTCCGGAGGTGCTGATACCGTGCCCGTTGATGTCGACAATCGCCTGCACCGCGTTCTGCTGATCGGTTGGTTTTTGGATGGCCACTCGCCACGGCCTGCCGCTGGCGTTCATGCCCCGGCTGACGAGCGCGCCCCCGACGGAAACCAGATAACGGGGAATACCTTCCTGCGCCATCAGGGCCGCGAGATGATCCGCAGCATACCCCTCGCCTACCGTGGAGAGATCCACAAACAGGTCGGGAATGTCTTTTTGCAGGTATTGCTGACCGTACTGGGAGATCACCGCCAGATGCTGTAACCCTGTACGCGCGCGGGCGTCGTCGATGGCGGCTTGATCGGGTGTGGTCACCGGCTGCTTGTTGGGGCCAAATCCCCACAGGTTCACCAGCGGCCCAACGGTCACATCCATTGCGCCGTTGGTTTTGTAGCCCACGCGCATGGCTTCCGTGACGATATCGGCCATTGCTTCGCTCACCGGCCACAGCGAGGTGCTGCTGGAGCGATTGAAACGCATCAGCGCTGAGTCATTTTTATAGGTAGAGAGTAGCTGATCGTCGGCATCCAGCTGCGCCTGAATTTTACCGCGTAGTTCTTCAGCGCGGGATTTATCGATATTCATCACGCTGACGCGCCAGAAGGTCCCCATGGTTTTCCCTTCCAGCACCGTCGCGGCGGGTGCGTCGATTTTTGCGGGCTGTGTAGAAGAGTCACACGCGGTCAGGAGTAAAAAAGTCGCCAGAACGCTGGCGCGTAAAAAAGTCATATCCATTGGTTATTATCCTCATGCCAGGGCGGCAAGAGTACACTAAAACAGCGTATTTGTAAGACCCTAAAAAAGCATGAAAAAAGGGGCCTGATGGCCCCTTTGTTGCTGTATGAGCAATTAGAACTGGTAAACCAGACCCAGCGCGACGATATCGTCAGTACCGATACCTGTCTGACGGGTGAAGTCATTTTCATCCAGCAGGTTGATTTTGTAATCAACATAGGTGGACATGTTTTTGTTGAAGTAGTAAGTCGCACCCACGTCAACATACTTCAGGATATCCTGATCGCCATAGTTTTCGATGTCTTTACCTTTAGACTGCAGGTAAGCCACGGATGGACGCAGGCCGAAGTCGAACTGATACTGAGCAACCACTTCGAAGTTCTGTGCTTTGTTAGCCCAGCCCTCACACGGATGACGTTGAAGCGGGTTGCGACAGATAAAAAGTCAAGGTCATACCGATAACGACGCTGGAAATTCAGTTATTACCCTTTATACTGCCCTATCCCATTACCGCGCGGCCATTACGGGTTAAACACATCGATGAGTCAGACTGAAACTACCGCCCCGAGCAAATTCTCCCTTCTACCGGGCAGCATCACCCGTTTCTTTCTTCTGTTGATCGTTGTGCTGTTAGTCACAATGGGAGTGATGGTTCAGAGCGCCGTGAATACCTGGCTTAAAGATAAAAGCTATCAAATTGTCGATATCACCCATGCGGTGCATAAGCGCATTGATACGTGGCGCTACGCGACCTGGCAAATCTACGACAATATCGCCGCCGCACCTGCCACCTCATCAGGCGAAGGGTTGCAGGAAACGCGCCTTAAGCAGGATGTGTATTACCTTGAAAAACCGCAGCGCAAGACGGAAGCCCTGATTTTCGGCTCGCACGACAGCGCAACGCTTGAGATGACGCAGCGGATCTCCTCCTATCTGGACACCCTGTGGGGCGCCGAGACCGTACCGTGGTCCATGTATTACCTGAACGGTCAGGACAACAGCATGATCCTGATCTCGACCCTGCCGCTTAAGGATCTCTCGTCGGGCTTTAAAGAGACCACCGTTGGCAGCATTGTCGATTCCCGTCGGGCAGAAATGCTGCAACAGGCCAACGCGCTGGACGAGCGCGAAAGTTTCTCGTCATTACGCCGTCTTGCCTGGCAGAATGGCCACTACTTTACGCTGCGAACCACCTTTAACCAGCCGGGCCATCTGGCGACCGTGGTTGCCTTCGATCTGCCAATTAACGATCTTATCCCGCCGGATATGCCGCTGGACAGTTTCCGACTGGAGCCAGACAACAGCACCCAAAATATGCGCACGCCGTCGGATAAAGAAGGCCCGGACAGCGTAGCGATCTCATTTAATGGCTCGAAGATTGAGATTGCCTCATCGCTCAACTCAACCGGTATGCGGCTGGTGTGGCAGGTGCCTTTTGGCACCCTGATGCTTGATACCCTGCAAAACATTATGCTGCCGCTGCTGTTGAATATCGGCCTGCTGGCGCTGGCGCTGTTTGGCTACAGCACCTTCCGTTTCCAGTCGGGCCGCCAGAGCGACTCGACGTCGGTATCAGCCGGGACCAGCAACGAGTTGCGTGTTCTTCGTGCCCTGAATGAAGAGATTATTTCCGTGCTGCCGCTTGGGGTGCTTGTTCACGATCAGGAGGCAAACCGGACGGTGATGAGCAACAAAATTGCCGATCACCTTCTGCCGCATCTTAACCTGCAAAATATTACGGCCATGGCGGACCAGCATCAGGGCGTCATTCAGGCCACCATTAATAATGAACTGTATGAGATCCGTCAGTTCCGCAGTCAGGTCGCCTCGCGCACGCAAATCTTCATCATCCGCGATCAGGATCGCGAAGTGCTGGTGAATAAAAAGCTCAATCAGGCGCAAAGGCTGTATGAGAAAAACCAGCATGGCCGCGCGGCGTTTATGCAAAACATTGGCGATGCCTTTAAACAGCCGCTGAAGTCACTCGCCACGCAGATTGCTGATTTAAGCACGCCGGAAAGCCGACAGCTTAGCAGCCAGGCCGACTCGCTGGTTCGTCTGGTGGACGAAATCCAGCTTGCGAACATGCTGGAGAATGACATCTGGAAGGGCACCCCTACGCTCTTCTCCATCCAGGATCTGATTGATGAGGTGGTTCCGGAAGTCCTGCCGGTGATCAAGCGCAAAGGGCTCCAGCTGCTGATCAACAACCATTTACCGGCCAACGACGAGCGTCACGGCGATCGCGATGCGCTGCGTCGCATCCTGATGATGTTGATTCAGTATGCCGTCACCACGACACAGATCGGCAAGATCACCCTTGAAGTCAGCACCGATGAGTCCACCGACGATCGTCTGACGTTCCGTATTCTGGATACGGGCGAAGGCGTCACCGTGAGCGAAATCGATAACCTGCACTTCCCGTTCCTGAACGATACCCAGCGCGACCACTACGGTAAGGCGAATGCCCTCACCTTCTGGCTCTGCGATCAGCTGGCGCGTAAGCTGGGCGGTCATCTGAACATTAAGGCGCGCGAATCCCTCGGCACCCGCTACTCCTTGCATGTTAAAATGGCGGCGAATCCTCAGGAAGAGGATGAAGAGCGTCTGCTGGATGATGTGGTCGTGATGGTGGACGTGACCTCCAGTGAGATCCGTAATATCGTCGTTCGTCAGTTGGAAAACTGGGGCGCGTCCTGCATTACCCCGGACGAAAGGCTCGCGAGTCAAGAACTTGATCTATTTTTAACTGATAATCCGTCTAATCTTACTGCCTCCGGCTTGCTTTTAAGCGATGATGAGCCAGGCGTGCGGAAAATCGGCCCTGGGCAGCTGCGCGTCAACTTTAATATGAGCAATGCAATGCAGGAAGCTGTATTACAACTGATTGAAGAGAATCTGGCGCAGGAAGAGATCCTGGAGTCACCGTTAGGCGGCGATGAAAATGCCGAACTCCATGCCAGCGGATATTATTCGCTCTTCGTTGATACAGTACCAGATGATGTTAAGCGGTTGTATACTGAGTCCGCTGCGCAGGATTTTGCAGCGCTGGCACAGACAGCACACCGGCTTAAAGGGGTGTTTGCCATGCTTAATCTGGTTCCCGGCAAGCAGTTATGTGAAACGCTGGAACATCTAATTCGTGAGAAAGATGCCTCTGGCATTGAAAAATACATCAGCGACATTGACGCTTACGTCAAGAGCTTGCTGTAGCAAGGTAGCCTTATACATGAACAATATGAACGTAATTATTGCCGATGACCATCCGATTGTACTGTTCGGTATTCGCAAATCACTTGAACAGATCGAGTGGGTGAATGTAGTCGGTGAATTTGAAGATTCCACAGCCCTTATTAACAACCTGCCTAAACTTGATGCGCACGTGCTCATTACCGATCTCTCCATGCCTGGGGATAAATACGGTGATGGGATTACGCTCATCAAATACATTAAACGCCACTTCCCGGACATTTCGATCATTGTTCTGACCATGAACAATAACCCGGCGATCCTGAGCGCCGTTCTGGATCTTGATATTGAAGGGATTGTGCTGAAACAAGGCGCACCTACCGATCTGCCTAAAGCGCTGGCGGCGCTACAGAAAGGGAAGAAATTCACGCCTGAGAGCGTCTCACGCCTGCTTGAAAAAATCAGCGCGGGTGGCTATGGCGACAAGCGTCTCTCGCCTAAAGAGAGTGAAGTTCTGCGTCTGTTCGCTGAAGGTTTCCTGGTTACTGAAATCGCCAAGAAACTGAACCGCAGTATCAAAACCATCAGTAGCCAGAAAAAATCCGCGATGATGAAGCTGGGTGTGGATAACGATATCGCCCTGCTGAACTATCTCTCTTCCGTGACGCTGAGCGCAACGGACAAAGATTGATCGTCGCTGTCTACGCCGGGTGACCCTCGCGGTTACCCGGTCTAAAGACCCCGTAGGCCCGCGCAAGCGCAGTGCCGTCGGACACATAAAAAAGGCCCTTTCGGGCCTTTTTTATTGTCTTGCTTTTCGCACCCGCTCCGCATACACGGATAGCGTCTGCTTCAGTACATCCAGCGTGACCGGCTTCGACAGACAGCTGTCCATTCCCGACTCCAGACAGCGCTGCTTCTCCTCCGCCAGTGCGTTGGCTGTCACCCCCACCACCGGCAGCGTCAGCCCCAGCTGTCGGATACGCTGCGTCAGACGATAGCCGTCCATGTTAGGCATGTTCACATCACTGAGCACAATATCAATATGATTCTTACTTAAGACATTCAGGGCATCCACGCCATCATTGGCCGTTTTACACTGATAGCCCAGAGAGCCAAGCTGGTCTGCGAGCAGACGACGGTTAATCGGATGATCGTCGACGACCAGAATCATCATATCGTCATTCACCGATGCCAGCTCATCAGGGGAAGCCAGCACGGTAGCGCCATCGCTGTCCTCAAGCTGTACGCTGTAAATACGCGCCAGCAAGCCCAACATTTCGTGCGGTGTCGCCACACTGTGCACCCATACCCCGGGCGAACGCTCAATCGGAATACCGATATGACGGCGGCAGAACATCACCACGCCCCGCCCCGCCCACGCCTTGTCTGGCTCAACGTCAGTAATCAGCATGTCATCTGCGTCCGGCGTCTGGCCTTCATAGCGTGAGACCCGCACGCCGCTGCTGGTCAGCATCGAGGTCAGGAAATCATGTAAGGAGGCGTTGTGCACCGCCAGCCAGCAGTGCTTTTCGCTCAGCCCGTCGACCGTGGTTTTCACCGGATAGTGTGCCGAGTAGAGCGGGATACGGATGGTGAACTGGCTGCCCATACCCGGCTCGGTATCGACGGAGATATCCCCGTCCATCATGCTGATAAGCTTCTCGCAAATCGCCAGACCCAGCCCGGTCCCCTGGAAATTACGCTGGACGCCCGTCCCCACCTGGAAGAACGGATCGAACAGGCGAACGACCTCTTTCGCCGGAATGCCAACACCCGTGTCGCGTACGCGAATAGTCAGGTACTCCCCTGCCCGGCAGACATGCAGCACAATACAGCCGATATCGGTGAATTTGATGGCGTTGCTTAGCAGGTTCGAGATGACCTGTTGCAGACGCATCGGATCGCCATGCAGCGTCAGCGGCACATCCGGCTCGATAAAGCAGTACAGCCCCAGCTGTTTGCGCACCACCAGCGGCAGATAGTTGGCGCTGATATGGTTCATCACCTCGCGCGGGGAGAACTCACGCGGTTCTATTTTCAACTGCTCGGATTCAATTTTAGAGAAGTCGAGAATATCGCTGATAATTTTCAGCAGCAGGCTGGACGAGTTGTTCATCGCCGTCACCAGGCGGTCGACCCCTTTCGGCAGCTCTTTGGTCTGGAGAAGATCGAGGTTACCGATAATGCCGTACAGCGGCGTACGCAGCTCATGGCTGACGGTCGCGAGGAACATCGATTTCGACTGGCTGGCCTGCTCCGCCGCCTGCGCCATATCCTGCAATGACTCTTCCATCTTAACGCGCGCGGAGACGTCCACCAGCACGCAAATCGCCACGTTTTCATTGCGGTAGCGCGAATGGACGAAGCTGATTTGCAGGTTGGTGTGGGTGCTGGTCAGCACATCCACAAAGTTAACCTGTTGCCCACAGATGATCTGCGTTAACCGCTGGCGGTCTTCATGCGTGAGCATGTTCAGGTAGTTATGGGCAAGCTCGTTACTGAGGATATTTGTCCCGTCCTGAGTACGCAGGATACAGATCCCTACCGGCGCCGAGGCGACAATCTTACGGTTAAACTGCTCGTGCTCCTCCAGACGCTGAGCATCCGCTTCCGCCGGAATAAAGATCCGCCGCTCATACATTCTCGCCAGCATAAACAGCGCGACGCCTACCGCGATGTTCAACAAAATGGCGTTAAGGATCAGGATGCGAATGCGCTCCAGCACCTTGTCCACCGGCAGCGAATAGACAATGCTCAGCGACGATGGCGGTAAACTTTTCTTCAGCACCAGCTCGCGGAACCCGGAGGTATAGCCAAACCATGACCGCTCCTGCATCCAGCTGGGCTCCACCTTCAGGCGGTTTTCAGGCCCGGTAAGGGAGATGAGTGGGTGGCCGTTCTCATCCAGAATGGTCACGCCCATCGGCAGACTGCCCGGCGTGAAGAAGTTTTCCATGCGGATGGTTTGTTCAATCCCCAGCAGCGCTTGCAGGCGGTTTCCGAGGTAAACCGGAGTCAGGGCATAGAAATAGCCGACGCCCATGCGCGGCCCCTGGCTTATCCAGAAGATGTTGTTCCCGCGCTCTTCCTGAGGCGCATTGCGGTATTTCACTATGCGCTCATGCAGGCTTTTCAGCGCGTCTTCGCGTTCGACGGGCATATCCCGCAGACCGAAGTCCGCCATGCAAAGATTTTCGTTGCCAATCAGGTAGACGCGGTTTAGATCGTAAGCGGCCGAAAAATTATCGCGCCAGTAGCGCATAAACCATGACAGGGACTCCAGTGAGCCACGCCAGGCTTTGCCCATCGCGGAACAATCGGAGTCCGGGAAGAGCGGTTCGAAATCAGGTACTTCGGTTTTTTCATCCCGACCGCGGAGGGCAAGAATGCCGTTCTCCGCCGTCAGTCGATTCTCAGCGATATACTTAAGCTCTTTCATCACATCAGACGTGCGCTGGATATAGCGCTGGGCCTGATCCGAGCTTAAGTTAAACTCCTGGCGGATCTCCGCTTCTTTCTGGTGTAACGCGTTAACGATGTAAAACACCGAGAGCAGTGCCACCAGCAACCATAGCAGTAGCGCAAGCGCCCGAAACAGATAGCGAGAGACTTTTAACGTGGTACGAAAGGAGACGAGGTATTTCAAAGGGGCGAGGCTCCGCCATCGGGGAAAAAAGAATGTGGTTAAGGTAGCGGTAAACGCGGCTTGTCGCAACGTTCACTTGTCTGCTTGCGCAAAACAAAAGGGCCGGAAACCGGCCCTTTATGCGTCAGGAGACGTTACTCGTCAGCGTCATCCGCTGCTTCATCATCGGTGTCCGCTTCCGGGACGATTTCATCATCCCCTTCCGCGACGCTGCCGTCGATAGAGTCGAGCTCTTCGTCATCCACCGGCTCAGCAACGCGTTGCAGACCGACGACGTTTTCATCTTCCGCAGTACGGATGAGGATAACGCCCTGGGTGTTACGACCCACCACGCTGATCTCTGACACGCGGGTACGCACCAGCGTACCGGCATCGGTGATCATCATGATCTGGTCCGCGTCGTCCACCTGTACCGCGCCAACAACGGAACCGTTGCGCTCGGTCACTTTGATGGAGATAACGCCCTGCGTGCCGCGAGACTTGGTCGGGTATTCGCTTTCCGCCGTACGTTTACCGTAGCCGTTCTGGGTGACGGTCAGGATTGCGCCTTCGCCACGCGGAACGATCAGGGAAACCACGCTGTCTTCACCCGCCAGCTTGATACCACGCACGCCGGTCGCCGTACGACCCATTGCGCGCACGGCGTTCTCTTTAAAGCGCACCACTTTACCGGCCGCAGAGAACAGCATCACTTCATCAGAACCAGAGGTCAGATCCACGCCGATCAGCTCGTCGCCTTCGTTCAGGTTCACCGCGATGATCCCGGCGGAACGTGGACGGCTGAATTCGGTCAGGGCGGTTTTCTTCACGGTACCGCTCGCGGTTGCCATAAAGACGTTCACGCCCTCTTCGTACTCGCGTACCGGCAGAATGGCGGTGATACGTTCGTTCGCTTCCAGCGGCAGCAGGTTAACGATAGGTCGACCCCGCGCGCCACGGCTCGCTTCCGGCAGCTGATAGACTTTCATCCAGTACAGACGGCCCCGGCTGGAGAAGCAGAGGATCGTGTCGTGGGTATTGGCCACCAGCAGACGGTCAATGAAGTCTTCTTCTTTAATACGCGCCGCAGATTTGCCTTTACCGCCACGACGCTGTGCTTCGTAGTCGGTCAACGGCTGATACTTCACGTAACCCTGGTGAGACAGCGTCACGACCACGTCTTCGCGGTTGATCAGATCTTCAATGTTGATATCAGAGCTGTTGGCCGTGATTTCGGTGCGACGCTCGTCGCCGAACTGATCGCGAACCAGCTCCAGCTCTTCACGGATCACTTCCATCAGGCGCTCTGCGCTACCCAGGATATGCAGCAGCTCGGCAATCTGCTCCAGCAGCTCTTTGTACTCGTCGAGCAGTTTTTCATGCTCAAGGCCGGTCAGTTTCTGCAAACGCAGATCCAGAATCGCCTGGGCCTGCTGTTCAGTCAGATAGTACTGACCGTCACGCACGCCGAATTCCGGCTCCAGCCACTCAGGACGCGCAGCATCATCGCCGGCACGTTCCAGCATCGCCGCCACGTTGCCCAGATCCCATGGACGCGCAACCAGCGACGCCTTCGCTTCTGCCGGCGTCGGCGCACGGCGAATCAGCTCGATGATCGGGTCGATGTTCGCCAGCGCAACGGCCAGTGCTTCAAGGATATGGGCACGATCGCGCGCTTTGCGCAGTTCAAAGATGGTACGGCGAGTCACCACTTCACGGCGGTGACGCACAAACGCGCTCAGGATCTCTTTCAGGTTCATGATCTTCGGCTGGCCATGGTGTAGCGCAACCATGTTGATACCGAAGGAGACCTGAAGCTGAGTCTGGGAGTAAAGGTTGTTCAGCACAACTTCACCCACCGCGTCGCGCTTGATTTCAATCACGATGCGCATACCGTCTTTGTCAGACTCGTCGCGCAGCGCGCTGATGCCTTCAACGCGTTTTTCTTTTACCAGCTCGGCGATTTTTTCAATCAGACGCGCTTTGTTCACCTGATACGGGATCTCGTGAACAATAATGGTTTCACGGCCGGTTTTGGCGTCCGCTTCCACTTCGGCGCGAGCACGGATGTAAATCTTGCCGCGACCGGTACGGTACGCTTCTTCAATACCGCGACGGCCGTTGATGATTGCCGCCGTCGGGAAGTCCGGGCCCGGGATGTGTTCCATCAGCCCTTCAATGCTGATGTCTTCATCGTCGATGTAGGCCAGGCAGCCGTTAATCACTTCCGTGATGTTGTGCGGCGGAATGTTGGTTGCCATACCCACTGCGATACCGGACGAACCGTTCACCAGCAGGTTTGGGATCTTCGTTGGCATAACGTCAGGAATTTTTTCCGTGCCGTCGTAGTTATCAACGAAATCAACCGTCTCTTTTTCCAGGTCAGCCATCAGCTCATGGGCAATCTTCGCCAGACGGATTTCCGTATAACGCATTGCCGCGGCGGAGTCGCCGTCGATAGAACCAAAGTTACCCTGACCATCTACCAGCATGTAACGCAGCGAGAAAGGCTGCGCCATACGGACAATGGTGTCGTACACCGCGGAATCACCATGGGGATGGTATTTACCGATTACGTCACCAACGACACGGGCAGATTTTTTGTAGGCTTTATTCCAGTCATTGCCCAATACGTTCATGGCGTATAGTACGCGACGGTGTACCGGCTTAAGGCCATCGCGGACGTCCGGCAGCGCACGGCCAACAATGACCGACATCGCATAGTCCAGATAGGAGCTTTTCAGCTCTTCCTCGATGTTAACCGGTGTAATTTCTCTCGCAAGGTCGCTCATCTAACCGCTATCCCTCTACTGTATCCCGGATTCAAAGGTCGCAAATTATAACACAGCCGCGGTGATACAGGTAAACCTATACGCTTTATTCACAGGGATTGCCTGATATACTCATTTGTCTTGCTAAATAAGGAGTAAAAGCGCCCATGAATGCCGAAAAATCCCCGGTGGCTCACAACGTTGACCACGAAGAGATTGCCAAATTTGAAGCGGTGGCGTCCCGCTGGTGGGATCTCGAAGGTGAGTTCAAACCTCTGCATCGTATTAACCCGCTACGTCTGGGCTATATCGCGGAGCGTTCCGGCGGTCTGTTCGGTAAGAAAGTGCTCGACGTCGGCTGCGGCGGCGGCATCCTGGCGGAAAGCATGGCGCGCGAAGGGGCCACCGTCACCGGTCTGGACATGGGCTTCGAACCTCTACAGGTTGCGCGTCTTCATGCGCTGGAGTCCGGCGTACAGGTAGAATATGTCCAGGAAACCGTGGAAGAGCACGCGGCTAAACATGCGCACCAGTATGACGTGGTGACCTGCATGGAGATGCTGGAGCACGTTCCCGATCCGCAGTCGGTCGTCAACGCCTGTGCAAAACTGGTGAAACCGGGTGGACAGGTCTTCTTCTCGACCATCAACCGCAACGGCAAAGCCTGGCTGATGGCCGTGGTAGGCGCGGAATATGTGCTGCGCATGGTGCCGAAAGGGACGCACGACGTGAAGAAGTTCATCAAGCCTGCCGAACTGCTGGGCTGGGTTGACCAGACATGGCTTAAGGAACAGCACATGACGGGTCTGCACTACAATCCTCTGACGGATAAATTCAAACTTGCCCCGGGCGTGGATGTTAACTATATGTTGCACACAACCGCCAAAAACGACTAACGTCATTCGTTATTCTTATAAAGATTGCGCGACATCATGTTGCGCAATTCTGACCTCCCGTTGAAGAAATCAGCACTCGATCAAATTTTGAATTTTTTTTCTGGAATATTGACATCTCTTCCAGGCCTTACGGTACGAGGACTTAGCCTTTTTTACCCTTTCACAACCTCAATTTAACGTCAAAATCAACCCTTGTGCTGAAAAGATTCGATACTAGAATACTCACCATATAGCGTTCTTCTTATCGCAAAACCCCTATATGTAGTATTTATCCACAGAGTTAGTCACAAGACGGTCCTGTGGATAAGCGGGGGATATTTTTTTATTTCACGGACAGGTAAAAACCCACATGAATCAGAGTCTGCTGGTGACAAAGCGCGACGGTACTACCGAGCGTATCAATCTGGACAAAATCCATCGAGTTCTCGACTGGGCAGCAGAAGGACTGAACAACGTATCTATATCCCAGGTCGAACTGCGTTCTCACATTCAGTTCTACGACGGCATCAAAACGTCTGATATCCACGAAACCATTATCAAAGCAGCGGCAGATCTGATCTCCCGCGACGCACCGGATTATCAGTACCTCGCTGCGCGTCTGGCGATTTTCCACCTGCGTAAGAAAGCCTACGGCCAGTTCGAGCCGCCGAAGCTTTACGATCACGTAGTGAAAATGGTTGAGCTGGGCAAATACGACACGCATCTGCTGGAAGACTATACGGAAGAAGAGTTCGAGCAGATGAACGGGTTTATCGATCACTGGCGCGACATGAACTTCTCCTACGCGGCGGTGAAGCAGCTCGAAGGCAAATACCTGGTTCAGAACCGTGTGACGGGCGAAATCTACGAGAGCGCTCAGTTCCTCTATATTCTGGTGGCCGCCTGCCTGTTCTCTAATTATCCACGTGAAACCCGTCTGGACTACGTGAAGCGTTTCTACGATGCGGTCTCTACGTTCAAGATTTCTCTGCCTACGCCAATCATGTCTGGCGTGCGTACCCCTACCCGTCAGTTCAGCTCCTGCGTACTGATCGAGTGTGGTGACAGCCTGGATTCCATCAACGCGACCTCCAGCGCCATCGTAAAATACGTCTCCCAGCGTGCTGGTATCGGCATCAACGCTGGTCGTATCCGTGCGCTTGGCAGCCCGATCCGCGGCGGTGAAGCGTTCCACACCGGCTGTATCCCGTTCTACAAGCACTTCCAGACGGCAGTAAAATCCTGCTCTCAGGGCGGCGTGCGCGGTGGCGCTGCGACCCTGTTCTACCCAATGTGGCACCTGGAAGTGGAAAGCCTGCTGGTTCTGAAGAACAACCGCGGCGTGGAAGGCAACCGCGTGCGTCACATGGACTACGGCGTGCAGATCAACAAGCTGATGTACACCCGCCTGCTGAAAGGTGAAGATATCACCCTGTTCAGCCCATCCGACGTGCCGGGCCTGTACGACGCGTTCTTCGCCGATCAGGACGAATTCGAGCGTCTGTACACCAAATACGAAAAAGACGACAGCATCCGCAAGCAGCGCGTGAAGGCGGTCGATCTGTTCTCCCTGATGATGCAGGAACGTGCCTCTACCGGCCGTATCTACATCCAGAACGTTGACCACTGCAACACCCACAGCCCGTTCGATCCGGTGGTTGCGCCAGTGCGCCAGTCCAACCTGTGCCTGGAGATCGCCCTGCCGACCAAACCGCTGGACGATGTGAACGATGAAAACGGTGAAATCGCCCTGTGTACGCTCTCTGCGTTCAACCTGGGTGCGATTAAGAGCCTGGACGAGCTGGAAGAGCTGGCCGTGCTGGCGGTTCGTGCGCTCGACGCCCTGCTGGACTACCAGGATTACCCAATCCCGGCGGCAAAACGCGGCGCAATGGGCCGTCGCACTTTAGGTATCGGCGTGATCAACTTCGCCTACTGGCTGGCGAAAAACGGCAAGCGTTACTCCGACGGCAGCGCCAACAATCTGACGCACCAGACGTTCGAAGCCATTCAGTACTACCTGATGAAAGCCTCCAACGAGCTGGCGAAAGAGCAAGGCGCGTGCCCGTGGTTCAATGAAACCACCTACGCGAAAGGCATTCTGCCGATCGACACCTACAAAAAAGACCTGGATGCGATCGTCAGCGAGCCGCTGCACCTCGACTGGGAAGGCCTGCGCGAGTCCATTAAAACTCACGGCCTGCGTAACTCCACGCTCTCTGCCCTGATGCCGTCCGAGACCTCTTCGCAGATCTCCAACGCCACCAACGGTATTGAGCCACCGCGCGGCCACGTCAGCATCAAAGCGTCGAAAGACGGCGTGCTGCGTCAGGTGGTACCGGATTACGAAACGCTGGGCAACAACTACGAGCTGCTGTGGGAAATGCCAAACAACGATGGCTACCTGCAACTGGTGGGTATCATGCAGAAGTTTATCGACCAGTCGATCTCTGCCAATACCAACTACGACCCGACGCGCTTCCCGTCAGGCAAGGTTCCGATGCAGCAACTGCTGAAAGACCTGCTCACCGCCTACAAATTTGGCGTGAAGACCCTGTACTATCACAACACCCGTGATGGTGCGGAAGACGCCCAGGACGACCTGGCGCCGTCAATTCAGGATGATGGCTGCGAAAGCGGCGCATGTAAGATCTAATAAATTCCCTCACCCTAACCCTCTCCCACAGGGAGAGGGAACTCTTTCCCCCTCTCCCTGTGGGAGAGGGCCGGGGTGAGGGGAAATAACACCACAGGACTCACCGCAATGGCATATACCACCTTTTCACAGACGAAAAACGACCAGCTCAAAGAGCCGATGTTCTTCGGCCAGCCGGTCAACGTGGCACGCTACGATCAGCAAAAATATGACATCTTCGAAAAGCTGATTGAAAAGCAACTCTCTTTCTTCTGGCGTCCGGAAGAAGTTGACGTTTCCCGCGACCGTATCGATTTCCAGGCGCTGCCGGAACACGAAAAGCACATCTTCCTCAGCAACCTGAAATACCAGACGCTGCTGGACTCCATTCAGGGTCGTAGTCCGAACGTGGCGCTGCTGCCGCTGATCTCGATTCCTGAGCTGGAAACCTGGGTTGAGACCTGGGCGTTCTCCGAGACGATCCACTCCCGCTCTTACACCCACATCATCCGCAACATCGTTAACGATCCGGCGGTGGTGTTTGATGATATCGTCACCAACGAACAGATCCAGAAGCGCGCCGAAGGCATTGCGCACTACTATGACGAACTGATCGAGATGACCAGCTACTGGCATCTGCTGGGCGAAGGTACGCACAACGTGAACGGTAAAACCGTCACCGTAAACCTGCGGACCCTGAAAAAACAGCTCTATCTGTGCCTGATGAGCGTCAACGCCCTGGAAGCGATCCGCTTCTACGTGAGCTTCGCCTGCTCCTTCGCCTTTGCCGAGCGCAAGCTGATGGAAGGCAACGCCAAAATTATCCGTCTGATTGCCCGTGACGAAGCCCTGCACCTGACCGGGACTCAGCATATGCTGAACCTGCTGCGCAGCGGTGCAGACGATCCGGAGATGGCGGAAATTGCGGAAGAGTGCAAACAGGAATGCTACGACCTGTTCGTGCTGGCGGCCCAGCAGGAGAAAGAGTGGGCAGACTACCTGTTCCGCGACGGCTCCATGATTGGCCTGAACAAAGACATTCTGTGCCAGTACGTTGAGTACATCACCAACATCCGCATGCAGGCCGTCGGTCTCGACCTGCCGTTCCAGACGCGCTCTAACCCAATCCCGTGGATCAACACCTGGCTGGTGTCCGATAACGTGCAGGTCGCGCCGCAGGAAGTGGAAGTGAGTTCTTACCTGGTCGGTCAGATTGATTCTGAAGTCAACACCGACGACCTGAGCGATTTCCAGCTCTAATGAGCCGCGTAACGCTGAGCCTTTCGGGTACAGAGGTGTTGTGCCAGGAAGAGCACCCTTCTCTGCTGGTGGCGCTTGAAGCGCATCAGGTAGAAGTCGAGTACCAGTGTCGTGAAGGCTACTGCGGCTCCTGCCGCTGCCGTCTGGTCGCAGGCCAGGTAGACTGGCTGACCGAACCGCTGGCCTTTATCAGTGAAGGGGAAATTTTGCCCTGCTGCTGCCGGGCAAAAGGCGATATAGAGATCGAGATGTGATGTTGTCCTTATCCCCTCTCCCGGTGGGCTGAGGGTTCCCCACAAATTAATGCGAGCACTGAGCAATCCCCTCGCCCCTCCGGGGAGAGGGTTAGGGTGAGGGGAACATACGGCGGTGGTGGTCATTCCGTTCACTTTATGTTCCTTGCTACTCTGTAACGACATGACCGGTGAACGTGCCAGGGTGGCTCAGTCGCCACCACCCTGGCGACCCGGGCTCCCGGCGGTAAATCGCCGCTTCGCGGTGCCCTCGGCTTATTCCTTCCGGCTTATCGGGTACGGGCGGAGGCAACGTCCCTGTAAAGCCGCCCTCTCGGCGCATCCCTGCGCCTCGCCCCGGCCTGCAGGAAACGCCTCAGCGATTTACAGCCGGACCAGGGCATCGCTGACAGCCCTCAGTCATTTAGAAAGCAACTTTATTGCTTCTGCATAAAAAAATTACTGGGGATCCCTCAGCCCGGTGGGAGAGGGTTAGGGTGAGGGCATCAGGCCGCAGAGCCTGATTGTCGGGTGGCGGCTTCGCCTTACCCGACCTACAAAACCTACTTCCGGTGAATGAATTCGACCGCTTTATCCGGGAAATCCGTAAACAATCCGTCCACATCCGCCTGGTTATACAGCACGTCGTAAAGCTGATCCACGTCCGTCGCATACTCCGGCAGCTGGTCTGCACGCACGGTATACGGATGCACCTGCATCTTGCTCGCATGCGCCTCTTTCACCATCGCCGTCAGCTTCACGTGGCCCGGCGTTGAGCCTTCCGCCACCAGCATGTGGTAATCCGGCCCGATGCCGTCGGCGTACTGCGCAATCTGCTTCATCGCGCCCGGCTTAAACATCCAGTCGTAGCTGTAGTTCACCCACTTCCCGTCCGGCTGTTTTTCCTGAGTTTCATTCCAGTCGGTATAGGCAATCAGCTGCACCAGAATGAGATCCATCCCCATCTTCGGCTCCAGCTCAGTTTTGATGCGCTTCAGTTCCGCAGCATCGAAACATTGCAGGAAAATCTTATTCTTCTTGCTGGTGTAGCCGTACTTTTTCAGTACCTCCAGCGTCTTCGCGGCAATGTCTTTTCCTTCCTGATGGTGGAACCACGGCGCTTTGATTTCCGGGTAGATACCGATATTTTTGCCCGTCGAGTGGTTCAGCCCCTGAACAAACTCGATCTCCTCTTCGAAGGTGTGAATACGGAAGTCAGACTTGCCCATCGGGAAACGCCCCGGATAGACCTGCACCTTCTTACCGTTCTCAATCTCGAAGCCCTCGGTAAACTTCAGCGAGCGGATCTCCGCCAGCGTGAAGTCGATGGCGTAGTAGCGGCCATCTTTACGGGCACGATCCGGGAAACGCTCCGCCACGTCCGTCACGCGGTCAAGATAATGGTCATGCAGAACGACCAGCTGGTCGTCCTTCGTCATCACCAGATCCTGCTCCAGATAATCTGCGCCCTGGGCATAGGCCATCGCTTTTGCCGGCAGCGTATGCTCCGGCAGATAACCGCTGGCGCCACGGTGGGCGATCACGATTTTATCCGCCGCCAGCGCGGAGCCTGTCATCAGGCCCGCCAGCAGCAGGCCTGTCGCTAACTGAGTTAATTTCATCGCAATGCTCCTTACTGACGACGCGCCAGCACCTCGGCATGGTGACGTTTTTCACCAATCATCACGACGATCAACAGCAGAACCGCCAGCACGCTGCCGCCAATCATCACCATAAAGCCACCGTCCCAGCCGAAGAAATCGACGGTGTAACCGACGATGGCACTTGCCGCCACTGAACCGCCGAGGTAGCCAAACAGACCGGTAAAGCCTGCCGCCGTGCCTGCCGCTTTCTTCGGCGCCAGCTCCAGCGCGTGCAGGCCGATCAGCATAACCGGACCATAAATCAGGAAGCCGATTACGATCATACAGGCCATATCCACACCCGGATTACCCGGCGGGTTAAGCCAGTAAACGACCGTCGCGATGGTCACCAGCGTCATAAAGAACACGCCTGTCGCCCCACGGTTGCCCTTAAACACTTTGTCCGACATCCAGCCGCAGATCAGCGTGCCGGGAATGCCCGCGTATTCATACAGGAAATAGGCCCAGGAGGATTTATCCAGCGCGAAGTGCTTCACCTCTTTCAGGTAAGTCGGGGACCAGTCGAGGATGCCGTAGCGCAGCAGGTAGACAAACACGTTCGCCACCGCGATGTACCACAGCAGCTTGTTTGGCAGCACATACTTCATGAAGATCTGTTTCGCGGTCAGCTCTTCTTCGTGCTTCTCGCTGTAATCATCCGGGTAGTCGTTTTTGTACTCTTCAATCGGCGGCAGGCCGCAGGACTGCGGCGTGTCGCGCATCAGGGCGAAGGCGATAATCGCCACCAGAATGGCGCCAAAGGCAGGCATATAGAGCGCCGCGTGCCAGTCGTTGAACCAGGCCATCCCCAGCAGGAACAGCAGCGGCGGAAGCCCGCCCCCGACGTTATGCGCGCAGTTCCAGACCGATACAATCCCACCGCGCTCTTTCTGTGACCACCAGTGCACCATGGTACGTCCGCATGGCGGCCACCCCATCCCCTGGAACCAGCCGCAGAGGAACAGCAGTACGAACATGACGGCAATGCTGGAGGTCGCCCATGGCACAAAGCCCATGAACAGCATCACCGCTGCCGCGAGGATCAGACCGGCGGGCAGGAACACGCGCGGATTCGAGCGATCCGACACCGACCCCATAATGAACTTCGAAAAACCGTACGCGATGGAGATCCCTGACAGCGCAAAGCCCAGATCGCCGCGGGAGAAGCCTTGTTCCACCAGGTACGGCATGGCGAGCGCAAAGTTTTTACGTACCAGATAGTACGCCGCATACCCGAAGAAGATCCCGAGGAAGATTTGCCAACGCAGACGGCGGTAGAGAGGATCAATCTCTGCCTCTGGCAGTCGCGCCCGGTGTGGCGCAGGTTTAAAGATACTGAGCATAACAGCCTCCGTGGCCTTTCAAAAAATGACCGGGCATCTCGCGCCCGGCTACAGAGGCGGCGATGTTAAGAAATCACGGTGAATGTTACTGTGAATCAACGCACAGATTGTTACAGAAATATGACAGAATGCGCAAAAAAGCGCATGAAATCACGTTTCACTTTCGAATTTCGCGCGTTTATGTTCGAAATCAAACAAACCACACGATCAATGTGGCTAAATGCTAAAAAACGAACATAGAGGAAAGGCAATGACAATTCACGATCCACGCTTCAGCGATGTGATTATCATTGGCGGTGGCGCGACGGGTGCCGGCATCGCACGCGACTGCGCCCTGCGGGGATTGAGCGTCACGCTTCTGGAGCGCCACGACATCGCCACCGGCGCAACGGGGCGTAACCACGGTCTGTTGCACAGCGGTGCCCGCTATGCGGTTACTGACGCTGAGTCAGCACGCGAGTGTATCGCTGAAAACCAGATCCTCAGGCGCATCGCCCGCCACTGCGTTGAACCGACCAACGGTCTTTTTATCACCCTTCCAGAAGATGACCTCGGCTTTCAGCAAACCTTTATCACCGCCTGCACGGCGGCAGGCATTCAGGCCGAGGCGATCGATCCTGCGCAGGCGCGCCGTCTTGAACCCTCGGTAAACCCGGCGTTACTGGGCGCGGTAAAAGTACCGGACGGAACCGTTGATCCTTTCCGCCTGACCGCCGCCAATATGCTCGACGCGCGGGAACATGGCGCCCAGATCCTGACCGGGCATCACGTCACCGGGCTTATTCGTGAAGGTAATAGCGTGCGCGGGGTGCGCGTGTTTGATGCGCAGTACAACGAACACCGCGAGCTGTATGCCGCCGTCGTAGTCAACGCGGCGGGGATCTGGGGCCAGCGCATCGCGGAATACGCGGACCTGTCGGTGCGCATGTTCCCGGCCAAAGGCTCGCTGCTGATCCTCGACCACCGCATCAATAACCATGTCATCAACCGCTGCCGTAAACCGTCTGACGCCGATATCCTCGTGCCGGGGGACACAATTTCGTTAATCGGCACGACCTCAATGCATGTGGACTACAGCGAAATTGATTACAACCGCGTCACCGCTGAAGAGGTGGATATCCTGCTGCGCGAAGGGGAAAAGCTGGCCCCGGTGATGGCGCAGACGCGTATTCTGCGTGCCTACGCGGGCGTGCGTCCCCTCGTCGCCAGCGACAACGATCCGAGCGGGCGTAACGTCAGCCGCGGCATCGTGCTGCTCGATCACGCTGAACGTGACGGCATGGACGGGTTTATCACCATTACCGGCGGCAAGCTGATGACCTACCGGCTGATGGCCCAGTGGGCCACCGATGCCGTCTGCCGTAAGCTCGGCAACACCGCACCGTGCGTGACGGCGGAACAGGCTCTGCCCGGCTCGCAGCAATCGACAGAAAAAACGCTGCACAAAATCATTTCACTCCCTGCCCCGCTTCGCGGTTCGGCGATTTACCGTCACGGCGACCGCACCCCAACCTGGCTCGGTGAAGGGCGACTCAGCCGCAGCCTGGTGTGCGAATGCGAAGCCGTGACCGCAGGCGAGGTGCAATATGCCGTGGAAAACCTGACGGTGAACAACCTGCTTGATTTACGCCGCCGCACGCGAGTCGGGATGGGCACCTGTCAGGGGGAGCTGTGCGCCTGCCGTGCCGCCGGGCTGCTGCAACGTTTTCATGCCACCTCCTCAACCCAGTCGCTAGCCCAGCTCAGCGATTTTTTAAATGAGCGCTGGAAAGGCATTCAGCCCGTCGCCTGGGGCGATGCCCTGCGCGAAAGTGAGTTTACCCGCTGGGTCTATCAGGGACTTTGCGGTCTGGAGAAGGAGCACAACCATGAAATTTGATACCGTGATTGTGGGTGGAGGGCTGGCGGGCCTGCTGTGCGGTCTCAAACTGACGCAGCGGGGTCTGCGCTGCGCCATTGTCACTCGCGGTCAAAGTGCCCTGCACTTCTCTTCCGGCTCGCTGGATTTACTGGGCGCGCTATCGTTCGCCGATCTGCCGCCTGAACATCCCTACCGCCTGACGGGCGTAGAGAATATGGCCCGCTTTGCCTGCGAAACCGAACACCTGCTTACCGCCTGCGGCGCACGCATGCAGGGTGACGCCGAGCAAAATCATCAGCGCGTCACGCCGCTCGGCACTCTGCGCGCCGCCTGGCTTAGCCCGGAAGAGGTGCCTGTCGCCCCCATCGCTGTCGGGCACGTGCGGGTGGTGGGGATCAGCGGTTTCCTTGATTTCCAGCCGCATCTTGCCGCCGCGTCTCTCAGACAGCAGGGCATTCAGGTGGATACGGCGGAGATTGATCTCCCCGAGCTCGACGTACTGCGCGAAAACCCCAGCGAGTTTCGTGCGGTGAACATTGCCCGCCTGCTGGATAATGAACGCTACTGGCCGCAGCTGTACGCGGCGCTTCAACCGCTCGGCGAGGCCTGCGACGCCCTGTTTATGCCCGCCTGTTTTGGCTTAACGGACAACCGGCTCTGGCGCTGGCTCTCGGCGCGCCTGCCCTGTACGCTCGGTTTACTGCCGACGCTCCCCCCTTCCGTGCCCGGCATTCGTCTGCATACCCAGCTTCAGCGTCAGTTTGTCGCCCAGGGTGGCATCTGGATGGCAGGCGACGAGGTGAAAAAAATCACCCTGGCAGAGGGCGCGGTAAGCGAAATCTGGACCCGCAACCACGGCGACATCCCGCTTCGTGCACGCTATACGGTGCTGGCAAGCGGCAGCTTCTTCAGTAACGGTCTGCTGAGCAGCCGGGATGGCGTGCGTGAGGCAATTCTCGGGCTGGATGTCCGGCAAAGCGCTTCCCGCGCGGACTGGTATCAAAGCGATTTCTTCACCCCGCAGCCCTGGCAGCAGTTCGGCGTGATCGTCGATACCCAGCTGCGCCCGCAGCTGGGCGGGGAACCGGTTGAAAATCTTTACGCCATCGGCTCGGTTCTGGGCGGGTACGATCCCGTGGCACAGGGCTGCGGTGGCGGCGTCTGCGCCGTCACCGCGCTGCATGTCGCGGAGCAGATTATCCAGCGCAGGGAGGGAGCACAATGAACGACACCCGATTTGAAAGCTGTATCAAATGCACGGTCTGCACCACGGTTTGCCCGGTCAGCGGCGTCGATCCGCGCTATCCCGGCCCGAAACAGGCCGGCCCCGACGGGGAGCGTCTGCGCCTGAAGGACGGCGCGCTCTACGACGAGGCGCTGAAATACTGTATCAACTGTAAACGCTGCGAAGTTGCCTGCCCGTCGGACGTGAAAATAGGCGATATCATCCAGCGCGCCCGCGCCCGCTACAGTACGCAAAAACCGACGCTGCGCGACGCGATACTGAGCCACACCGATCTGATGGGCAGCCTCTCGACGCCTTTCGCGCCGGTCGTCAATGCCGCCACCGCCCTGAAGCCGGTGCGCAGGCTGCTGGATGCGACGCTCAAAATCGACCATCACCGCAGTCTGCCGAAATATTCTCACGGCACCTTCCGCCGCTGGTATAAATCCGTGGCGGCAGAACAGGCGCAGTTCGCTGAGCAGGTTGCCTTCTTCCACGGCTGCTACGTGAACTACAACCATCCGCAGCTGGGGAAAGACCTGCTGAAAGTGCTGAACGCCATGGGGACGGGCGTTCAGCTGCTGAGCAAAGAGAAGTGCTGCGGCGTTCCGCTGATTGCCAACGGTTTTACCGACAAAGCGCGCAGGCAGGCAAAAAGCAACGTCACCTCTTTACGTGAGGCGATCGTCGACAAAGGGATACCGGTACTGGCGACGTCGTCAACCTGTACCTTCACGCTGCGCGATGAATATCCGCATCTGCTGGATGTGGATAACACCGGCCTGCGCGAGCACATTGAGCTGGCGACCCGTTTTCTCTGGCGCAAGCTGGACAGTGGGCAGACGTTACCGCTGGGCAAATTGCCGCTGAAGGTGGTGTATCACACGCCATGTCATATGGAGAAGATGGGCTGGTCGATCTATACGCTGGAGCTGCTGCGGCTGATCCCGGGGCTGGAGCTGACGGTGCTGGACTCACGCTGCTGCGGCATCGCTGGCACCTACGGATTCAAGCGTGAAAACTACCCAACGTCACAGGCCATTGGCGCGCCGCTGTTCCGGCAGATTGAAGAGAGCGGCGCAGATATCGTGGTGACGGACTGTGAAACCTGCAAGTGGCAGATCGAGATGTCCACCAGCAAACGCTGTGAACATCCCATTACCTTGCTGGCAAACGCACTGGCGTAACCGTTGCCGGGGACACTCCCCCGGCACATTCTCACTCTACAAACAGCGATTCCACGACGTTGATCCAGCCGTGCTCGCTGGCGACCTCTTTCCCGTTCAGCCAGCGGCGCAGCATGTTCAGCGCCATCATCGCGCACACCTCCTGACGCACGGCCAGGCTGTGGCGGGTAATGCTCATCTTCACCCGCAGGGCGTGCGTCCCTTCCGGCGTTGCCAGGGCGAAGTTGAGATGCTCTTCATCCAGCCCGCCCACAAACAGCGCCAGTCCGGCGAAATGCTTCACTCTGCGCTCGGATGCCCAGCGCGCCGTCTGCGCCAGCGTCCCCTGCTGGAACGGCACCACTTCACTGGCCAGCAGCGGCGCACCCGCCCGGGTAAGCTGAAGCGCCAGAAGCCCACCGGTAAACTGCTCGCTTAACGTCACGCTCAGCTGGCGGGACTGCAAATGCGCTGCGATCTGCGCCGGCAGCCCTTCCGTTCCTTCGAAAATCAGGCTTTCCCCGGCGACGCGCTGCACTTCCGGCCACAGCGCCAGCATAGCGGCTTTCTCAGACGCCGGTCCGGTCAGCTTCAGTTCAATAATCGGCATGGAGGAGCGATAGCCCATCGACACGCCGGGAGGCAGTTGCAGGTGATCGAGGCTCTGGGCCAGGTCGCTTTCCGAGCGGCCAAAGGTGGTCAGACGCAGGCACAGCGGCGGTTCAGGCAGCGTGAAGCGCGCGCGCAGGCGCGGCAGGATCTGCTGCTCGACCATCACTTTAAATTCCGACGGCACGCCCGGGGTGAAGAACATCAGGCAGCGGTTCAGCTGAACGGCAAACCCGCAGGCGGTGCCGACCGGGTTATCAATCAGTTCCGCGCTGGCGGGAATTTCAGCCTGCTTGCGGTTGCTGGGGGCCATCACGCGGCCACGCTCGGAGAAAAATCGCTCCATCTGTGCCAGCCACGCCTCGTGCAGGACCAGGCCTTCACCTCTGGCCGTGGCGGCGGCCAGCGCGCTGAGATCGTCGCTGGTGGGCCCAAGCCCGCCGTTCACAATCAGCACGTCGCAGCGTTCGCTGCGCTCGCGCAGAACGTTGACCAGCGACTCAAGATTGTCACCCACGGTGTTGCGGCGCGTTAACGGTAATCCTTGCTCAAAGAAGAGATCGGCGAGCCAGGCGGCATTGGTATCAATGATTTGCCCATGCAGCACTTCGTCGCCAGTGGATAACATTTCCACGTTTATCATTGTGTTCTCCCATTTCAATGGTCAAAACACTATAGCGCAATCGAAGACCGGGGGAAGAGAGAAACTGGCGCGACTGAACGCCGCGCCGAAAGGATTAGAAACCTGCGCTCACACCGATGTAGGGACCATCTGCCAGCGCGTTGTCGCGGTGGCCGTCTTTACCCGCCAGGTTCAGATAACGATAACCCGCTTCGATGGTGACAGGACGGATGATGGTCCAGCGTCCACCCACGTTGGCTTCCTCATAGCTATCGATACCGCTGGAGAGGGAATCCGGAGAGTAGTAGTACTCACCGAACAGGCCAAAGCTGTCGCCGATTTTCCACTGCAAACCGCCGCCCACTGCCGCCGCATAACCTTCGTCACCGTCGTTCGGGTTGGTGTAAATCCCTTTACCGCCGACTGTCGCCAGGAAAGGACCCAAAGGTACGTTGAAGCCCAGCCCCAGGCTTGCCGCATCCCCATCGTCGTCGTTATGCGTCCAGCCGCCGGTCATCGCCAGGCCTGCGCTATCCGTGCCAAGACCAAAGCCCAGGTGGGTATAATCTTCGCCCGCCGAGCCGTTGAAGGAAATAGCGTTGGCTGCTGCCGATACAAACATCAGGCCTAAGCCCATTAATGCCACTTTTTTCATTGTCGTGATCCCGCACAATATATTCAGAGATGTCCAAAAACCGCGAGATTTTAACCTGACTGTCTGTGGGATCAATGCGCTCAGTGGACATCGGGCAATTAGTTTGTAACGATTTGATAATATCGGTATTTATATCATCAATAAAAAACGCATTTTTACGCACAGGCCGCCCAGATTTTCACTGGGCATCAGCTGAAGATGGCTGCGGTGCAGGCGGGCAATATCGTTGGCCAGCGCCAGGCCAATGCCGGACCCGGCGGCATCGCCCACGTTATCCAGCCGATGAAACGGCAGCATGGCCTGGGAGATCTGGTCTTCGGCAATACCCGGTCCGCTGTCCTCCACGCTCAGCTCAACGGCATCGTTATCCATGCGCAGGTACACCGTCACGATGCCCTGCTCCGGCGTGTATTTGATCGCGTTCTCCAGCAGGTTAGCGCAGAGTTCGCCCAGCAAAACGTCATCCCCCTCAATCATTACCGGCTGCTGTACGCCGTCATAACCGAGATCGATACCCTTGCTGCGCGCCTGTGCCAGCCGCGAAAAGCAGCAGTTTTGCACCACCTGTACCAGATCGACAGGGGCAAACTGTCGCTCCCCCTGCTCTTTCCGCTTCACCGCCGAAAGCTGTAACAGTCTTTCCGTCAGCACGATGGTGTTATCCAGCGTAACGTTCATTGCCCGTAAGCTCTCCTGCCACAGCGCCGGATCGTTACGCGTCAGAGCAACGGATACCTGCGTTTTTAGCACCGCCAGCGGCGTTTTGAGCTGGTGTGAGGCATCGGCATTGAAGCGCTCCTGCCGCGAAAGTACGCCGCGCAACCGGTCGATGTAACGGTTAAACGCCACAATCAGCAGCCGCGTTTCCGACCAGGGCAGCAGCTCCGGCAGCGGGGCCAACAGCCCGGGCTCACGGCGCACCATCAGCGAAGAGAGTTGCCGCATTGGGCGCAGCACGCGGCGCAGCAGCCAGGCGGTCAGGACCAGCGTCAGCAGCACCAGCAGCCCCTGCGACACGAGCGAGGAAAACAGCAGCTGTGTGGCCAGATAGCGCCGCGACTGCAACGTTTCTGCGACATAAATTTCCGCCATCCCGAACACATTATCTTCGTTAACCGGCTGGAGCAGCTTCGCCACGCGGATCGCCTGCCCGCGATACTCGGTATGATAAAACCACGCCAGCGCCGGATAGTGAGTGGTGCGCGACGTGGAGGGAGGCATATTTGGCAGATCGTCATAGCCGGAGATCGTCCGCCCGTCAGGGTCAACCACCTTGTAGTAGAGGCGATCGTTCATGTTCAGCTCAAAGCTGTCGAGCACGACCCAGGGCACGTTCACCAGCAGCTTGCCCTTGTGCACCACCAGCCGCTCAGACACGGTGCGCGCCGAGGATAACAGCGTGCGGTCATAGGCCTGCGTCGCCGCCTGTAGCGCGCTAACGTAGCTGTTAAAGGCTGACAGCCCCCATAACAGCAGCAGCGGCAAACCCAGAAAGAGCAAAAGTTGCAGGTAAAGCGACTGCGGCTTAACCCACTTCATCGCCGCACTCCAGCACGTAGCCCAGTCCCCGGAGGGTGGTGATCCGCACGCCGCTGCCGGTCAGCTTCTTACGCAGGCGGTGAATATAGAGATCGATACTCTCGGGGCTGACGTCGTTGTTCAGGCTGAACACCTGGTCGAAGAGCTGTTGCCGGGAGACGGGACGGGTCCGGCGGTGCATCAGCACCTTCAGTAAAGAGAGCTCGCGCGGCGTGAGGGAAAGAGGTTCATCGCGCAGCAGAAAAAAGCCTTCATCATCGTACTCCAGCTCTCCCAGCCGCTGGCGCTCCTGGGTTCGCCCTTCGCTGCGGCGCAGCAGCGCGCGCAGGCGGGCATCAAGCTCCTCCAGCTCGAACGGCTTCGGCAGATAGTCATCCGCCCCGGCATTCAGCCCTTTCACCCTGTCTGCCACGTTGCTGCGGGCGGTAAGAAACAGCACCGGCAGCGTCTGCCCGCGCTTTCTCAGACGATGCACCACTTCCAGCCCGTCGAAGCCGGGCATGCCGATATCAAGGATCGCGACGGCATAGTTTTCCCCCTGTAAAAGGTGATCGGCCGCCCGTCCATCGTTGACGCAATCCACGGCAAATCCGTTTTGTACCAGCGCTTTCTCCAGCCAGTGAGCCAGCTCACGATTATCTTCCGCCAGTAAGAGACGCATATCACATCCTGTAAAGTTGGTGTCGCAGTGAAAGGGAAATGAAAGGTTATTGTTTTAACAATCACGCAACGGAACCGCTACAAGGTGGTTCACATAATCAGAAAAAAGACACCCGTACCCGTACTCCCGGTTCTCCGGCGTGAGGATAAACGATGAAAAAACAATTACTTTCTACCCTTGCTGCAAGCGTATTGCTGTTGAGTGCCTCTGTCGTCCAGGCGCAGGACACCCCGTCCCGCACCGAGTGTATCGCACCGGCCAAACCCGGCGGCGGCTTTGACCTGACCTGTAAGCTGATTCAGGTCAGCCTGCTGGAGACGAAGGCCATTGAGAAACCGATGCGCGTCACCTACATGCCCGGCGGCGTGGGCGCGGTAGCCTATAACGCCATCGTCGCCCAGCGCCCTGCTGAACCCGGCACCGTGGTGGCCTTCTCCGGCGGCTCGCTGCTGAACCTGTCGCAGGGGAAATTTGGTCGTTATGACGTAAATGACGTGCGCTGGCTCGCCACCGTGGGCACCGATTACGGCATGATCGCCGTTCGCGCCGACTCCCCGTGGAAATCCCTGAAAGATCTGCTGACCGCCATGGAAAAAGATCCGAACAGCGTGGTGATTGGCGCAGGCGCCTCTATCGGCAGCCAGGACTGGATGAAAGCCGCGCTGCTGGCGCAGCAGGCCAAAGTGGATCCGCACAAAATGCGTTACGTGGCCTTTGAAGGCGGCGGTGAGCCGGTGACGGCGCTGATGGGCAATCACGTGCAGGCAGTATCGGGCGATCTCAGCGAAATGGTGCCCTACCTGAGCGGGGATAAGATCCGCGTGCTGGCGGTCTTCTCGGAAAACCGTCTGCCGGGCCAGCTGGCAGACGTCCCAACCGCCAAAGAGCAGGGTTATAACCTGGTCTGGCCGATCATCCGTGGCTTCTTCGTCGGGCCAAAAGTGACCGACGCCGAGTACCAGTGGTGGGTGGATACCTTCGCAAAACTTCAGCAAACCGAGGAGTTCAAAAAACAGCGCGATCTGCGCGGGCTGTTTGAGTTCAACCTGAACGGCAAGCAGCTGGACGAGTATGTGAAAAAACAGGTGAATGACTACCGCGAACAGGCGAAAGCCTTTGGTCTTGCGAAATAACCGGAGGCGCTATGAGCGATCGCATTTTTGCAGGGATATGGCTGCTGCTCTGCATTGGCGGCCTGTTCGTCGCCTGGCAGATCCACAGCGAATACAGCTATGAACCCGTGGGGCCACGCCCCTTTCCCGTCGGCATTGTCGGCCTGATGCTGCTCTGTTCGGTGGCCCTGCTGCTGCGCCATCCGGACACCGTGGAGTGGCCGCCACGCCGCACGCTGCAACGTCTGCTGGTAATGGTGATTGTTCTGCTGATGTACGCGTGGGGCTTTGAGTGGCTCGGCTTCCCGATCGCCACCGCCCTGCTGACGATGGTGATTGGCATACTGTTTAACGCCTCGCTGCCTGCGGCGGGGATCTCCGGGGTCGTACTGGGCATTTTACTCTGGTACGCCTTCGACCGCCTGCTGGACGTGACCCTGCCGCTCGGCGCATGGTTTAACTAACGGAGCACGCTATGGATACCTGGATCTATCTCTCTCAGGGGTTCGCGGTAGCGATGACCCCGGAAAACCTGGTGATCGCCCTGATCGGCTGTTTCGTCGGGACGATCGTTGGCCTGCTGCCGGGCCTTGGGCCTATCAACGGCGTGGCGATTTTACTGCCGCTGGCCTTTGCGCTGCACCTGCCTGCGGAATCGGCGTTGATCCTGCTGGCGACGGTTTATATCGGCTGCGAATACGGGGGGCGTATTTCCTCGATACTGCTTAACGTTCCCGGCGATGCCGCCGCCATTATGACCGCGCTGGATGGCTATCCGATGGCACAGCAGGGACGCGGCGGCGTGGCGCTCTCTATTTCCGCCGTCAGCTCGTTCTTTGGCTCCCTGATCGCCATTGGCGGCATCATCCTCTTCGCCCCGGCGCTGGCCCAGTGGTCGCTGGCATTTGGTCCGGCCGAGTATTTTGCCCTGATGGTATTCGCCATCGCCTGTCTCGGCAGCATGATGGCGCAGAATCCGCTGAAGTCGTTTTTGTCTGCGTTGATTGGCCTCAGTCTGGCCACCGTCGGCGTGGATGCCAACACCGGGGTTTATCGCTTTACCTTCGACAGCGTTCATCTCTCCGACGGCGTGCAGTTTATCGTCGTGGTGATTGGTCTGTTCTCTGTCTCAGAAATCTTACTGATGCTGGAACATACCAGCAGCGGGCAGACGCTGGTGCGTAAAACCGGACGTATGCTCTTTAATGCCAAAGAGGGTGCGCAGTGTGTGGGTGCCACCCTGCGTTCAGCGGTGATCGGTTTCTTCGTCGGCATTCTGCCAGGCGCGGGGGCGACTATCGCCAGCGCCATTACCTACATGACCGAGAAAAAGCTGAGCGGTAACAGCGACAGCTTCGGTAAAGGCGATATCCGCGGCGTGGCGGCGCCGGAGGCGGCGAATAACGCCTCGGCCTGCGGCTCGTTTATCCCGATGCTGACCCTCGGCGTGCCAGGCTCCGGCACCACCGCGGTGATGATGGGCGCGCTGACGCTCTATAACATCACTCCCGGTCCGGCGATGTTTACCGAGCAGCCCGATATCGTCTGGGGTTTGATTGCCGCCCTGCTGATCGCCAACGTGATGCTGCTGGTGATGAACATCCCGCTGATCGGGCTGTTCACCCGCATGCTGACCATTCCCCTGTGGTTCCTGGTCCCGGCCATCGCCGCCGTCTCTGCGGTTGGGGTGTACGCGGTGCACAGCACCACCTTCGACCTGGTGTTAATGGTGCTGCTCGGCGTGCTGGGCTACATTCTGCGCAAGATGCACTTCCCGATGTCGCCGCTGATTTTAGGGTTTGTATTGGGGGAAATGCTGGAGCAGAACCTGCGCCGCGCCCTCTCCATCAGCAATGGCAACATGGCGATCCTGTGGGAGAGCAGCGTGACGAAGATCCTGCTGGCGATGGCGATCATGGTGATTGTCGTGCCGCCGGTGCTGCGCTGGATGCGTCGACGCCAGCAGAAACCGCAGCCGGATATCGGCTGATTAGCCCCTCAACAGGGCATTGACCCACTGCCTTAACGCCTGGCGGGAGATCTTTATCCCGCCATTTTTCAGTTCTGACGGCAGCGCCAGCCAGTGTACCGGCTGCTCAAAGCGCGCCAGCCTGCCCTGAACCCACTCCGGCAACAGCGTGATATCCGTGCCCGGCTCACATTCCACTACCGCCACCGGGCGTTGCCCGTATTCGGCGTCATCCAGCGGGACGATAAACACCTGGCTTACCTGCGGATGTGTGACGATAACGCGCTCCAGCGCTTCCGGCTGGATCCCTTCTCCGCCGCTGAAAAAGAGATTGTCCATTCGGCCCAGAATGGTCAGGCGTCCGTCATGCCACTCTCCGCGATCGCGGGTGGCGAACCAGCCCTGCTCGTTGACAAGCGGCAGTAAGGCGCCGTCTCGCCAGTAGCCCGCCGCCATGCTTTCCGCCCGGATCCAGACTTCACCGTTCACCACCTGAAGGTCTCTGCCCGGCAGCGCGCTGCCCACGTCCGGCGCGCCGTCGGCCTCTTTGGCGCAGACGGTGGAGGCGAACTCGGTCAGACCGTAGCCGCAGAACGTGCGGATCCCCTGCTTGCGCGCCTGTTCGGTCAGCTCAACGGGGATTTCCGCCCCGCCGAGCAGCACGGCTTTCAGCGCAACGGGATGGTGTGAATTGAGCAGCCGCCACAGCTGCGTCGGCACCAGCGAGGCGTGGGTACAGCCCTGCAGGGCCTGCTCCAGCGGCTGTTTTTCACGCACGGTGAGACGGCCTCCGCCCTGCAACCAGCGCCACAAAATCCCCTGACCGGAGACGTGAAACAGCGGCAAGGACAGCAGCCAGTCGTCATCACCGCCATAAGGCATCAGCGACAACACGCCTTTTGCGCTGGCAAGGTGGGCGGCACAGGTGTGCACCGCCGCTTTTGGCAAGCCGGTGGAGCCGGAGGTGAGCGTCATCGAGGCCAGCCGTTCTGCCCGCCACGTCACGCCGCCCTGCTCCTCGCCCTCTCTTAATACCAGCCCAGGCAGACCGTCATACTCACCGTTAAGCACCAGCGCAAAGCGCAGGGTCATCTGCGGCAGGAGGACGTCCAGCAGCGGTCGGGGAAGCTGAGGGTTCACCGGCAAAATGCGGGCGCCGCACTGAAGCAGCGCCAGCCAGGCCAGCAGGGTCTGCGGATGGTTGTGGGCGAGCAGCATGACGCCGTCCCCGTCCCTGACACCCTGAGACTGAAAACCGGCTGCCAGACGATCGATACGCTCGCCCAACTGTGACCAGTTGAGCGTTATATCGTCTAAACGCAGCGCGGGTGTATCGGCACTCCTGGAGCGCCAGTGCCGCCACGGCCAGTCGGTAAAAGTCATTGCAGCGGCTCCAGCGTCCCGACATCGAGGCACGGCAAGGTGCTGTCCGGCCACTGGCGAATCAGCTGGGCCTGCATCAGGTTTAGCGTATCAAGACCGGGAACGGTGTCCGGCGTTAACCATGCAGCGATGCGCGCCAGTTGCGTCAGCCCGAGGCTGGATTCGATGGATGAACTGATCACCGCCGTCAGCCCTGCGGCATGGGCCGCCGCAACCTGCTCGCGCACCTTGTCGAGGCTGCCGGTCAGCGTTGGCTTAATGACCACGGCCCCGACGCCCGGCTCGGCGGCAAACGTAAAACCGGCTTCGCGCAGGCTCTCATCCCAGGCAATGGCAATGCCGGTTTCCCGGGCGAAGGCGCGAGAGTCGTCGCGCGTTTTGCACGGCTCTTCGAGAAACGCGATGCGGTTGCGGTACGCCGGGTTGACGTACTTCGCAAACTGCTGCGCCCTGAGCGGCGTCCAGGCGCGGTTGGCGTCCAGGCGCAGGTGCAGATCGGGAATGGCTTCCAGTAACAGGTTAACCACCATCCCGTCGCGCACCGCTTCGTACAGGCCGATCTTAATTTTCGCCACCTTCTCGCCAGGCATCCCGGAGAGCAGCGCGAAAAGTTCATCGGGATCGCCGGAACAGAGCGGCGCGGCGCGATAATTCGCCGCATCCGGCAAACAGCCGTCCAGCTCTGCCAGCGCGCAGCTGATGCCGAACGCGACGGAAGGAACGTCCGGCAGCGACGGAGCTGCCCCCTCACGCCATTCGTGCGTCCAGGCCATCAGCGCCGCCTGCGCCTCATCCAGCGTTTCCAGGCTAAAGCCCGGAAGCGGGGCGATTTCGCCCCACCCTTCCCGCTCGCCCTGCCGGAGATGCACGAAAAAGCCATCACGGGTTTTTAACCGCCTTTCACGCAGTACCACGCCCGCGTCCATCGGTATCTGCCAGCGGTAAACCTGCGCGCGACGCATTACGGGTTCCGTTTGTATTTGCTGAAGTCTGGCTGGCGTTTTTCGTTGAACGCGTTGCGCCCTTCCTGACCCTCTTCGGTCATATAGAACAGCATGGTGGCGTTACCCGCCAGCTCCTGAAGTCCCGCCTGACCGTCACAGTCGGCGTTGAGGGCCGCTTTCAGGCAGCGCAGCGCCATTGGGCTGTTTTGCAGCATTTCGCGACACCAGCGCACGGTCTCTTTTTCCAGATCGGCGATCGGCACCACGGTGTTAACCAGCCCCATGTCCAGCGCTTCCTGGGCGTTGTACTGACGGCACAGGAACCAGATTTCGCGGGCTTTTTTCTGGCCGACGATGCGCGCCATGTAGGATGCCCCCCAGCCGCCGTCGAAGGAGCCAACTTTCGGGCCAGTCTGACCGAAAATGGCATTTTCCGCCGCGATAGTCAGGTCACACATCATGTGCAGCACATGACCGCCGCCGATGGAATAACCTGCCACCATCGCAACCACCGGTTTTGGACAGGTGCGGATCTGGCGCTGGAAATCCAGCACGTTCAGGTGGTGCGTGCCGGCATCATCCTGGTATCCGCCGTAGTCGCCGCGGACTTTCTGATCGCCGCCCGAGCAGAAGGCTTTCTCCCCTTCCCCGGTGAGGACGATGACGCCGATGTTGTCGTCGTAGCGTGCATCCGCCAGCGCCTGGATCATCTCTTTTACGGTCAGCGGACGAAACGCGTTGCGTACCTGTGGACGATTGATGGTGATTTTGGCGATACCATCGGTGGATTTGTGGTAGCGAATGTCGGTGTAGCCTTCGGAGCAGTCCTGCCATTCAACCGGCGCGTAAAGCATGTTTTCATCAGGATAGATCATAGCGTGTCCTTTGTTCGATAACGTAGTATCTGAGCCAGACTCGCGGCAACCGCTTCCGGGTTGTCCCGGTGGGCGTTGTGTCCGGCATGAGGGATAGCATGACGCATGGCGTTAAGTTCAGCAGCGATGGCTGCAAACTTCCCGTCACGTTCGCCATAGAGATAGTCGAAAGAAAAATCACGCGCGGTGAGCGCGGGACGTAAATCAGGCTGAACGGCAAGCGAGGTGGCTTCCAGCATCTCAGCCAGCCTCGGGCCGTTGTTCCGGCTACGCAGCGCGATCAGCGCGTTGCGCTGTTCATCCGTAAGGGAGGTAAAGACCGGCTGTTGATACCAGTCGGCAAAGACGGCTTCAAGCGGCTCACTGCGAAAACGTGACGCCCAGCGGCGGTCCGAGGTCAGCCGCGCCTGGCGCGCCTCGACGTCTTGCAGCCCAGGGTGTCCACCTTCCACAATCACCCCGTCTAACCCCGCAGGATGCTGGCAGGCATGGAACATCGCAATGCGGCCACCGAGAGAGTACCCTACCAGCCAGTAATTTAGTATGTTGTAACTAATTAAGGTATGCGTGAGCAGTTCACTTACCTCTGCAAACCCCGTCACGCCCGTATCCGCTGAACCACCGTGCCCGGGCAGGTCAAGGTAGAGCCTGGGGTAGTCATGCAGCGACGCCCCAACGGTCTGCCACTCACGACAGTCACCGGAAAAACCGTGCAAGAAAACCAGCCAGGGGTAGCCTGATTTTCCGGGCTGAGTGACGCCAGCGAGGATCACAGGTGACTCACCTGCGCCAGCAGATGTTGCAGCTTCTGCGCGCCGTCAGAATCGTTTACCACCAGCTCAATCAGCGTCGCGCCAGGCTGCCGCCAGGCGGTGTTCAGCGCCGTCTCCAGCGCGTCCCAGTTTTCCGGGCGATGGTACTTCAGGCTGAACATGGCGGCGGCGTGTTCGAACTGCACGTTTTGCGGCATCAGATAGAAGCGCTCACGTTCGCTTTGCGGCGTCGGCAGCAGGGAGAAAATCTGTCCGCCGTTATTGTTAACAACAATCAGCACGAACGGAGCCGACGCCTGACGCA
Source organism: Enterobacter sp. 301B (assembly GCF_003850715.1). NCBI lineage: Bacteria > Pseudomonadati > Pseudomonadota > Gammaproteobacteria > Enterobacterales > Enterobacteriaceae > Enterobacter > Enterobacter sp. 301B. The sequence continues at coordinate 123,795 of NZ_PQTC01000002.1, forward strand.
GGAGCGCCAGCGCGTTGAGATCGTAGAGGGCTGAGAGATCCCCCACAATCGCCAGCGTGGATTTTGCGCTGGCCCGCTGTACGCCAGCGGCGGTGGAGATCAGTCCGTCAATGCCGCTCGCGCCCCGGTTGCTGTATACCGGATAACCCGCGGGCAGCTGCGAAAAGGCGTCAATCAGGCGCACCACCAGGCTGTTACCGACAAAAAGTTGCCCCTGCTCGGGAAGATATTTGCGGATACGGTGCGCCAGCCCGGCTTCACTGAACTCCTCGCACTGCGCTTTGGTGAGTTCCCACGCCTGACGCGACAGCGCCGGGATCTCCACCGCCCAGGGTTTGCGTTTTTCCGCCGGATGCAATTCCAGCCAGCTGTCAATATCGCTCACCAGGCGGCGACCGCGATGGTGCGCCGGGTCAAGGCGTCCTTCGAGCGGATCCACCAGCCAGTACTCTTCTGGCGTACAGGTGGCCTGCCACTGGAGCAGTCGCTTGCCCGTCAGGCTCGAGCCCAGCTGGACGACAATTTGCGCCTGCGCCAGCTCGGTGACCGCTTTCGCGTTCCCCAGCCAGAGGTCAGCGCAGGGCAGCGGCTGGCCCGTCTGGGAAAGCACGTCACCAATCAGCGGCCAGCCAAGCGTTTGTGCCCACTCCGCCGCCAGCTTGCCTTCCGCCGCACTCATCCGCCCGGCAATCACCACCCCGCGCTTCTGGCGCCAGAAGAACCAGTCGCGCTGCTTAGCGCTTTCCAGATGCGTCTGCTCACGCAGCCAGGGCTTTTCGCTCTCCCACCATTCTCCCAGCTGCTGTTGCCAGGCTAGGCCGGTCTCGTTCATTTCGCCGTACAGCGGTTCGGCAAACGGGCAGTTAATGTGCAGCCCGCCGCTGCGCAGTGCGTTCATGGCGTGGTCGAGAGTTGAGACCAGCCAGCTGGCGGGAATATCCTGGGTGGGGCGCGGCAACGAGACCGTCTGTGAAGGATGCGAGGCAAAAATGCCAGGCTGACGAATCGCCTGGTTCGCGCCGCAGTCAATAAGTTCCGGAGGACGATCGGCGGTGAGTAAAATCAGCTTTTCGCCGGTTAACCCCGCTTCAATCAGCGCCGGATAGAGGTTTGCCACCGCCGTGCCGGAAGTCACTATCACCGCCACGGGCGCGTTGCTGACTTTCGCCAGCCCGAGCGCCAGGTGGCCGAGACCACGCTCGTCAAAATGGGTGTGATGAATAAAAGCCCTGTTTTCCGCCGCAGCAAGGGTGAGCGGCGTGGAGCGAGAGCCCGGAGCAATACACACATGCCTGACACCATGGCGGGTCAGGGCTTCAAGGATCACCGTCGCCCAGCGTCGGTTAAAAGAACTTACTGACATGAGATTGTCCAGTATCAAGAATGCGACACAGTATAAATAATAGAAAAAGTCAGAATTTTGATATGAATCGGGATTGCACGAATCAGTATTAATCCCTCAGGAGGAGGGAACGCAGCCCGGCGGCCTTATTTTCGATCTCCTGCCACTCCTGCTCTGGATCGGAGCCGCTGACGATGCCCGCCCCCGCATAAAGACGCAGCGCGGCGTCATGAACGCGGGCGGAGCGTAATGCCACGCAGAACTCGCTTTGATCGCGCGATAAATAGCCCGCCGATCCGGCGTACCACTCCCGGTCAAACGGCTCCACTTTCGCAATAAATTCTCGCGCTGCCTGACGCGGCAGCCCGGCCACCGCCGCCGTCGGTTGCAGAATATGCAGACACTGCTCGTCATCAGATTGTTTGAGTTCGGTCCAGATACAGCGGCGTAAATGCTGCACCTTGCGCAGACGCAGCACCTGCGCTGGGAGGATCTCCAGCGTCCGGGTATGGTGCTGAAGACGCTGGCAGATATCTTCCACCACCAGCATATTTTCCCGCTGATTTTTGTCGTCGTTCATCAGCCAGTCGCCCAGACGCTGGGCCTGCTTATCGTCAGAATGGCTGGCGACGGTGCCTGCCAGCGCTTCAGTGCGCAGCAGCATGCCGCGTCGCCGCCAAAGTCGCTCGGGCGTCGAGCCGAGGAACGCGTTGCAGGCGTCAAAGACCATACAAAAATGATAGCAGTTGAGGTTCAGCGCGCGGCTGGCGGCCATTAGCGCGATGGCGTTCACGGGCTGCTGGCACTGCACGTCTGTAGCACGTGCGAGCACCACTTTCTCAAAATCGCCGCGAGCAAGGGTATCCGTCGCCTGACGAATCAACGCCAGCCATTCCGGTTTTTCCGGATGATGGGTTTCCTGCACAATCTGCACGGACAACGGGCGGATCGGCGCGGCGTCGCGCAGGTTATCAATAAACTTCAGTGCGTCACCGGCATCGTCACACAGCGACGTTTCGCTCCACAGTTGCAGGCGCAGCGTGGCGACCCCGCCAGACCGTCGCCAGAGAAGGCGCGGTAAAAACAGCTTTCCCTGTGCCGGGTTGAAGGCGTTCAGGCCGCAGATACGGGTATCATTGGCTACGTCATGGGTGTGCAAAAACCGGGAGGCCGAGGCCAAAGAGTCAAAATGGGCGAGGCTTCCGAGCGCGGCAAGTTCTTCATCACCGCTCCGCTGTTGCCAGTAAAACTGGGGATAGCATCGCTGCACACCCAGCCAGGCCAGCGGATCGAAGGCGTCGTTTAACGGGAAAGAGACATCGAAATGGCGTAAACCGGGTGTAGCGGGTAACGCTTGCGCAAGCTGAGTGCGCAGGCGTTCCAGCGCGATGGAAATCGAATGCACGCGAACCTCTCCCTGTTAAAACCTTACATTATACGGGGTACTGATGATAAATAGCAGTACCCACGTGTAGGGAGGGGTTTACCGGCTTAACGACGGGCTAACAGCAGGCCCAGCACCAGCCCTACGGCCGCACCGACCCCAATGCCCTGCCACGGCTTTTCGTGCACATAATCGTCGGCACGATAAACCGCCTGTTTGGCGCGGTAGTAGTAATTGTCGGATGCGTTGCTGACGCGGTTTTTCACGTCATGCAGCGCCTGCTCGGCGCGGGCTTTGAGCTCAATGTACTTCTGATCGGCAGGATCGCCTGAAGAGCGCAGTACTTCTTCCAGCGTTTCGCTTAACAGCGTTAAATCGTCGTCTGCTCGGGTATCCCAGGATTGAAATGACATATTTTTCTCCATGTTAGTACACCAGTCCGATAACTATAGACAACGTCTCGCTATTGCGCCTGTTTCGCTTCGCGCGCCATACCGATGTGTGGGATGCCATCTTCATCGTAAATGTCCGTGACCGGGGTAAAACCAAAATGGCCATAGAATGATTGCAAATGCGCCTGCGCGCCCAGGTATAACGCCTTGTCTGGCCACCGTTTCTGGCATGCGTCCAGCGTTTTTTCCATCAGCTGATAGCCCAGCTTTTCACCGCGCGCGCTTCCGCTGATAATGACGCGGCCAATGACGACAGGGTCAAAATCCTCTTCGCTTTTCAGAATCCTCGCATACGCCACCAGCTCGTTATCGCGCCAGCCGAGGATGTGCCGGTTCTCGCCGACCAGGTCATCGCCGTCGATATCCTGATACGGGCAGGTTTGTTCAACCACAAAAACTTCGCAGCGCAGTTTGAGCAGGGCGTAGAGTGACTGAATAGTCAGTTCGCTGTGGTGTAGATCTTGCCACTGGATCATGTGTTTCTCCTTCCTGGGGTTCATCACGTTATACTAAACCCCTTCCCATTCGGCAAAGGGCTGATTGCGTTATGGAACTGATTTTTCTGGGTACGTCCGCGGGCGTGCCAACCCGCTCACGAAACGTGACGGCTATTCTGCTGGATCTTAAGCATCCTACCCGCGGCGGGCTGTGGCTGTTTGACTGCGGCGAAGGTACGCAGCATCAGTTGCTGCATACCTCATACCACCCGCGGAAAGTGGATAAAATATTTATCACCCATCTGCACGGCGACCATCTGTTTGGCCTGCCGGGCCTGCTGTGTAGCCGTTCGATGGCCGGTAACGCTAACCCGCTGACCATTTATGGCCCTGCGGGTATTCAGGCATTCGTTGAGACCACGCTGCGCCTGAGCGGCTCGTGGACCGACTATCCGCTGGAGGTGGTTGAGATCGGCGAAGGTCTGGTGTTCGACGACGGAGATTACCAGGTGCGCGCTTACCCGCTTAACCATCCGGTGGAATGCTACGGTTATCGCGTTGAGGAGCATGATAAGCCCGGGGCGCTGAACGCCGCCGCGTTGCAGGCCGATGGGGTGAAACCTGGCCCGCTGTTCCAGCGTCTGAAGCACGGCGAGACCGTCACGCTGGAAGACGGGCGCGTCATCAACGGTCAGGATTACCTTGCGCCGCCGCAGCCGGGCAAAAAACTGGCTATTTTTGGGGATACCGCCCCCTGCCCTTCGGCGCTCCGGCTTGCCGGGGGTGTGGATGTGATGGTGCATGAGGCAACGCTGGAAGCGGCGATGGAAGAAAAAGCCAACAGCCGGGGGCACAGCTCAACGCGTCAGGCTGCGCAGCTGGCGCGCGAGGCTGGCGTCCGGAAACTGATTGTCACTCACGTCAGCTCACGCTATGACGTCCGCGGCTGTGAAAGCCTGCTGGCAGAGTGTCGGGAGGTGTTCCCCGCATGCGAGCTGGCGGAAGATTTTGCTCAGGTCAGCGTTTAGTCCTTCATTTTTCCCTCAGGGTGCCGATAACGATTAAAAGGCCAGCATTTCTCTTGAGGGTAGAATGGATAATTTCCAGAAAGATATTGATGACAGGGCGAACCTGACCCAGTCCAACCGTTTTGAACTGTTGCTGTTCCGTCTTGGCACCTCTCTGAACGAAAATAAATCCGAGCTGTTCGGCATCAACGTGTTCAAACTGCGCGAAATTGTGCCGATGCCGACCTTCACCAAACCAGCGGGAATGAAGTCTCCGCTGATGGGGATGGTAAATATTCGCGACCAGGTGATCCCGGTGATCGATCTGGCCGCCGTCGCCGGCTGCAAGCCAGCCACCGGGCTAAACATTTTGCTGATCACCGAATATGCCCGCAGCGTGCAGGCGTTTGCCGTGGAATCGGTGGAGAACATCATGCGTCTCGACTGGAAGCAGGTGCACGCCGCGGAAACCGCCGTCAGCGGTCGCTACATCACCAGCATTGCCTGTCTGGACGATAAGACCGATACCAACGATCTGGCAATGGTGCTCGACGTGGAGCAGATCCTGTATGACATCACCCCGGCGAACCACGATCTGCACGCCACCCATCTGGAAACCACCAAATTCAACATCAAGCCTGGCTCTGTCGCGATTGTTGCTGAAGACTCGAAAGTAGCGCGCTCAATGCTGGAGAAGGGATTGCAGGCAATGGAGATCCCGGCTCAGTTGCATATCACCGGCAAAGACGCATGGGAGAAAATCACTCAGCTTGCCGCGCAGGCTCAGGCTGAGGGCGTCCCCGTTACCGATAAGATTGCCCTGGTATTAACCGACCTCGAAATGCCGGAGATGGACGGCTTTACGCTGACGCGCAAAATCAAAACTGACCCGGTACTGAAAGATATTCCGGTGGTGATCCACTCGTCTCTTTCCGGCAACGCGAACGAAGATCATATACGCAAAGTAAAGGCTGACGGCTATGTGGCGAAGTTTGAGCTGAATGAGCTGTCGTCGGTGATTGAAGAGGTGCTGGACCGCTCGATGAAGAAGATTGACGGGCCGCTTATAAGCAGGAAGCAGTTAGCTTAGTCGGGTGGCGCTTCGCTTACCCGACCTACAAGACCTGTAGGCCCTGCAAGCGTAGCGCCGCTGGGCAATAAAAAACCCGCCGAGGCGGGTTTTTTGCTTTTACATCAGCGGCATCGCGCGCTGCACAATCTCAATCAGCGGCTGCGGATAGATACCGAAGATTAGCACCAGAAGCGCGGAGATCAGCACCACGATCCCCCCGGCGCTGTACTGCCAGTTGGACGGCGCATCACGGTTGAGCTGCTGAGGCGCACTCAGGTACAGGCTCACAGCCACACGCAGGTAGTAGTAAAGACCAATCGCGGAGCCGATAACGACACCGGCAGTCAGCCACCACAGACCCGCCTGCACACCGACGGCCAGCACGTAGAACTTACCGATAAAGCCCAGCGTCATCGGGATACCCGCCAGAGAGAGCATCATCACGGTCATTACCGCAGACAGAATCGGACGGTGCCAGAACAGACCACGGTAGGAGAACAGGGAATCTGCATCCGGGCCACGGTACGGGCTGGACATCAGGCTCACCACGCCGAACGCGCCGAGGCTGCTGAACAGGTAACCGGCCAGATACACACCCACGGTTTCCATCGACATCTCACCGCTTTGCAGCGCAATCAGCGCCACCAGCAGGTAGCCCAGATGGGAGATTGAGGAGTAGCCCAGCAGACGCTTAATGTTGGTCTGGCTCAGCGCCATCAGGTTACCGAAGATGATGGAGACGAACGCGATAATGCCCAGCACCACGCGAACCGCTTCGCTGTCACCCACCGGGGCGTACAGGAACAGACGCATGACCACGCCAAAGATAGCGATTTTACTCGCCGTCGCCAGGAAGGTAGAGACCGGCGCTGGCGCACCCTGATAAACGTCTGGCGTCCACAGGTGGAACGGCACCAGAGAGAGTTTAAAGCCAAGGCCTACAATCATCATGCCCAGACCCGCCAGCAGCAGCGGCTCGTGCATCATACCGTCGCCGAGGCTCTTACCGAGCGCCAGGAAGGAGAGGTTACCCGTCTGTGCATACAGCAGCGCGATACCGAACAGCAGGAACGACGACGCAGCAGCGGACAAGATGGTGTACTTGATCGCCGCTTCCAGAGAGCGCTTCTGACGGAAAGCGTAACCAATCAGGCCGAACAGCGGCAGTGAGATCAGCTCAATACCGAGGAACAGCGCGGCCATGTGGTTCGCGTTCGCCAGCAGAATGCCGCCGAGCGCGGCAATCAGTACCAGCAGGTAAAACTCTTCTTTGTTGTCGTTATACCCTTCGAGCCACGGGTACGCAAAGGTACAGGTTGCCAGGCTCGCCAGCAGCACCAGACCGGTGTAGAGCATGGCGTAGCCGTCAACGCGCATCAGCGGCGTGACGTCCATTGCGCCCGCCTGGCCAACAAACCAGAGGGAGACTAACGCAGCGTTCAGACCCAGAACGGACAGGGTCGCATTCAGGAAGTGATTGCGTCGCCACGCAATGGAGAGCATCACAACCACCACCGTCAATCCGACGATCAGCAGCGGTAGCAGCGCGATCAGTTGTTGTGGAGTTATTGTCATGGCGAATTACGGCCTTGTAGTAGAAGCAGAATTAACAAACCACTGCTGGATGTTACCCATCGCGGAGTGCGAGGTATCCAGAATCGGCTGCGGATAGAAGCCCAGCAGCACCAGCAGTACGACCAGCAGCAGGATGATGGACAGCTCACGCAGCGACATCCCCGGCAGTTCTTTAGCAGCAATTTCGCTCTTCGCTTTACCGAAGTAGGCGCGGTGCAGCATCGCCAGCGAGTACACGGAGGCGAACACCAGACCAAAGGTGGAGATGACGGTAATCATCGGAACCACTTTGAAGCTGCCGAACAGAATCATAAATTCGCCAACGAAGTTACCGGTACCTGGCATACCCAGGGTGGCAACCGCGAAGAACATGGAGAGTGCAGGCAGCCATTTCATTTTGCCCCACAGGCCGCCCATCATACGCATGTCGCGGGTATGCAGACGTTCGTACAGCTGACCGCACAGGATGAAGAGACCGGCAGCGGACAGACCGTGCGCAATCATCTGGATCACCGCGCCCTGGTACGCCAGCTGGCTACCGGTGTAGATGGCAATCAGTACGAAGCCCATGTGGGAAACAGAGGTGTAAGCAATCAGACGTTTGATGTCGTACTGCGTGAAGGCCATCCATGCACCGTAGAAGATACCGATCACGCCAAGCCACATGGCAATCGGCGCAAACTCTGCGGAGGCGTTCGGGAACAGCGGCAGGGAGAAACGCAGCAGACCGTAGGCCGCCGTTTTCAGCAAGATACCCGCCAGGTCAACGGAACCCGCCGTTGGCGCCTGAGAGTGCGCGTCCGGCAGCCAGCCGTGCAGCGGAACTACCGGCATTTTCACCGCGAAGGCGATGAAGAAGCCGAGCATCAGCAGGTATTCCACACCGTGGGACATCGGGGTCTTCAGCAGATCTTCATAGTTGAAGGTCCAGACGCCGGTGGCGTTGTAATGCACAAACACCAGCGCCAGGATGGCAATCAACATCACCAGACCACTCGCCTGGGTGTAGATGAAGAACTTGGTGGCCGCCGTGATACGCGTTTTACCGTCGGATGCCTTGTGGCCCCACAGCGCGATCAGGAAGTACATCGGCACCAGCATCATCTCCCAGAAGAAGAAGAACAGGAACATGTCGATGGCCAGGAACACGCCGATAACGCCGCCCAGGATCCACATCAGGTTCAGGTGGAAGAAGCCCTGGTATTTTTCGATTTCTCGCCAGGAGCAGAGTACCGCCAGAACGCCGAGCAGACCGGTCAGCACGACCATCAGCAGCGACAGACCGTCAATCGCAAGGTGGATTGTGATACCGAAACGTGGGATCCACGGCAGAATGAACTCAGACTGCCACTGCGGAAGGCCCGCAGACTGGGTCAATGAGTAGCCACCCTGCAACCACATTTGCAGGCCAAGCGCGAGCGTCAATCCCATGGTGATCAGCGCGATCCAGCGCGGCATCTTCACGCCAAAGCGTTCAGTCTGCCAGCACAGGAAGCCGCCGATGAAGGGAATTAATATTAGCCAGGGTAATAACATGGCGATTTTTATTCCTTGTTAAAGTCCCTCAGGGACCGATTTTCAACGAATTCGACAAAATTCACGTGTTAGTGCGGTTTGTGGTGTCGGGTGACGCTCACGCTTACCCGACCTACGGTCTCGTAGGCCCGGTAAGCGCAGCGCCACCGGGCAAAAACCACTATCGCAACACCATCAGCAGCGCCAGCACGACAACCGCACCGATGCTCATGGATGCCACATACCAGCGCAGATAGCCGTTCTCGCTGTACAGCAGGCCTTTACCTGCAAAGCGAGAGAGGATCGCCGGGATATTCATCAGGCTGTTCAGCGGATCGCGCTTCAACAGCCACGCAATGCCCAGGAACGGCTTCACGAAGATCATGTCGTACAGCCAGTCGAAGCCCCATGCGTTGTACCACCAGGTGCCCAGCAGACGGCCCGGCGCGCTGTTGGCAACGGCAGTCACCAGCGTGCGTTTGCCCAGCCACAGCCATGCGGCAATCAGGATGCCCGCGATAGCCACAACGCCCGAGGTGATTTCAAGCGTCAGAACGCGACCGTGCTCAAGCTCGGTTGTTGCCGGCAGTACGCCCTGCAACGGTGGCACAATCATCGCGCCAACGAAGGTGGAGAGTACCAGCAGCACAATCAGCGGCAGGTGGTGGGTAATCCCCTTCCCTGCGTGGGCGTGAATTTGTTCTTTACCGTGGAAGACGATGAAAATCATACGGAAGGTGTACAGGGAGGTCATAAACGCACCGACCAGACCCGCAACCATCAGATTGATATGACCATTCGCCATGGCGCCCGCCAGGATTTCATCCTTACTGAAGAAGCCTGCGGTAATCAGCGGCAGTGCCGCCAGCGCCGCGCCGCCTACCAGGAAGCAGACATAGACCAGCGGGATGGACTTACGCAGTCCGCCCATTTTGAAGATATTCTGCTCGTGGTGGCAGGCCAGGATCACCGAACCGGATGAGAGGAACAGCAGCGCTTTAAAGAACGCGTGCGTCATCAGGTGGAAAATGGCTGCGTCCCACGCCTGCACGCCCAGCGCCAGGAACATGTAACCAATCTGGCTCATGGTGGAGTACGCGAGAACGCGTTTGATGTCGGTCTGCACCAGCGCGGCAAAGCCTGCCAGCACCAGCGTAACCGCACCGACGATACCCACCAGATGCAGAATTTCCGGGGTCATCAGGAACAGGCCATGGGTACGCGCAATCAGGTAGACACCGGCGGTGACCATGGTCGCGGCGTGGATCAGCGCGGAGACAGGGGTTGGACCCGCCATCGCGTCGGCAAGCCATGTCTGCAACGGCAGCTGTGCGGATTTACCCACAGCACCACCCAGCAGCATCAGCGTTGCCCACCACAGCATGTTGTTGCCTGCTTCGAAGTGCGCTGGCGCCAGTTCCACCATTTCGCGGAAGTTCAGCGTGCCCAGTTCGTTGTAGAGAATGAACAGCGCGAAAGCGAGGAAGACGTCACCCACACGGGTCACGACGAACGCTTTCATGGCCGCTGCGCCATTCTTCGGATCGGTGTAGTAGAAACCGATCAGCAGGTAAGAGCACAGACCCACGCCTTCCCAGCCCAGATACATCAGCAGCAGGTTATCGGCCAGCACCAGTACCACCATGCTGGCGATAAACAGGTTGGTGTAGGCGAAGAAGCGGGAGTATCCCTCTTCACCGCGCATATACCAGGAGGCGAACATGTGGATCAGGAAGCCGACGCCGGTGACCACGGAGAGCATGGTCAGAGACAGACCATCCAGCACCAGGTTGAAACCGATGTTGAAGTTACCGACCGACATCCAGTTCCACAGCGGCACGCTGTAGGCCTGACGTCCATTGTTAAAGAAATCGATACCCGCATACGCTGTCACCAGCGCAGCCAGACCGATTGAGCCAATGCCCACGGTGGCAGACAGATTCTCAGACCAGCGGCCGCGAGAAAATGCCAGCAGCACGAAGCCAATCAGCGGAAAAATAATGGTTAAGGCAAGCATGTTCATCCACGCAACTCACTTACTGAATCGATGTTCAGGTTCTGGCGGCGACGATGGAGCTGCAGCAACAGCGCCAGGCCAATACTCGCTTCGGCAGCCGCGAGGCTGATGGCGAGAATGTACATCACCTGACCGTCGGCCTGGCCCCAGTAGCTGCCGGCGACCACAAAGGCCAGCGCGGAAGCGTTGATCATGATTTCCAGACCGATCAGCATAAACAGCAGATTGCGGCGGATAACCAGACCGGTTAAGCCCAGAACGAACAAAATCGCAGCAAGGATCAGTCCATGTGTTAAGGGGATCATGCGCGCTCCTCCGTTTTTCTTTTCGCACGGTCATCAGTGCGGTTGCTCAGCACCTCACCCACACGTTCTTCGCGACCGACGTGGAAGGCAACAACCAGGCCCGCCAGCAGCAGCATAGAGGCCAGTTCAACCGCCAGAACGTACGGACCAAACAGCGCAATACCAACAGCCTTGGCGCTGATTGGCGTGCCGTCAATGCCCTGGTCGTTAACGCCCAGAATAGCGTAAACAATCACCACCAGCATGATGGCCGACAAAATTGCCGGGCCAATCCACACCTGCGGTTTTAACCATTGACGTTCCTGCTCAATTTCAGAGCCGCCCAGGTTGAGCATCATCACCACGAACACGAACAGCACCATAATGGCACCCGCGTAGACGATAATTTCCAGCGCACCGGCAAAATGCGCGCCCAGCGCAAAGAACACCCCGGAAATAGCCAGCAGCGAAATGATTAAATACAGCAACGCATGCACCGGATTGGTATGCGTGATCACTCGCAGCGTAGCCAGGATGGCGATAAGGCCACAGATATAAAAAGCGAATTCCATTGCCCTCTCCTTACGGTAACAGGCTCTTGACGTCGATAGGCTTAGCTTCGTTCTCTGCTTCGCCCTTATCTTTGCCGTCGATTGCCATACCCGCCATCCGGTAGAAGTTATATTCCGGGTATTTGCCCGGACCGGAAATCAGCAGATCCTCTTTCTCGTACACCAGGTCCTGACGCTTGTACTCACCCAGCTCGAAGTCTGGAGTAAGCTGAATCGCCGTGGTTGGGCACGCTTCTTCACACAGACCGCAGAAAATGCAGCGTGAGAAGTTGATGCGGAAGAACTCAGGGTACCAGCGGCCGTCTACCGTCTCGGCTTTCTGCAGAGAGATACAGCCTACCGGACACGCTACCGCACACAGGTTACAGGCTACGCAGCGCTCGGAACCGTCCGGGTCGCGCGTCAGCACGATACGGCCACGGTAGCGCGGCGGCAGATATACCGGCTCTTCCGGATACATCCGGGTTTCGCGTTTGGCAAACGCGTGCAGGCCGATCATCCAGATACTGCGTACCTGGGTGCCAAAGCCTACGAGTAATTCTTTTAAGGTCATGATCTCAAAGCCCCTTATGGCTGCTGCCAGAGAATGACAGCCGCCGTTACCAACAAGTTGACGAGCGTCAGCGGCAGGCACACTTTCCAGCCGAAGGACATTACCTGGTCATAACGCGGACGCGGTAAGGACGCACGAATCAAAATGAACATCATCATGAAGAACGCGGTTTTCAGCGCGAACCAGATGAACGGCGGTAAGAACGGGCCATGCCAGCCACCAAAGAACAGCGTTACCATCAACGCGGAAATGGTGACGATACCGATGTACTCGCCCACGAAGAAAAGACCGAATTTCATACCGGAATATTCAATGTGGTAACCGTCGGCCAGTTCCTGTTCGGCTTCTGGCTGGTCAAACGGGTGACGGTGACACACCGCCACGCCCGCGATAGCAAAGGTCACAAAACCAAAGAACTGCGGGATAACGTTCCAGATGTCGGCCTGGTTGTTGACGATGTCGGTCATGTTGAATGAACCGGCCTGCGCCACCACGCCCATCAGGGAGAGCCCCAGGAATACTTCGTAGCTCAGCGTCTGCGCGGAAGCACGCATCGCACCCAGCAGCGAGTATTTGTTGTTACTGGACCAGCCTGCGAACAGCACCGCGTACACCGCGAGGCCTGCCATCATCAGGAAGAACAGAATGCCGATGTTCAGGTCAGCCACCACCCAGGTCGGGCTGACGGGAACGATAGCAAACGCCAGCAGCAGCGAGGTAAAGGCGATCATCGGTGCCAGCGTAAAGATCACGCGGTCCGAGAAGCGCGGAACCCAGTCCTCTTTAAAGAACATCTTGATCATGTCCGCCACCAGCTGGAGTGAACCACCCCAGCCCACGCGGTTCGGTCCGTAACGGTTCTGGAACAGACCGAGCAGACGACGTTCACCAAAGCTCATGAACGCGCCGCAGGTGACGACCACCAGCAGAATGACGACCGCTTTCAGAATGCTCAGCAGGATGTCGATAAGATCCGGCGTTAACCAACTCATGCTTTTGCCTCCTGAAGGTTATCAAGATGCGCACCCGCCAGGACCGGCGCGATGCCAGGCATACCCATCGGCAGACCCACCTGCCCTGCTGACAGGCTTTCAGAAATAATCAGCGGCAGGCTGATTGTCTGGCCGTCGTAGCTAAAGGCAATGTTCGCACCCGCGTTAACGCCAAGCTTCGCGGCATCCGCCGGGTTGAGCTTGATGTACGGCTGCGGCATACGCTGCTGGAATACCGGAGAACGCTGGGACATTTCGTCGCTACCGAACAGATGGTAGTACGGCGCAATACGCCAGTGGCCTTCCTGTGCCTGGAAACGTTCCGGAACGGTAGAGAAGAAGTCCAGACCGGTTTCGGAGGCTTCAATCAGACGCACGCCCGGATCGCCGTGGCGCAGATGACCACCCACTTCAGCCTGGAATTTGTTCCATGCCTGCGGGGAGTTCCAGCCCGGTGCCCATGCAAACGGGATTTGCGAACGCGGCGCAGACGGCTGGTTGTTCCCTTCCATCGAGAAGGCGAACATGGTGTCTTTATCCTGCGGCTGACGCGGTTCGTGCACGCTGATGTTGGCACGCATCGCAGTACGACCGCTGTAGCGGTGCGGCTCACGCGCCAGTTTCTGGCCGCGAATACGGAAGCTTGCGTCAGGCGCGGCGTCTTTAATGCCCGCCAGCTGAGGCAGTTTCTCAACAACCGCGTCGATAACGTGGTCGAGCTGCGTCCAGTCCACTTCACGGCTCTGCACGGTGCTGTGCAGAGAGTGCAGCCAGCGCCAGCTTTCCAGCATCACGGTGTTGCTGTCGTAGTAGGCCGGGTCATAAACCTGGAAGAAGCGCTGTGCGCGGCCTTCATTGTTGATCACCGTCCCGTCGCTTTCTGCGAAGCTTGCAGCAGAGAGCACCAGGTGTGCTTTGTCCATGATCGCGGTGCGCTGATGGTCGATAACCATCACCAGCGGTGCTTTGGAGAGCGCGGCGTCAACGCGAGCGGCGGAAGCGTGGCGATGCAGGTCATTTTCCAGCACTACCACCGCATCAGCAGAACCGGATTCCAGTTCGCTTAACGCTTCTTCCAGCGAGCCGCCGCCAATCATGCCCAGTCCGATGCTGTTCACCGCACGGGCAATCATGGTCACACCGACGTCAGCGCCACGGCCCTTCAGGGCTTTGGCAACGTTCGCTGCGGCCTGAATGATTTCAGCGCTACCGGCGTTGGTACCGGAAATAATCAGAGGTTTCTTCGCCCCCGCCAGCGCCTGAACAATCACGTCGACCTTGTTCTGCAGGTCGCGATCCAGTTCAACGGCCGGCGAGTTGCTGTCCAGCGCGTGGGCAATGGCAAAGCCGAGGCGCGCCTGATCTTCAACCGGTGCGCAGTAGGTCCACGCGGCGATATCGTCCAGACGGGTGTTGTCGACGTTAGTCACAAACAGAGGATGCTTCGCGCGCTGGCCGATGTTGAGGATCGCCGCAATCTGCCAGTCAGCCACTTTCTGCGCCGCTGCCATTTCACGTGCTTTACCCTTCACCGCCTGACGAACCGCCAGAGCCGCGCGTGCGCCGGTCTGCGTCAGGTCTTCCCCGAGCACCAGAACCGCATCATAGGATTCGATTTCGCGCAGCGCAGGCGTGTGTATACCGCCCTCACGCAGCACTTTCAGCACCAGTTGCAGACGTTCCTGCTCGCCATGGGCGATACCGGTATAGAAGTTTTCCGCCCCAACCAGCTCACGCAGTGCGAAGTTGCTTTCGATGCTGGCGCGCGGGGAGCCGATGCCGATCACTTTCTTCGACTGGCGCAGAATATCTGCCGCGCCCTGCATCGCCTGTTCAGCGTTGAGGGTAATGACGTCGTCGCCACGGCGCTGAACCGGCTGACGCGGACGGTCTTTCAGGTTCACATAGCCATAGCCAAAACGACCGCGATCGCAGAGGAAGTAGTGGTTAACGGTACCGTTGTAACGGTTTTCGATACGACGCAGTTCACCGTAACGTTCACCCGGGCTGGTGTTACAGCCGAGGGAGCACTGCTGGCAGATGCTTGGCGCAAACTGCATGTCCCATTTACGGTTGTAACGCTCGGAGTGGGTTTTATCCGTGAACACGCCGGTCGGGCAGATTTCTACCAGGTTACCGGAGAATTCGCTTTCAAGCGTACCGTCTTCCGGACGACCGAAGTAAACGTTGTCATGCGCGCCATACACGCCCAGATCCTGACCGTCTGCATAATCTTTGTAGTAACGCACGCAGCGGTAGCAGGCGATGCAGCGGTTCATTTCGTGAGAGATGAACGGCCCCAGATCCTGATTTCGGTGAGTACGCTTGGTAAAGCGATAGCGACGGAAGCTGTGACCAGTCATGACGGTCATATCCTGAAGGTGGCAGTTACCACCCTCCTCACACACCGGACAGTCGTGTGGGTGGTTGGTCATCAACCACTCCACTACGCTTTCGCGGAACTGTTTGGCTTCTTCGTCATCAATCGAAATAAAAGTGCCTTCGGTGGCTGGCGTCATACAGGACATCACCAGTCGACCACGCGTGTCTTCCGCGTTTTGATATTGCTTCACCGCACACTGGCGGCAAGCACCGACGCTGCCCAGCGCCGGATGCCAGCAAAAGTACGGAATATCGAGGCCAAGAGACAGACAAGCTTCCAGCAGGTTGTCCGCCCCGTTGACTTCGTATTCTTTGCCGTCTACATGAATCGTAGCCATTAGCATGCTTCCAGTTGGCTCGGCCGAAACCGAGCGTTAATCAAAATTCTGTTTTTACCAGCGTGCTTTCAGCAGGTTCGGCTGAATACCATTGATAGAATGGGTATTGCTGAACGGCTGCTTGATGCCTGCTTCGAATTCGTCGCGGAAATATTTAATCGCGCTCTGCAGCGGCTCGACGGCACCCGGTGCGTGGGCACAGAAGGTTTTACCTGGCCCTAAGAATCGACACAGTTGCTCAAGTGTCTCGATATCGCCAGGCTGGCCTTCGCCACGTTCGATAGCGCGCAGGATCTTCACGCTCCACGGCAGACCGTCACGGCATGGTGTACACCAGCCGCAGGACTCGCGGGCGAAGAACTCTTCCAGGTTACGCACCAGGGATACCATGCCGATCTCGTGGTCGACGGCCATCGCCAGCGCGGTACCCAGACGGCTGCCTGCTTTACCAATGCTTTCGAACTCCATTGGCAGGTCAAGGTGGGCTTCGGTTAAGAAGTCTGTCCCTGCCCCACCCGGCTGCCAGGCTTTGAATTTCAGGCCATCGCGCATGCCGCCGGCGTAGTCTTCAAGAATTTCACGTGCGGTGGTGCCGAACGGCAGCTCCCAGACGCCAGGATTCTTCACGCGACCGGAGAAGCCCATCAGCTTGGTACCGGCATCTTTACTTGATGAGATGCCCTGATACCACTCCACGCCGTTCGCAAGGATAGCCGGAACGTTACACAGGGTTTCGACGTTGTTTACACAGGTCGGTTTACCCCACACGCCGGAGCTTGCCGGGAACGGTGGCTTGGAGCGCGGGTTCGCGCGGCGGCCTTCCAGGGAGTTAATCAGCGCGGTTTCTTCACCGCAGATATAACGCCCGGCACCGGTGTGCACGAACAGCTCGAAGTCAAACCCGGTGCCCAGGATGTTTTTACCCAGCAGTCCGGCTTCAGTGGCTTCGGCAATCGCGCGACGCAGGTTTTCAGCCGCTTCGATGTATTCGCCGCGCAGGAAGATGTAGCCACGGTACGCTTTCAGCGCGAACGCGGAGATCAGCATGCCTTCCACCAGCAGGTGCGGCAGCTGTTCCATCAGCAGGCGGTCTTTATAGGTACCCGGCTCCATTTCATCGGCGTTACACAGCAGGTAACGGATGTTCATGGATTCATCTTTCGGCATCAGGCTCCACTTCAGACCGGTGGAGAAGCCCGCACCGCCGCGCCCTTTCAGGCCAGAATCTTTTACCGCATTAACAATGTCGTCTGGCGCCATGCCGCCGAGGGCTTTACGCGCACCGGCATAGCCGTTTTTGCTCTGATATTCGTCGAGCCAGACCGGCTGTTTATCATCGCGCAGACGCCAGGTCAGCGGATGCGTCTCAGCAGTACGAATTACAGTTTTCATTTGTACTGCTCCAGCAGGTCAGGAATCGCTTCCGGCGTCAGATGGCTGTGAGTGTCCTCATCAATCATCATGGTCGGTCCCTTGTCGCAGTTACCCAGGCAGCAGGTTGGCAGCAGGGTAAAGCGTCCGTCGAACGTGGTCTGGCCCGGCTTAATATTAAGTTTCTTCTCAATCGCAGCCTGAATGCCCTGATAACCGGTAATGTGGCAGACAACGCTGTCACAGTAGCGGATCACATGGCGGCCGACCGGCTGACGAAAGATCTGGCTGTAGAACGTGGCTACGCCTTCTACGTCACTCGCCGGAATGCCCAGCACTTTTGCGATCTCATAGATCGCCCCATCCGGCACCCAACCACGCTGTTTCTGTACGATTTTCAGCGCTTCAATGGACGCCGCACGCGGGTCTTCGTAGTGGTGCATCTCGTGCTCAATGGCGGCACGCTCTGCTTCACTCAGCTCAAAAGCCTCGGTTTGTGGTTGTTGATTCTCGTGCATAATTAGCGGTCCACATCTGACATAACAAAATCGATACTACCCAGATACACAATCAGGTCGGAGACCAGACTGCCGCGAATGGCGGCCGGGATCTGCTGCAGGTGCGCAAAGCTTGGCGTACGCACGCGGGTACGGTAGCTCATGGTGCTGCCGTCGCTGGTGAGGTAGTAGCTGTTGATACCCTTGGTCGCTTCAATCATCTGGAAGGATTCTTGTGCCGGCATGACCGGGCCCCAGGAAACCTGCAAGAAGTGGGTGATCAGGGTTTCGATATGTTGCAGCGTGCGCTCTTTCGGTGGCGGCGTCGTCAGCGGGTGATCCGCCTTGAACGGGCCTTCCGGCATGTTGTTGAGGCACTGCTCAAGGATGCGCAGGCTCTGGCGCAGCTCTTCCACTTTCAGCATCACGCGGGTGTAGCAGTCGGAAACGCCGCCGCCAACCGGGACTTCAAAGTCGAAGTTCTCGTAGCCAGAGTAAGGACGGGCTTTACGCACGTCGAAATCAATACCGGTCGCACGCAGGCCAGCACCTGTGGTTCCCCACTCCAGCGCCTCTTTCGCGCCGTAGGCGGCAACGCCCTGGGAGCGGCCTTTCAGGATGGAGTTACGCAGCGCGGCTTTCTCGTAAGACGCCAGACGTTTCGGCATCCAGTCGAGGAATTCACGCAGCAGGCGGTCCCAGCCGCGCGGCAGATCGTGCGCCACGCCGCCGATGCGGAACCAGGCCGGGTGCATACGGAAACCGGTAATCGCTTCCACCAGATCGTAGATTTTCTGACGGTCGGTAAAGGCGAAGAAGACCGGCGTCATCGCGCCGACGTCCTGAATGAACGTGGAGATGTACAGCAGGTGGCTGTTAATACGGAACAGTTCAGACAGCATCACGCGAATCACATTAACGCGATCCGGGACGGTGATGCCTGCCAGTTTCTCAACGGCCAGCACGTATGGCATTTCGTTCACGCAGCCGCCGAGGTATTCGATACGGTCGGTATACGGAATGTAGCTGTGCCAGGACTGACGCTCGCCCATCTTCTCGGCACCACGGTGGTGATAGCCGATGTCAGGCACGCAGTCGACAATCTCTTCGCCGTCAAGCTGAAGGATAATACGGAATGCACCGTGCGCAGACGGGTGGTTTGGACCGAGGTTAAGGAACATGAAGTCCTCGTTTTCGGTGCCGCGCTTCATGCCCCAGTCTTCCGGCTTGAAGGTCAGCGCTTCCATCTCCAGATCCTGCTTGGCTTTGGTCAGCTCAAACGGGTCGAATTCGGTGGCGCGTGCCGGGTAGTCTTTACGCAGCGGGTGGCCGGTCCAGGTCTGCGGCATCATGATGCGCGTCAGATGGGGGTGGCCGTCGAAGGTCATGCCGAACATTTCCCAGGTTTCACGCTCGTACCAGTTAGCGTTTGGGAAAAGTTTGGTGATCGTCGGCAGATGCATGTCGTTTTCAGACAATGCCACCTTGAGCATGATATCCGTGTTGCGGTCTATTGAGATCAGGTGGTAGAAAACGGAAAAATCCGCAGCAGGGAGACCCTGGCGGTGCGTTCTCAGACGTTCATCCATGCCGTGTAAGTCAAACAGCATGACGTAAGGTTTTGGCAATTTCTTGAGGAAATCGACAACTTCCAGTAATTGCTCACGCTTCACCCAAACAACGGGTACCCCGGTGCGGGTGGCCTGAACAGTAAAGGCATCCGGCCCAAAACGGTTGCGCAGTTCGCCAATGACGGGGTCATCGAGATGATCCCGGGTCTGCCAGGCGGCTTCTTGCGCGGTTAAGTCGGTCATATTGTTCACCATTGCAAATGGTCCGTGGTGACTGTTAAGCCTGGCTTCGCGCTATTTGAGTAGTGATATGCGAAGGTGTTCTCCAGGCCCACAGGCGCAAATTAAATTTCGTCAGGCGTACGCAGGTTGGTGACGGCAATACGTTCACCACGTTTACGCTCGCGCTCAGACTGCATGTTCGCGCGATAGACACCTTGATCGCCAACAACCCAGGAGAGCGGACGGCGTTCTTTACCGATTGACTCCTGCAGCAGCATCAGCGCCTGCATATAGGCCTCTGGACGCGGCGGGCAGCCTGGGATGTACACATCCACCGGAATGAACTTATCAACGCCCTGCACAACGGAATAAATGTCGTACATACCGCCGGAGTTTGCACATGCGCCCATGGAGATTACCCATTTTGGCTCCAGCATCTGGTCATAAAGACGCTGAATAACCGGTGCCATCTTGGTAAAGCAGGTTCCGGCCACCACCATCAGGTCAGCCTGACGTGGAGAAGCACGCAGTACCTCGGCCCCAAAACGCGCAACGTCATGCACCGCAGTGAATGACGTCACCATTTCAACGTAGCAGCAAGAAAGGCCAAAGTTGTATGGCCAGATGGAGTTCTTACGACCCCAGTTGACCATATCGTGCATGGCATGTTCGAGCTTGCCCATGTACACGCTTTTGTTGACTTCTTGCTCCAGGGGGTCGGTTACGATCTCCTGTTTTTGCAGGGGGTAACGGTCATTCTCACCGTTAGGATCTATGCGGGTGAGCGTATAATCCATCTTATTGCCTCGCTGTTACTGCTGACGATTAGAGATACTGTTTTCCGGGTTGATGTGTTCACGGCGTGAACGCACAGGTGTCCAGTCCAGCGCGCCAATACGCACCAGATAAACCAGACCGGCCAGTAACACTAAAATGAAAATTGCGGCCTCGACAAAGCCCCCCCAACCACTTTCGCGAATGGAGGTAGACCACGCGAAGAGGTAAAGCGCTTCCACGTCGAAAATGACGAAGAACATGGCTACCAGGTAGAACTTGGCAGACAGGCGTAAGCGAGCGGTACCTACTGAATCAATACCTGATTCGAAAGGTGTGTTTTTGTGCCTTGCGCGGGCGCGACCGCCCAGGAACCAGCCGCCGACTAACATCAGGCAGCACAGGCCAATGGCTACAATAAGAAAGATTGCGAATGCCCAGTGATGAGCGATGACTTCTGTGGATGTTGACATACTCATTGCTTACTCATCAAAAGTGATACCGACGACACTGCTCTTGCTGGCAGATGGGCATCACATCGATTCATGGGGAGGAACAAAATAACCTTACACTAACTGTCAGAAATGAGACATAGACAGCAAAATGATGGGGTTTTTTACTCCTTTCTATAACCTTTTGTCAACTTTAACAAAGGTTTCTTCACATTAAATTACAACGTGCGATTCTCATTAACATTTGGTGCCCTTTAACCCTGGTGGGTACATGACTTTACGTCAAATGCATCTTGTTGAATCGTGTCCGTTTTGGAAGTAAAAAAAATAACCCTCCTATTTTGACAGGATTTGCCAACGATTCCTCCCCCCAAATGGGAGTATTTTCTTGATCTGAGACACGCTTTTGTTAATTCAATCAAAAAAACAGCAACATATTTCCTGTTTTTTTAACATCGGCGGGGTATTAGGCAAGTTAGAAGAGGTATCGTTTACAACTTAACCAAAAGCATTTTCTGCATTGATAAATAAGCGGTATTTGCTTTAACCCTGCTCCGTTCGCGGTTATGAATAGCAAAAAAAACCACTCGCAGGAAAAAATCATGCGAGTGGCTCTTTTTTGCACTTACATTTTGTTACGAGAATTTTGGGGGAATGATCACTCAAAATCCCTTTCCACAATCAGGGAGTCATCCCCTCCTTCCGGAGTAACAGGCGCGTACTGCCATGGATTGTGGTAGTTTTCCATTGCCTCGAATACCACTTTCGCTAGCTCGTTGTTGCTGGCGGCATTATGGCACAGCAGGTACTCCGTATCCGGCAACGACGGGAGTCCCTCAGATTGACCCAGCACACGCAGATCGGGGCTCATCATCTCCACCGGACGGGCTGTTACGCCAAGTCCGGCCTTCACTGCCGCTCGTACCGCAGGCAACGTTGACGCAACGTACGCCAGGCGCCACGGAATACGGGCTTCGTTGAGCGCAGTCAGCACCATATCGCGGAACGGACTAGGATCGTCCAGCAGGACCAGGGGTATTGGCTCACCTTTTTGCAATACGTACTCCGCGGCACAGTACCAGTGCGTAGGAGAAGTACGCAGCGTCAGGCAGTCATACTGGCCAGGTCGATGCGTGGTGACCACCAGGTCAACCTCGTTTTCTTTCAGCATCTCAACCATGAAGGCATTGCGTTTAACGCTAACGTCCAGGGCAAGCTTCGGATAAACCGAGCTAATTCGGTTGAGAAGGAAGGGCAAAATGGTATCTGCTGATTCATCTGACGCCCCTAATGTTAACACTCCCTGAAGGTTGCTAAACATTAATGACATACAGGCTTCATCATTAAAGCGCAGTATCTTTCTGGCATAACCCAGAAGCTGAATACCATGTTCTGTTAAAAGCTTATTACGTCCATGACGCGCAAAAAGCTCTTTACCAACCAGTTGTTCCAGCCGCTGCATTTGCTGACTCACGGCGGACTGGGTACGGCAAACGGCAGCAGCAGCTGCTGCAAAAGTGTTGAGATCGGCGACCGCAACAAACGTTCTCAGCAGATCGAGGTCGAGATTCATTATCGGACGATTTGCATTTATCATATCTTTTCACTTTCAGGTTGCTCGTGCGGAGCTGCCCGGGTTGAAGCTGTGTGTAACAGTTAAGCAATTCCTTCTGAAGAGTTTCCCTCGCGTCCCGGCCCGGCAGACTGCCTGACAGATAGTTATTGTACTTTGGTATATCAACAGTCAGAAATCACGTTTCATGACGTTATTTTTATTCTCTTGCGTTCAGGATATTTCGTTATCTGAAGGTAGATGTAAATTCCATTAAGAGTAAGACATGTTTTCTGCCATCTATATCGCGGCGTTGCCAGCGTAGCAAGATGTGACTTACCCAATCAGCCAGAGATTACTTTAACAATAACAATCGATTAATACAGGAAGGCAGAAGCTGATATACGTAACAAGCCTATCGCTACGCTGCATTCCCAAAACACATCTTAACCCAAATCCACTATATTTATAAGTCTTATTGCAATATAACGGATTTAACGCCAATGATAAGCAACTACACTCTTTTTATTAAAATTAACGAAAGTTGCATTTTCGTCGTTAATAATAAATAAAGTTTAATTTAGATTCAGGCCATTCATTAATAACACTTAACATTAATTTCACATGAGTAACTTTTAACCTGGCTTTGCTAATAGAGCAAACTGTATCTCAGCATTCAGGTTTTACGAATGGTCACTCAGGGGGACTAACGCTTCAGCCCGGATCGTCTTTTTATTTAAATCAGAATAATATTAATATTTATGTGAAACTTTCAGCATAAAAAACCCAACATTAAGCGTTTTCACGGTAATTTCAGGCGCAAAATCACTCCATCATTAGATTAAGCAATCACAGCAGTGCTGCCTGGTTGGACAAAATCTTCTTCTGTGCGCCCTTCAAAACGAAGCGCGGTGGGAGTACATTGTTCCGTGCTGCTTCCACGGCAGGAAGTTGCAATAATAGCGAAAAGGTTAAAGGTTCATGTCCCCTATCGAAAAATCCAGCAAGCTCGACAACGTCTGTTACGACATCCGTGGCCCGGTACTCAAAGAGGCAAAACGCCTTGAAGAGGAAGGCAATAAGGTTCTGAAACTCAACATCGGCAACCCCGCGCCATTTGGTTTTGAAGCGCCGGATGAGATCCTGGTGGATGTGATCCGTAACCTGCCCACTGCACAAGGCTACTGCGATTCAAAAGGGCTTTATTCCGCCCGTAAAGCCATTATGCAGCACTATCAGGCTCGCGGTATGCGCGACGTCACCGTTGAAGATATCTACATTGGCAACGGTGTCTCGGAGCTGATCGTTCAGGCGATGCAGGCGCTCCTGAACAGCGGCGATGAAATGCTGGTTCCCGCTCCAGACTATCCGCTGTGGACGGCTGCGGTATCGCTCTCCAGCGGTAAAGCGGTGCACTATCTTTGCGATGAATCGTCGGACTGGTTCCCGGATCTGGATGACATTCGCGCCAAAATAACACCGCGCACCCGGGGAATCGTGATCATTAACCCGAATAACCCGACGGGCGCGGTCTATTCAAAAGAGCTGCTGATGGAGATCGTCGAGATCGCCCGCCTGCACAACCTGATCATCTTTGCCGACGAGATTTACGACAAGATCCTGTACGACGCGGCGCAGCACCACTCTATCGCCGCGCTGGCGCCCGATCTGCTGACGGTCACCTTTAACGGACTGTCTAAAACTTACCGCGTTGCCGGTTTCCGTCAGGGCTGGATGGTACTGAACGGTCCGAAAAAACATGCGAAAGGCTACATTGAAGGGCTGGAGATGCTGGCATCCATGCGTCTGTGCGCCAACGTACCGGCGCAACATGCGATCCAGACAGCACTCGGGGGCTATCAAAGCATCAGCGAGTTTATCGTTCCAGGCGGCCGCCTCTATGAACAGCGCAACCGTGCATGGGAATTAATTAATGATATTCCGGGCGTCTCCTGCGTGAAGCCTAACGGCGCGCTGTATATGTTCCCGAAAATCGACGCGAAGCGCTTCAATATTCACGACGACCAGAAAATGGTGCTCGACTTCCTGTTGCAGGAAAAAGTGCTGCTGGTTCAGGGGACGGCGTTTAACTGGCCGTGGCCGGATCACGTGCGTATTGTAACCCTGCCGCGCGAAGACGATCTCGAAATGGCCATCAGCCGCTTCGGGCGATTCCTCTCGGGGTACCATCAGTAACGCTGACTTTCCGCCGGGTGGCGCTGCGCTTACCCGGCCTGTAACATCTGCAAATTTGCATCTTCCCTCCCCTCCCCGCACAATGAAGTCCGTCGCAGTGAAGACATAAGGTAACCTATGAGTCAGAGTCATTTCTTTGCCCACCTCTCCCGCCTGAAACTCATCAACCGCTGGCCGCTGATGCGCAACGTGCGCACTGAAAATGTGTCTGAGCACAGTTTGCAGGTTGCTATGGTCGCTCATGCGCTGGCAGCAATTAAAAACCGCAAATTCAACGGGCAGGTTAATGCCGAACGTATCGCCCTGCTGGCGTTGTACCACGATGCATCGGAAGTGCTGACCGGGGATCTGCCTACGCCGGTGAAATATTTCAACTCGCAGATTGCCCAGGAATATAAGGCCATTGAGAAGATTGCCCAGCAGAAGCTGATCGATATGGTGCCTGATGAGCTGCGTGATATCTTCGGGCCGCTGATCGACGAGCATCAGTATACGGAAGAGGAGAAATCCCTGGTTAAGCAGGCCGATGCGCTGTGCGCCTACCTGAAATGTCTGGAAGAGTTATCTGCGGGGAATAACGAGTTCCTGCTGGCGAAAACGCGCCTGGAGAAAACGCTCGACTCCCGCCGTAGCGAAGAGATGGATTACTTTATGCAGGTGTTTGTGCCGAGCTTCCATTTGTCGCTGGATGAGATCAGTCAGGATTCGCCGCTGTAGTTTTTCGCCCAGCGGCGCTGCGCTTGCAGGGCCTACGAATCACGTAGGCCGGGTAAGGCGTAGCCGCCACCCGGCGATGTTCTCAGAACGGGAATAACACCGGAATCAGCACCACGCATACCAGCATCACCAGCACGGTGAACGGCACGCCCAGCTTTACAAAATCGCTGAATCGATAGTTTCCCGGCCCCAGCACCAGGGTATTGACCGGGGAAGATACCGGCGTCATAAATGCCGCGGACGCCGCCATCGCTACCACCATCGCAAACGGATAGGGCGAAACGCCCATCGATTTTGCCATCGCCAGCGCAATAGGCGCCATCAGCACCGCCGTTGCGGTATTGGAGATGAACAAACCAATGGTGGCGCACATGACGAACAGGCAAACCATCATCAGGTACGGACCATATCCCCCGCCCGCGTCCATTAAGCCTTTTACGATCAAATCCACCCCGCCGGTTTTCTGTAGCGCCAGGGCGAAGGGCATCATCCCAACGATGAGAATGATGCTTGGCCAGTGAATCGCTTTGTAAGCGCTTTCGGCGTCGATACAGCGGAATTTGCCCATTAACAGACAGGCGATTATCGCCGCCACCGGGTTAGGGATCTCGTCCGTCAGCATCAACGCGACCATCAACACCAGGCAAAAAATCGCATGGGGCGCCTGACTGTGCGCCGGTGACGCGTCGCTCTCTTCAATCGGCATATTCAGCACCACAAAATCGCGGCCTTTCTGCCCGAGCTGGCTAATCAGTTTCCAGTTGCCGACCACGAGGAAGATATCCCCCAGCAGGATCGGCTCATCCACCACCGCCCCTTCAAGGGCTACGCCATCGCGCTTCAGGCCCACCACGTTGAGGCCATAGCGGGTACGAAAGCCGATTTCGCGCACGGTTTTGCCCAATAACTCCGATTCCGGGATCAGCGACACCTCGGCCATTCCCACATCCAGCGCCCGGTCGGAGAAATACTCGCCGCGCAGCACCATCGGCTCCAGCAGCTGCTCGCTACAAAACTCTCGCAGATCCACGTCCGCGGTGGACATATCAATCAGCAGGACGTCACGCGCGCGAAACTCTGACACCCCATTCACGTTAACGATTACCCGACGAAAACGACGCCAGCGCTCAACCCCGATGACGTTCGCGCCATAGCGTTCGCGTAGCTTAAGGTCGTCCAGCCGCTGGCCTATCATCGGCGAACCGGGGCGGATAGCCAGCCGACGGGCGCGCCCGGTCAGACGGTACTCTTTGATCAAATCGCGAAAAGTTCGCCGCTTCCAGCCCTCTTTGGCTTTGTCCTGCTTCTCCCCTTTCAGCGCGAAACGGGTCAACAGCATATAGATAATGCCCATCACCAGTACAACCAGCCCGATCGGCGTGACGCTGAAAAAGCTAAACCCCTCAAGCCCCTCACGGATCAGTTCGCTGTTCACGACGAGGTTCGGCGGGGTCGCGACCAGCGTCATCATGCCGCTGATGAGCCCGGCAAAGCTCAACGGCATCATCAGCCGCGACGGGGAGATCTGCATCCTCATGCAGACGCTCAGCACAACCGGAATAAAGATGGCCACGACCCCCGTCGAGCTCATAAACGCACCCAGTCCGGCGACCGTCAGCATCAGGTAAATCAGCATTTTGGTTTCGCTGCTGCCCGCCACTTTAACCAGCCACGACCCCATCATTGTCGCCACGCCGGTGCGTACCAGCCCGTCGCCAATAATAAACAGGGCGGCAATCAAAATAACGTTGGGATCGCTAAACCCGGAAAAGGCTTCCGGCAGGGAAAGGGTACCGCTCAGAACGAACGCGACAATCACAAACAGGGCGACGGCATCCATGCGCACCTTGCCCGTGGCAAAAAGAATGATGGCGATTAACAGCAGGCTCAGGACCCAAATCAGTTCACCGTTCACAACATGTCCTTGTCAGTGGAGGAGAAGCAATTCTGCCATAAAAAAGCCCCGGTAATGCGGGGCTATATCATGGGATTACATTTTTAGCGAGACGGTTACAACGCCGTCTGATGCCTTCGAGACGTCGATGGCGGTCAGAGTATTAAGCACAAAATCCGCCTCCTCCAGCCGGGGGGACCCCGCCGGGACGTTAACGGCAATGACGTGGCTTCCGGCGTTCAGCCCGGCCAGCACGCCTGCCGCCGCGTCTTCCACCACCACGCACTCCGCTGGCGCAAGGCCGAGCAGTTCAGCGCCGAGCAGAAACGCATCCGGTTCGGGCTTGCCGCGCTTTACGCGCTCAGCGGTAATGAAGACGTCCGGCGTCGGTAAACCGGCCGCCTTATGGCGGGCATGCGCGACAGGAACCGAGCCGGAGGTGACGATAGCCCACGGGATCTGCGCTTCATTCAGATGCTCAAGCAATTCGCGCGCACCGGGCAGCGCGGTGATGCCCTCAGTGTCGGTAGCTTCAATCTGCTCCAGATATTTGAACTCCGCCTGAATCTCTTCCTCAGGACGTCCCGCCAGGAAGTACCGCAATGAGGTAATGGCCTGTTTGCCATGGATGAAATTCAGTACATCCTGATGGTCAATGCCGTGCCTGTCGGCCCAATGACACCAGGAACGCTCCACTACCGGCAGCGAATCCACCAGCGTACCGTCCAGATCAAACAGAAAACCTTTACACTGCACACGCACCTCCGTCAGGCATTAATGATTTGTTGAATTTCGTTGCTGCTTAAATGGTACTGACGCGGACAGGCGTGCCAGGCGCTCAGCATACGTTGATACTTATCCCACATTGGGGTCTGGGCGTTGAAGCCGTGCGTACCCGCATCAAAATGAGTGTAGCGCCCTTCGGTGTTCACCATAAAGCGCACATAGCTCAGATAGCGCGCTTCTGTCGCGGCATCAAAGCCCAGGAACGTTACGCGGCGCTCGTCAATGGACTGCTGGTCTTTCAGATTGGTCCAGGACACATGCAGCGCATGGTACATCTCCATGATGTCGATAACGATACGGCAGGTTTCCTCTTTCAGTTCGCCAAATTCGCGATCCAGTTCGCGCATCTGCAAGCCAAAACCACGTTCAACAATGGTTTGCAGGCGGCTGTAGCGCGCAGCGTTATCGGGATCAAGCATAGTCATCATCTTGTACTGGTTAGACAAAATCAGACGTTGAGCATGGGTCATTTCCATCTTTCGACTCCTGTAGCGCATTGCACTGTAAAAAAAAGACACGGTAACTGATTGTTACTGTGCCTTCTTTTGGTCGTCGTTTCGATGATCAATCACAAGTCATCGAGGAATGTTTTATCAAGCTGTTTAAACGCGCGCTTGAGGGTGTCCGCCAGCGCCTGATAATCCGGCTTGCCTTCAACCGGGGCGAGCGCCTGGCCGGCCTCCTCCAGTTTTCCACGCACTTCATAAAACCAGTGTAAAATAGAAGGCGGAAGTGGCGTGACGGAACGTTTACCTAACCACCACAATCCCTGCATCGGCAGGCTTAACGCAAAGAGCGCCGTCGCGACGGCAGGTCCAAGCTGTCCACCCAGCGCAATTTGCCAGCAAAGAGTAAAGACGGCGATCGGGGGCATAAAGCGAATCGCATAGCGCGTGGCGCGAATAGTGCGATTTTCAATAAACATGGGCGCGAGGCGCTTTTCCATCGGCCATGTCTTTGCGTAATGCTGTCCCCGACGAAACAGACTAAAAAAGTTCACGGACGGGATTTCAGGTGTTGACATGGCTGTACCTCAACTTCACATATAAAAATTAAAATTTTCGTGCAAAACCACAACAGGCTATGACAACGTTCAAAATATTTTGTCATCGCTACCCCGTATCGGGTATCCTGTGCCAGCCTGATAGGCCGTAGACGAGAAGCGTTAACTCGTCAAATTATCGCATATTATGCCATTGTCTGAAAAATGTTCAAAATGGCTTAAAATCATAGGTATTTCTTCCATCCTGCCAGAATGTTCGTTTGGCATGATGTTAATCATAAATGTCTGAGTCAGCATGCGTTACGCTTTAGACTCATTGACGTTTTTTTAGCCACGTATCAATTATAGGTACTTCCATGTCGAGTAAGTTAGTACTGGTTCTGAACTGCGGTAGCTCTTCACTGAAATTCGCCATCATCGATGCGCTCAACGGTGATGAGTACCTCTCTGGTTTGGCCGAATGTTTCCATCTGCCTGAAGCACGTATCAAGTGGAAGATGGACGGCAGCAAACAAGAAGCGGCTTTAGGTGCAGGCGCCGCTCACAGTGAAGCGCTGAACTTTATCGTTAACACTATTCTGGCACAAAAACCAGAACTGTCTGCTCAGCTGACTGCGATTGGTCACCGTATCGTCCACGGCGGCGAAAAATACACCAGCTCCGTGGTAATCGACGACTCTGTGATTCAGGGCATCAAAGACTCTGCGTCTTTCGCACCGCTGCATAACCCGGCTCACCTGATCGGTATCGCTGAAGCACTGAAATCCTTCCCGAATCTGAAAGATAAAAACGTGGCCGTGTTTGACACCGCGTTCCATCAGACCATGCCGGAAGAGTCTTACCTCTATGCCCTGCCATACAGCCTGTACAAAGAGCACGGCGTACGTCGCTACGGCGCACACGGCACCAGCCACTTCTATGTGACTCAGGAAGCCGCAAAAGTACTGAACAAGCCGGTTGAAGAAGTCAACATCATCACCTGCCACCTGGGCAACGGTGGTTCTGTTTCTGCTATCCGCAACGGTAAGTGTGTTGATACCTCTATGGGTCTGACCCCGCTGGAAGGTCTGGTGATGGGTACCCGTTCCGGTGATATCGACCCGGCGATCATCTTCCACCTGCACGACACCCTGGGCATGAGCGTTGACGACATCAACAAAATGCTGACCAAAGAGTCTGGCCTGCTGGGTCTGACCGAAGTCACCAGCGACTGCCGTTACGTTGAAGACAACTACGCAGAAAAAGCTGACGCTAAACGTGCAATGGACGTTTATTGCCACCGTCTGGCGAAGTACATCGGTTCTTACACCGCGCTGATGGACGGTCGTCTGGACGCGGTTATCTTCACCGGCGGCATCGGTGAGAACGCGGCAATGGTACGTGAGCTGTCCCTGGGCAAACTGGGCGTACTGGGCTTCGAAGTCGATCACGAGCGTAACCTGGCTGCCCGCTTCGGCAAGTCTGGCTTCATCAACAAAGAAGGCACCCGCCCGGCTATCGTTATCCCAACTAACGAAGAGCTGGTCATCGCGCAAGACGCGTGCCGCCTGACTGCCTGATTCCACACCGCCAGCAATGCTGGCGGTGCTGTTTTGTAGCCCGCCCAACGCGGCGGTAACGAAAGAGGATAAACCGTGTCCCGTACTATTATGCTGATCCCTACCGGAACCAGCGTCGGCCTGACCAGCGTCAGCCTCGGCGTGATCCGCGCTATGGAACGCAAAGGCGTTCGTCTGAGCGTCTTTAAGCCTATCGCCCAGCCACGTGCCGGTGGCGATGCGCCAGACCAGACCACCTCCATCGTTCGTAAGAACTCCAATCTGCCAGCGGCTGAACCGCTGAAGATGAGCCACGTTGAATCTCTGCTCTCCAGCAACCAGAAAGACGTGCTGATGGAAGAGATCATCGCCAACTACCACGCAAACGCGCAGGACGCTGAAGTGGTGCTGGTTGAAGGCCTGGTCCCGACCCGTAAACACCAGTTTGCCCAGTCTCTGAACTTTGAAATCGCGAAAACCCTGAACGCAGAGATTGTTTTCGTGATGTCTCAGGGCACTGACACCCCAGAGCAGCTGAAAGAGCGTATCGAACTGACGCGCAGCAGCTTCGGCGGTGCGAAAAACACCAGCATCACCGGCGTGATTGTTAACAAGCTGAACGCGCCAGTAGATGAGCAGGGCCGTACGCGTCCTGACCTGTCCGAAATCTTCGACGACTCTTCCAAAGCGAAAGTCATCAAAGTTGACCCGGCTAAGCTGCAGGATTCCAGCCCACTGCCGGTGCTGGGTGCGGTGCCATGGAGCTTCGATCTGATTGCCACCCGTGCAATCGATATGGCGCGTCACCTGAATGCCACCATCGTTAACGAAGGCGATATCAACACCCGCCGCGTGAAGTCCGTGACCTTCTGCGCGCGCAGCATTCCGCACATGCTGGAACACTTCCGCGCAGGTTCCCTGCTGGTGACCTCTGCTGACCGTCCAGACGTGCTGGTTGCAGCGTGCCTGGCTGCGATGAACGGCGTGGAAATCGGTGCGATCCTGCTGACCGGTGCCTACGAGATGGACCCGCGCGTCAGCAAGCTGTGCGAACGTGCGTTCGCCACTGGCCTGCCAGTCTTCATGGTGAACACCAACACCTGGCAGACCTCCCTGAGCCTGCAAAGCTTCAACCTCGAAGTGCCGGTTGATGACCACGAGCGTATCGAGAAAGTTCAGGAATACGTTGCGGGCTACATCAACGCAGACTGGATCGAATCCCTGACGGCGACGTCCGAGCGCAGCCGTCGTCTGTCTCCTCCAGCCTTCCGTTACCAGCTGACCGAGCTGGCGCGTAAAGCGGGCAAACGCGTGGTTCTGCCAGAAGGTGACGAACCACGTACCGTTAAAGCGGCGGCCATCTGTGCAGAGCGCGGTATCGCGACCTGTGTGCTGCTGGGTAACCCGGATGAGATCAACCGCGTTGCGGCGTCTCAGGGCGTTGAGCTGGGCGCTGGCATTGAGATCGTTGACCCGGAAGTGGTTCGCGAAAGCTACGTTGCCCGCCTGGTTGAGCTGCGTAAGAACAAGGGCATGACCGAAGCCGTTGCGCGCGAGCAGCTGGAAGATAACGTCGTGCTGGGTACGCTGATGCTGGAGCAGGACGAAGTTGACGGCCTGGTTTCCGGTGCGGTTCACACCACCGCGAACACCATCCGTCCACCGTTGCAGCTGATCAAAACCGCACCGGGCAGCTCTCTGGTCTCCTCCGTGTTCTTTATGCTGCTGCCTGAACAGGTTTACGTTTATGGCGACTGCGCGATCAACCCGGACCCAACCGCAGAGCAGCTGGCAGAAATCGCTATCCAGTCTGCGGACTCCGCGACTGCCTTCGGTATCGAACCGCGCGTCGCGATGCTCTCCTACTCCACCGGTACTTCTGGTGCAGGCAGCGACGTAGAGAAAGTCCGTGAAGCAACCCGCATTGCGCAGGAAAAACGTCCGGATCTGATGATCGACGGCCCGCTCCAGTACGATGCCGCGGTAATGGCTGACGTTGCGAAATCTAAAGCGCCTAACTCGCCGGTTGCAGGTCGCGCTACCGTGTTCATCTTCCCGGATCTGAACACCGGTAACACCACCTAT
The DNA here is from genome assembly GCF_003850715.1 of Enterobacter sp. 301B. Taxonomy (NCBI): domain Bacteria; kingdom Pseudomonadati; phylum Pseudomonadota; class Gammaproteobacteria; order Enterobacterales; family Enterobacteriaceae; genus Enterobacter; species Enterobacter sp. 301B. Next base: position 156,375 of record NZ_PQTC01000002.1, read on the forward strand.
AAAGCGGTACAGCGTTCAGCAGACCTGATCTCCATCGGGCCAATGCTGCAAGGTATGCGCAAGCCTGTGAACGACCTGTCTCGTGGTGCGCTGGTTGACGATATCGTCTACACCATCGCGCTGACGGCGATCCAGTCTTCGCAGCAGCAGTAAGCTAAAAAGCCCGGTGGCGCTAGCGCTTACCGGGCCCAGGGTTTTGTAGGCCGGATAAGCGAAGCGCCATCCGGCAAAAAAAGGCGACCACTCAACGGGTCGCCTTTTTTATTACAGCAACTCACGCGCCGCCGACACAATGTCATGTGCCGTCAGGCCATACTCCTTCTGCAGGAAGTCCTGCGTGCCTACCTGACCGTAACGCTCCTTCACCCCAACCCGCCGCATCGGCACCGGACAGGTTTCCACCAGCACTTCCGCCACCGCCGACCCCAGCCCGTTGTGAATGCTGTGGTTTTCGCAGGTCACAATACGCCTGGTTTTCTCGGCATAATTTTTCACCAGCATCCGATCGATGGGCTTCAGGGTAAACATGTCGATGACCGCTGCGCTTACCCCCTCCTGCTCCAGCTGGCGCGCCGCCTCCAGCGCTTCCGCCACCATAATGCCGTTAGCAATCAGGGTAATATCGATTCCCTCGCGCAGCACGTTGCCCTTGCCGATGGTGAAGGTTGACCCCGGGGCATAGACGCTCGGCGCCTGTTTACGGATGGTCCGCACCCAGTAGAAGCCTTCCAGGTCGATAAGCTGACGCAGCACATCTTCGAACATCACCGCATCGGTCACCTCCAGCACTACTGAATGCGCCAGACCGCGCACGATGCCCATATCCTCAAACGACATATGCGTCCCGCCGTTGTGGCAGGCCGTCACGCCCGCATCCGAGGCAATCACCTTCACATTATTGCGCTGGTAGTCCAGGGACATAAACAGCTGGTCGAAGCAGCGACGGCTGGCAAAGGCGGTAAAGGTATGGACGAACGGCTTACGTCCGGTGAGCGACAGCCCGGCGGCCGTCCCAATCACGTTGGCCTCCATAATGCCGCAGTTGATGACGTGCTGTGGATAATCACGCGCTACGCCGTCCATCGCCATCGAACTCATCAGATCCGCTTCGAGCGCAATAATCTCGCTCCCGGCCTCAATCTGTTTTGCCACAAAACCCGCATAGACCTTACGCATCTCAACCGAATCTTTCTGTCCTGTCGGTGCAACCTTAATCATGTGAAGCCTCCAGTTGGCGAATCGTCTCGTTGAGCGCCGCTTTGCTCTCCTCAGTTAATCGCAGGTGATGCGAGTTGCTGAGCTGTTCCAGGTATGGCACCCCCTGCCCTTTGATGCTGTCGAGGATCACCACCCGCGGACGCGCATCGGTCGCAGGGATCGGCGCGGTCACCTCCAGCAGCGCCGGAATGTCGTCCCCTTTCACCGTCACCACGTCAAAACCAAAGGCCCGGAATTTGCCTTCCAGATCGAAGGCGCTGATGATTTCGTCCAGCTCGCCGTCGAGCTGCTGTTTGTTCCAGTCCACGAACACCGTCAGATTGTTCAGTCGATGGTGAGCAATAAACTGGAAGGCTTCCCAGCACTGCCCTTCGTTCAGCTCCCCGTCGCCAACGATGCAAAACACCCGGTTTGGCCTTTCTGCCAGCTTGTGCGACAGCGCCATGCCGCCTGCAATGGAGATCCCCTGCCCCAGCGATCCGGTGGTGGCATCCACGCCGCGTGTTTTCAGGCGATCCGGGTGGCTTGGCAGACGCGTTCCGTTCTGGTTTAGCGTGCTCAGCTCTTCAATCGGGAAGTAGCCCTTAATCGCCAGCGTGCTGTACAGCGCCGGGCCCGCATGTCCCTTCGACAGCACAAAGTAATCGCGCTCTGGCCAGTCCGGATCGGCCGGGTCTATTTTCATCACCGCGCCGTACAGAATGGCCAGCGTTTCAACGACTGACATGCTGCCGCCGTAGTGACCAAAACCCAGCTGCGTCAGGGATTTCAGCGTCTCAAGGCGGATCTGACGCGCCAGTTCGGTTATTTCATTCTCATTCATGATTTGGCTCCGGGGTTTTCCTGCGCGTTACCGCTTGCAGGTTTGTTTTTAGCGAAGACGTTGTAGGCCACCAGCAGCGCAAACAACACAACAACCAGTCCGGTGATGGCAAGCGGCGACAGGAAGCGCGCCAGGTTGCCGAGCACAATCCCGACGGCGCCAAAGTCGGCGTCCGAGAAGGTCGTATTCGCAAAGCCAATCGCGCCCAGAACAGGCAGCAGCAGGACCGGCAGGAAGGTGATCAGCAGGCCGTTAGCAAAGGCGCCAATCACCGCCCCGCGACGTCCGCCGGTGGCGTTCCCAAACACGCCCGCCGTTGCACCGGTGAAGAAATGCGGCACGACGCCCGGCAGGATCAGCACCCAGCTAAACTGACCGCAGATGAACAAGCCTACAATCCCGCCGAGGAAGCTGAACAGGAAGCCAATCAGCACCGCGTTTGGCGCATACGGGTAGACCACCGGGCAGTCCAGCGCAGGTCGCGCATTGGGCACCAGTTTTTCCGAGAAGCCGGTAAAGGCCGGGACAATTTCCGCCAGAATCAGGCGCACACCCTGCAAGATGATAAACACGCCTGCCGCGAAGGTGATGGCCATAATGATGGCGTACACCAGGTAGTTCTGGCCGCCGCTGAAGGTGGCCTCCACGTACTCACGCCCGGCGCTCACCGCCATAATCAGGTAGATAATCATCATGGTCAGTGAGATGGAGATCGAACTGTCGCGCAGGAAGCTGAGGTTCTTCGGCAGGTTCATCTCTTCGGTGGAGCGCGAGCCTTTACCGACCTTGCTGCCAATCCAGCCGGACAGCACGTAGCCCAGCGTGCCGAAATGACCGAAGGCAATCTCATCGTTGCCGGTAATACGCTTCATATAGCGCTGCGCAATCGCCGGGAAGAAGGCCATAATCAGGCCGAGGATCAACGAACCGGTAAAGACCAGCCCGACCCCTTCGAAGCCTGCGACCGTCAGGATCACGCCAATCATGCACGCCATGTAGAAGGTGTGATGCCCGGTCAGGAAGATGTACTTCAGGCGGGTAAAGCGCGCGACAATAATATTCGCCACCATCCCGAAAGCCATAATGAGCGCGGTGGAGGCACCATATTTTTCCAGGGCAATCGACACAATAGCTTCATTGTTGGGAATAATGCCCTGAATATTAAAGGCGTGCTCAAACATACCGCCGAGCGGATTTAAAGAGCCCACCAGCACGGTTGCGCCGCCGCCCAGTACAATAAAGCCGAGAATGGTTTTAATTGTGCCTTTTACCACATCTGAAAAGGCTTTTTTCTGCGCCACCAGACCAATCAGGGCAATTAACCCGACCAGGACTGAAGGGACTTTTAAAATATCAACAACGAAATTCAGCGTTTCAAGGATAAACATATCCACCTCGCCTTTTCAGGATTATTGTCTTTCGAACCAGGCGCGCAGCTGCGCTTCGAGTTCGTTGATATCGATAATATTGTTGATCACCACCAGCTGGCTTTCCGGCACGCTGGCGCTGGCGGCAATGTCTTTCGCCATTACAAACAGGTCCGCCGCGCCCGGCGTGGCCGAGGAGAGATCGGAGTGTTCAACCTCTGCCTCAATTTCCAGTTTTTTGAGCACCTTTTTAATATTCATTTCGACCATAAAACTGCTGCCCAGGCCGGAGCCGCAAATAGCCATAATTTTCATTGTTATCCCCTTTTTTGAGTAGAGTACGCCCCATCACGCTGACGCGTAATGTTGAGATGAATCGGATTAAATAATTAAATCAGAAGCGATTGATGACGGTTTTTATCTCCTCCAGCGTATTCGCCCGATGTAATTCAGACATATCTTCGTCGCTGGAAAATAATTCTGCTAAGGCGGAGATCATTTCGATATGGCTATGTTTGTCCGGCGCCGCCAGCATCACAATCACATCGACGGGGTCAAACTCACCAGCACCAAATGAGACGCCCTGTTTCAGTTTTAATAATGACAGGCCAAGTCCTTTCGCCCCTTCTTCCGGTCGCGCATGTGGCATTGCCAGCCCAGGAGCCAGCACATAGTAGGGACCTAACCTGTGGTGCTGCTCAATGATAGCCGTGACATATTTCGGCGCAATGACCTGCAAATCCAGCAGCGGTTTCGCGCACAGTTCCAGCGCCTGGGGCCAGCTTTCAACGCTATCCTGTAGGATGATGGTTGTATCATATATCCACTTTTTGAGCATTTTTCACTCCCGCTAAAGACCAGACATGGGCAAACTCTATTCAACCCATCAATTAATGACTGCGATCGCGATCACAAAGATAGCGCTACCAACGACTAACATGCAGAACTGTGATAGCGCTATCAAATTGCTATCCTGGTGCGAAATCACAGCAAAAAAAGGGATTTAAGGCGTATACTGCCTGTCACGTAAAATGAAGGATGAAACTAAATCGCGTCCTGTCAGCAGGAAGATGTATGTCATTAACCCGAAAACGGCGCAGTACCGGAAAAGTAACGCTCGCGGATGTCGCGCAGCTTGCCGGCGTAGGCACGATGACTGTTTCCCGTGCCCTCCGCACGCCCGAACAGGTTTCCGATAAACTGCGTGAAAAAATTGAAGCCGCGGTGCAGGAGCTGGGTTACATGCCCAATCTTGCCGCCAGCGCACTGGCATCGGCATCGTCATGGACGATTGCGATGGTAGTACCCAATCTTTCCGAAGCTGGCTGTTCCGAGATGTTCGCCGGGCTACAGCAGGTGCTCCAGCCAGCCGGATATCAGATTATGCTGGCGGAATCTCAGCATCGTCTTGAACAGGAAGAGAAACTGCTTGAAACGCTGCTGGCCTCGAACATCGCCGCGGCGATACTGCTCAGCGTCGAGCACTCCGATACCGTGCGACACTGGCTAAAAAACGCCTCTATCCCGGTGATGGAAATGGGTGCAATGCGTGCCGATCCTATTGATATGAATATCGGGATTGATAACGTCGCCGCCATGTATGAACTTACCGAAATGGTGATTCAGCGCGGCTACCAGAATATCGGCCTGCTGTGCGCTAACCAGGAGCAGTGGATTTTTCAGCAGCATTTGCAGGGCTGGTACAAGGCGATGCTGCGCCACCACCTGGCGCCAAACAGAGTGATTAATGCCGCCATGCCGCCGAACTTCTCCACCGGTGCGGCACAATTGCCGGAGTTTCTGCTGGCGTGGCCGGAGCTGGATGCGCTGGTGTGCGTATCAGATGAACTGGCCTGCGGCGCGCTGTATGAGTGCCAGCGTCGGCGCATCAAGGTGCCGGACGATTTAGCGGTCGTGGGCTTTGGCGACAGCGACGTCAGCCGCGTCTGTCAGCCGCCGCTAACGACGATGGCAGTACCGCATCGCAAGATTGGGATTGAAGCCGGGAAAGCGTTACTGGAACGTCTGAATGACGGAGACTGGCGCGACCATAAACCCATCGCGTCCAGCCTGTGTCTGCGGGAAAGCTGTTAAGGCTTACTCAGCCTCTTCCTCTTTTTCCGCCTTATTTTCCGGTTTAGCGGATTCGTTTTTGGCGTTGCGGGTCATCCACAGCGCCAGTGCTTTAAGGGAATCCGGCGTGAATTCGTCGCAACGCGCGGTGATCTCTTCCGGCGTCATCCAGCACACTTCGCTCACTTCCTCTTCCTGCAAGGCGAAAGGTCCGTGGGAAACGCAGCTAAACAGCCCGCCCCAGACGCGACAATGCTCATCTTCGAAATAAAACTGTCCGTGCTCGGCAAACGGCACGCCAGCGATACCTAACTCTTCTTCCGCTTCACGACGCGCGGAATCCAGCAATACTTCATCGGCCTGCACGACGCCACCCGCTGTGGCATCCAGCATACCAGGAAGAAAATCTTTGGTGTCGGTGCGACGCTGGACCAGAATCTTGCCCATGCCGTCATGAACAACGATGTACGTCGCGCGGTGACGCAGACGCTCCGCACGCATTTGTTCGCGGCTGGCCTGCGCGATCACTTCATTCTCTTCGCTGACAATGTCAACCCACTCAGTACTTGCCAAATGATTCTGCTCCACCATCGGGAAACCTTCTCGTCTAAGCGCTCTTTCGGCGCGTTTGCAGTTGTGGTGTAACTTACGGATTAATCGCTATCTGCGCAATAACTTGCTGATCATTAAGTGCGATAACGCTTAATGTTCCGTCTTCATACATGCCGTAGCTTGCCGGGTTACCGCCTTTAGGAATGCTGACAGACCCGGGGTTAAAGTGGTAAAACGCCCCGCGTTTTTCCGCCACCGGAATATGAGTATGACCATAAACCAGGACATCGCCAGCGGCGAGTGACGGCAGGTTATCCGGGCCGAACAGGTGCCCGTGGGTCAGGAACAAACGGCTGTTTTCCATCAACACTTGTTGCCAGGGAGCGGTGATGGGAAATTGCAGCAGCATCTGGTCAACTTCGCTGTCGCAGTTGCCGCGAACGGCGATAATGCGCGAGGCAAAATGATTAAGTTTTTCCGCCACCTGCGCGGGAGCATAGCCTTCCGGCAACGCATTGCGTGGGCCGTGGTTTAACACATCGCCCAGGATCACCAGCCATTGCGCCCCGCTTTGGACGAACAGAGAAAGCACGCGTTCGGTCGCGGGCAGCGATCCATGAATATCCGACGCAAACATCAGTTTCATCAGTTACTCCTCGGGAATACAGACTGCCCTATCATACCTCAAGCGCCCCGTCTTATCAGCCCGCGCGCTTAGCAGAGAGTGCCAGATAGCGCTGTACCGACGCGCGTTGCCACTGGAAGGTGGCGTAATCCACCAGCAGCTGTGGGACGTCATCGCCGTTGAGGATCAGGCGATTGAGCATCAGCGCCAGATCGGTGTCGGCAATACACCACTCGCCAAACAGGTTTGGGTTACCCTGTGACAGCAGCGATGACGCGGTATCAATCAGCTTCCGGGCGCTGGATAAGCCTTCCTCGCTGAGGGCGGGCTTTTTGACGCCAGCGAACACCACGTCCGTGGAGCGTTCTGTGCGAATCGGCACCAGGTCGCTACGCAGCCACGCCTGGATCTGGCGGGCGCGGGCGCGCTTTTGCAGATCGTGAGGATAGATGCGTTCCCACTCTGGTGGGGCAAAGCGGTCTTCAAGGTACTCGTCAATCGCTGAGGATTCACTCAACTCAAAACCGTCAATCTCCAGCACAGGGACACGGCGGGTGAGCGCGTAGCCCTGCCAATGAGGTTGCAGATGTTCGCCGCTGTCCAGGTCAACGGTTTTCAGACTAAAAGTTAGCCCCTTTTCTGCCAGCGCCACATAAACGCTCATGACATAAGGAGAAAAAAAGTTCGCATCGGACCACAACGTTATTACAGGCTGGCTCATAACATCCTCATCGGCTGATCGGTTTTCACTCAACATATAATCTCTTTGCCTCGCTGTCACTTGATGAAAACTCACGATTTACAACAAGCACCTATACTGATTTTTCATGGCAACACTATTCGCACTGACAGGAGTTGAGAATGATAGATCTCTATTATGCCCCCACCCCTAATGGCCATAAGATCACCCTCTTTCTTGAAGAAGCCGAACTGGACTACCGGATCATTCGCGTGGATATCAGCAAAGGCGATCAGTTCCGCCCCGTTTTTCTGGCCATCTCGCCCAACAATAAAATTCCGGCCATCATTGATAACCTGCCTTCTGACGGGGGCAAACCGTTAAGCCTGTTTGAGTCCGGAGAGATTTTGCTTTATTTGGCAGAGAAAACCGGCAAGCTCCTGAGCGGGGAGTTGCGCGAGCGTCATCACACACTGCAATGGTTATTCTGGCAGTCGAGCGGCCTGGGGCCGATGCTGGGGCAGAATCATCACTTTACCGCCTATGCGCCGCAGACGATCCCTTACGCCATTGAGCGATATCAGGTCGAAACCCAGCGCCTGTACGGGGTCCTGAACCGTCGGCTGGAAAAATCACCGTGGCTGGGAGGTGAGCATTACAGCATCGCAGATATCGCCTGCTGGCCGTGGATCAACACCCATGAACGCCACCGGATCGACCTGGCCACTTATCCGGCGGTGAACAACTGGTTTGAGCGCATCCGGACCCGCCCGGCAACCGAACGCGCCATGCAAAAAATCCATCAGACTTGAGCCTGTGCCCCGTTGGGTGCAGGTGTTCTCCTCATGTATGATGAGGTAAAAATACTGACACGGAGAAGACCTGCAATGTCCCAGCTTGACGCTATTATTCGTATAAAAAACCTTCGCTTACGTACATTCATTGGTATCAAAGAGGAGGAGATCGCGAATCGCCAGGATATCGTGGTGAATGTAGTGATCCATTACCCGGCAGACAAGGCGCGCGCCAGCGAAGACATCAATGACGCGCTGAACTATCGCACGATCACCAAAAGCATCATCCAGTACGTTGAGAACAACCGTTTTGCGCTACTGGAAAAATTAACTCAGGATGTGCTCGACATCGCACGCGAACACCACTGGGTCACTTATGCTGAAGTGGAGATCGATAAACTTCACGCCCTGCGCTACGCCGACTCCGTCTCCATGACGTTAAGCTGGCAGCGCCAGGCGTAAACCTGGAGGTTGTATGAAGATCCTGCTCACCGGCGGTACGGGGCTGATTGGTCGCCATCTCATTCCACGTTTGCAGGCGTTGCATCACGACATTACCGTGGTCACGCGCAGCCCGGAGAAAGCGCGCCAGGTGCTGGGCACCGGCGTTGAGATCTGGAAAGGCCTGGCGGAACGGCAGGATCTGAACGGCTTTGACGCCGTCATCAACCTCGCAGGCGAGCCTATCGCTGATAAACGCTGGACCGAAGAGCAAAAACAGCGTTTATGCAGCAGCCGCTGGAACATGACCGAAAGGCTGGTTGAGCTGATTCGTAACAGCGAGATGCCGCCCTCGGTGCTGATTTCCGGCTCTGCAACAGGCTACTATGGCGATCTTGGTGAAGTGGTGGTGACCGAAGAAGAGCCGCCGCACAACGAGTTTACCCATAAACTCTGCGCCCAGTGGGAGCGTATCGCCTGCGGGGCGCAGAGCGATAACACCCGCGTCTGCCTGCTGCGCACCGGCGTGGTGCTTGCTCCGAAAGGCGGTATTCTCGGTAAAATGTTGCCGCCGTTTAAAATGGGGCTTGGCGGGCCCATCGGCAACGGTCGTCAGTATCTGGCGTGGATCCATATCGACGATATGGTCAACGGTATTCTCTGGCTGCTGGATAACGACCTGCGCGGGCCGTTTAACATGGTATCTCCCTACCCCGTACGTAATGAACAGTTTGCTCACGCCCTGGGTCATGCCCTGCATCGCCCGGCGGTACTGCGCGTGCCTGCGACGGCGATTCGGCTGTTGATGGGCGAATCTTCGGTGCTGGTGCTGGGCGGCCAGCGCGCGCTGCCAAAACGGCTGGAAGCGGCCGGATTTACGTTCCGCTGGTATGACCTGGAAGAGGCGCTGGGGGATGTGGTGCAGTGAATATGTTAGAGTTATACGCCATCTCTGGATGATATGGCGTAACTATGGCAACCATCACCACAACCCGGCTTCACCTCACCCCTTTCGAACCTTCTGACTGGGCGTTCTTTCGCTCTCTGCGCGAAGACCCCAACATCATGCGCTATATGGCCGCTATCATGCCTGAAAAAGAGACGCGCCGCGTATTTGCCGCGCGCCTGATGGCGGAGCATGTCTTTGTGATCCGTCTGCATAACGACGTTACGCCGCTCGGGGATATCGGCCTGCAAATCAGTGCGGCGAACCGTGAAGAGGCGGATATTGGCTACACGGTTGTGCCTGACGCGCAGGGAAAAGGCATTGCCAGCGAGGCGCTGCGCGCGGTGTGTGAGTATGCATTTAACCAGACGGGCGTGAAGGCGCTTAACGCGTACGTGCTGGCGGATAACGTTGGGTCGGTGCGGGTTCTTGAGAAAGCAGGTTTTGTGCGCACGCAGGTACTGGAGAAGGCGTACGAGATTAACGGCGTACGGTATGACGACTGGGTGTATCGGCTGGAGTGTGGGGCGGTCTGAATGCCGGGCGACACTGCGTTTGCCCGGGCTACGGTTTTTGTAGGCCCGGAAAGCGAAGCGCCACCGGGCAATTGGGCGGCTCTGCGGCCTGATGCCCTCACCCCGGCCCTCTCCCACAGGGAGAGGGAGAAAGGCCAAACCTACTTCAACGAGCCTTTCAGGAACTGCTGCAAACGCGGGCTTTGCGGGTTCGCCAGCACTTCGTCCGGATGCCCCTGCTCCTCAATCTTGCCCTGATGCAGGAAGATAACGTGGTTAGAAACGTTACGGGCGAAGCCCATCTCGTGCGTCACCACCACCATCGTTTTGCCCTCTTCCGCCAGCTTCTGCATGATGCGCAGCACTTCGCCAACGAGTTCCGGATCCAGCGCGGAAGTCGGTTCGTCAAACAGCAATACTTCCGGCTCCATCGCCAGCGCGCGGGCGATGGAAACACGCTGCTGCTGTCCCCCTGACAGGTGCACCGGATATTTGATCTGCTGCCGCTCGTCGATACCCACTTTCGCCAGGTATTTGACCGCACGCTCGCGGGCTTCCTGCTTGCTTAAGCCGAGCACCTGAACCGGCGCTTCCATCACGTTCTCCAGCACCGTCATGTGGCTCCAGAGATTGAAGTGCTGGAATACCATTGTCAGACGCGTACGCAGCAGGCGCAGCTGATTTTTATCCGCCACTTTAAGCTGACCGTCTTTATCACGGACCATGTTGATGTTCTGTCCGCTCACCACAATCGATCCTTCGCTCGGCTTTTCGAGGAAGTTGATGCAGCGCAGGAAGGTACTTTTACCCGAACCTGATGAGCCGATAATACTGATCACGTCGCCCGCGTTAGCCTCCAGCGACACCCCTTTCAGCACTTCATGTTCGCCGTAGCGCTTGTGCAAATCAATTACGTTTAATTTGTTCTCAGCCATCATAAATTCTCAGTGCGTCGACGGTTTTATATGCTGCAACCAGCGTTTTTCAGCCTTACGGAACAGGCTGATCAGAACGTAAGAAATGATCAAATAGAGCACTGCCGCAATGCCAAACGCCGTAAACGGCTGGTAGGTGGCAGAGTTAATATCGCGGGCAATCTTTAACAGATCCGGCACCGTAGCGGTAAACGCCAGTGCCGTCGAATGCAGCATTAAAATCACTTCGTTGCTGTACGCCGGCAGCGCAATGCGCAGCGCTGAAGGCAGAATAATACAGCGATAGAGCTTCACGGACGAGAAGCCGTACGCGCGCGCCGCCTCAATCTCACCGTGCGGCACGGAACGAATGGCCCCGGCGAAGATTTCGGTGGTATAGGCGCAGGTATTAAGGGTCAGCGCCAGCACCGTACAGTTCAGACCGCTGCGGAAGAACGCGTTCAGCATCTCGGTGCCTTTCACGATCTCCAGCGTGTACATTCCGGAATAGAACACCAGCAGCTGCACGTACAGCGGCGTACCGCGAAACACGTAGGTGAACAGCCAGATCGGAAACTGGATAAATTTGTTGTTCGACACGCGGCCAATGGCGAGAAACACCGCCAGAATGCCGCCCATGACCACCGAGGAGATCAGCAGCCACAGCGTGATCGCCACGCCAGTAAAGCGGTAGCCATCCGTCCACAGCAGGGATTTCCAGTACTCCTGAATAATCTCAATCACAGATCAGCCCTCTTCACACCCACGGAGTAGCGACGTTCGAGCAGAAGCAGCACACCATTGGAGACGGTCGTAAAGACCAGATAGATTACGCCGCAGACCACCGCAAAATAGAACGGTTCCCAGGTACTTTTACCCGCCAGCTGCGTGGCCTTCACCACATCTTCCAGACCCAGCAGGGAGACCAGCGCCGTTGCCTTGAGAATAACCTGCCAGTTGTTACCGATGCCCGGCAGCGCGTAGCGCATCATGGCCGGGAACATGATCCGGCGAAACGTTTGTGAGGAGGTAAAACCGTAGGCGGTCGCCGCTTCAATGTGCCCTTTCGGCACGGCCATGTAAGCGCCGCGAAAGGTCTCAGTGAAATAAGCACCGTAGATAAAACCAAGGGTAATAATACCGGCCACCATCGGGTCGATATCGATCTGATCCATGCCGATGGCATCCGTGACGCCGTTAAGTGCGATTTGCAGGCCATAAAAGATCAGCAGCATCAGCACCAGGTCAGGCACGCCGCGAATCAGCGTGGTATAGCCTTCAAATATCAGCGCCAGCGGTCTGTTGGCGGATAACTTTGCCCCCGCGCCCGCCAGGCCTATCAGCACCGCCAGCACCACGGAGCTGATAGCCAGCTCAAGGGTGACAAGCGCGCCCTGTAAAATAACGCCAGAAAATCCGTACAGCATACCGCGTGCCCTGTCGTCTCGTGAGTGGTGGAACCGTGTCTTTTCCCCTCCCGCAACGGGAGGGGCCGCACGTTATCAGACGGGGCGATTAGCCGCCGTAAACATTAAAATCGAAGTACTTTTTCGCCAGCTTGTCGTAAGTGCCGTCCGCGCGCATCTCGGCGAACGCTTTGTTCAGGGCTTCACGCAGTTCGTTGTCTTCTTTCCGCAGGCCCATACCGGTGCCAACGCCAAAGAGTTTTTCGTCCTTAATGGACGGACCGCCGAACTTGTAATCTTTACCCACAGGCTGTTTCAGGAAGCCTTCGATTGCCGCCACTTCATCCTGGAATGCCGCGTCAATACGGCCTGCCGTCAGGTCTGCGTAGATGTTTTCCTGACCCTGGTAAGAGACAATTTCAATCCCCTTTGGCGCCCAGTGCTCGTTACCGTATGTTTCCTGCGTCGTACCCTGCAACACGCCCACGCGTTTGCCCTTCAGAGATTCAAGGGTTGGCTGAATGTCAGAGGATTTCGCCACCACCAGACGTGAGTCAGCCGCGTAGAGTTTGTCCGTGAAGGCAATCTCCTGCTGACGTTTTTCGGTGATAGACAGGGAGGACATGATCACGTCAATTTTTTTCGCTTTCAGGGACGGGATTAGCGCGTCCAGCGGGTTTTCAACATAGGTACATTGCGCTTTAATGCGTTTGCACAGCTCGTTAGCCAGATCGATGTCAAAACCGACCAGTTCCCCCTTCGCATTTTTCGATTCGAAAGGCGCGTAGGTTGGGTCAGTCCCAATACGAATTTTCTGCGGAATTGCTGCGAATGCTGCGGTGGCGCTGGAAAAAGCCAGTACCAGAGAAAGTGACAACACCAGTTTTTTCATATCTGTCCTCAACAAACTGTCTTAATACGAGATTTTTACGACGACGGGGTGTTGTTAATGTGCCATTAATCCCCTCATTCAGGCAAAGATTAATGCCTTTGAACGGGAATTTTTGCATTTTAAATGCTTAACTATGCACACAGCGATCCAGTATGGTGCATGTGTTGCACCATATTGGAACATAACCCTGCCGGAATGCACCACTTCAGTGCATCTCATTCAGGCATTAATCACCGTAGACGTTGAAATCGAAGTATTTCTTCGCCAGTTTGTCGTAGGTACCGTCTTTACGCAGCTCATTAAACGCTTTGTCGAAGGCGGCTTTCAGCTCGGTATCATCCTTACGCAGGCCAATACCGGTACCGTCGCCAAAGTATTTTTTGTCTTTTACCGACGGGCCAGCAAAGGCGTACTCTTTACCCGCAGGCTGTTTCAGGAAGCCTTCGCTCGCGGCGACTTCATCCTGAAACGCGGCATCCAGACGGCCTGCCGCCAGGTCAGAGTAGATCAGATCCTGGTTCTGGTAAGCCACCACATCGACGCCCTTCTCGCGCCAGTTAGCATTGGCATAACCTTCCTGGGTCGAGCCCTGAAGCACGCCAACATGTTTGCCTTTCAGCGAGTCGATGGTCGGCTGGATTGGCGAGCCTTTCGCGGCAATCAGACGTGAGTCGGCAGCGTAGAGCTTCTCAGAGAAGGCGATCTCCTGCTGACGTTTTTCCGTGATGGAGAGAGAAGAGATAATGGCATCAATTTTCTTGGCTTTCAGCGACGGGATCAGCGCGTCAAAGTCACTGCCCACCCATGTGCATTTCACTTCCATGCGTTTGCACATCTCATTTCCCAGATCGATATCAAACCCCACGAAATCGCCTTTCGCATCCTTGGAGGAGAATGGCGCGTAGGTTGCGTCTGTACCGATACGAACTGTCTGTGGTAGCGCTGCATAGCTACTTGCTGCTGCACTCAAGCCCACGAGCAAAGACAGAGCCAGAACCGTCTTCTTCATACATTTACCCTCAAGAACCGTGATTTTATTATGGTTTATGTTGTGTGTTGTGTTGCAGGCTGCTCTTGCAGGTCTTATGCCACATTGTCGTCGGGTTAAAACTACGACGTTAAATATGTTAATAAAACGTTGCGATACTGCCTTAATGGTGAAAGATAGCAGGTCTGCCGAACGAACCGGAAAGAGAAAAAGGGAAAAAGCGAATTAAATGTCGAGGATATGATCGCGGTTGCAGTTTTGCCCTGAAACAGGGCAAACAGTCATTTCATGCACCTTGTTTGTGCACAGCCTCACGCCCCCTGCCAGCGGGTAAAGAGATCTTCCGGCAGGTCTATATCGAACTGATCCAGCACGCGGTTAACGGTCTGGTTGATGACATCGTCCAGCGTTTGCGGACGATGATAGAACGCGGGGACCGGCGGCATTATCACAGCTCCCAGTTCGGCTGCCTGCGTCATTAAACGCAGATGTCCCAGGTGCAGCGGCGTTTCCCGCACGCAGAGCACCAGAGGACGACGCTCTTTCAGCACCACGTCCGCCGCACGCGTCACCAGCGTGTCGGTATAGCTGTTTACGATACCGGAGAGGGTTTTAATCGAACAGGGCAAAATAACCATGCCGGCCGTTTTAAACGAGCCCGAAGAGATGCTGGCGGCGATATCGCGGGCATCGTGGACAACATCAGCCAGCGCCTGAACATCGCGCAGAGAGAGATCGGTTTCAAGAGAGAGGGTCTGACGCGCCGCCTGGCTCATCACCAGATGGGTTTCTACGCCTGCAACGTCACGCAGCACCTGTAACAGCCGGACGCCATAAATCGCGCCGCTGGCACCGCTGATCCCTACAATGAGTCGTTTCATGATTTTTGCCCTTGCTGATTTCAGGGCTGACTGTGCAGGATTTTACGGGGAGTTGCAAGTGAGGGCGAGCCCCCTCACTTGCCGGAGCATTAACCTTCGTTGTGCATCTCTAAGCTTTCGAGATCGTTTTGCAGCTGGACGGCTTTCGCATCGTCGTTACGCAGAGAATCAAGGTAGTCGAGATACTGCTGGTCTACGTCTTTTGTCACGTAGATCCCATTGAATACCGAGCATTCGAACTGCTGAATATCCGGGTTCTCGGCGCGCACCGCGTCGATCAGATCGTTCAGATCCTGGAAAATCAGGCCGTCGGCCCCGATGATCTGGCGAATCTCATCCACTTCACGGCCATGCGCAATCAGCTCATTAGCGGTTGGCATATCAATGCCATACACGTTCGGGAAGCGAATTTCCGGCGCTGCGGAGGCGAGATATACTTTCTTCGCCCCGGCCTCACGCGCCATCTCGATGATCTGCTCAGACGTCGTGCCGCGCACAATGGAGTCGTCCACCAGCAGCACATTCTTGTCGCGGAACTCGGCACGGTTAGCGTTTAGCTTACGACGTACGGACTTACGACGCAGCTGCTGGCCCGGCATGATAAAGGTGCGGCCAACGTAGCGGTTTTTCACGAAGCCCTGACGGTACGGCTTGTCCAGAATACGGGCAATTTCCAGCGCGATATCACAGGAGGTTTCAGGGATTGGGATCACGACGTCGATGTCGAGATCGTCCCACTCGCGGGCAATCTTCTCGCCCAGCTTCGTCCCCATGTTGACGCGCGCGCTGTAAACGGAAATTTTGTCGATGAACGAGTCCGGACGCGCGAAGTAAACGTATTCGAACAGGCACGGGTTGCTCACCGGATTGTCGGCGCACTGGCGGGTAAACAGCTGGCCCTTCTCGGTGATGTAGACCGCTTCGCCTGGCGCGACATCACGCAGGAATTCGAAGCCCAGCGTGTCCAGCGCCACGCTTTCGGAGGCAACCATGTACTCGGAACGGCCATCGCCGAGGTCTCGTTTGCCGAGCACCAGCGGGCGAATGCCGTTTGGATCGCGGAAGGCCACCATGCCGTGACCGATGATCATCGCTACGCAAGCGTACGCGCCACGGATCAGGCGGTTAGTCGCGGCAACGGCGGCAAAAATGTTGTCTGCTTCCAGCGGATAATGGCGGAAGTTATCCAGTTCGCTGGCAAAGATATTGAGCAGGATTTCAGAATCAGAGGTGGTGTTAATGTGGCGACGTTTCTCTTCGAACAGCTTTTTACGCAGCTCGTGGGCATTGGTCAGATTGCCATTGTGGGCAAGCGTGATGCCATACGGGGAGTTAACATAAAAAGGCTGAGCCTCAGAGGCGCTGGAACTGCCAGCAGTAGGATAACGAACGTGACCGATCCCCATATTACCTTGCAGACGCTGCATATGGCGGGCTTCAAACACATCGTTTACCAGGCCATTCGCCTTGCGTAAACGGAAGCAGTTGTTTGCATCAATGGTGATGATACCCGCAGCATCCTGCCCACGGTGCTGAAGCACCGTTAACGCGTCATAAATCGACTGGTTTACCGGCATGAAACCGGCGATACCGACAATACCGCACATTCGTCTTTTCCTCGTTAAGCCACATCTCAGGGTTTATGCCCTGGGCAAGAAACTCGACGAGCTTTGCAGATAGTCAAAGAACCATCTGATGATGAAGCTGAACTCCGGAATGAGCTGCGATTTTTGCCAGTCTTCACTTTTGGAGAACCCGGTAAAGGTATCCAGGAAGAACAGGATCGCGGCCACAATGAGCACGCCTCGCAACGCGCCGAAACAGATGCCGAGCACCCTGTCCGTTCCTGACAGACCGGTTTTCTCGACCAGCTGACCTATCACGTAATTGACGATAGCGCCGACAATCAGCGTCGCGATAAACAGCACCGCGATGGCGATTCCGTTTCGGACCAGTTCATCTTCAAAGCCCGTGAACCAGACAGACAGGTAAGTGTAGTAATGACTGGCAACAAAGAAAGCACAACCCCAGGTTACCAGCGATAACGCTTCACGAACAAAGCCACGGATCAGGCTAACCAGACAGGAAAAACCAATCACCGCAATGATGGCGTAATCAATCCAGACCATATGTGTCCCACGATTAAACGCCCTGTCATCCAGTTCGGGGCGAATTCTAACAGAAAAAGAAAACGTTTGCGTAGGGATTTCCTTCCCACGCGTAAATAAAAAAGGCGCTGAAAAAATGCTCAACGCCACCGCACCTTTGACGTTTCTGTGAACGTCTGCCTCCCCCTCACCCCGGCCCTCTCCCTCAAGGGAGAGGGAGCAAACCATCCCCTCGCCCCTTTGGGGAGAGGGTTAGGGTGAGGGGGTAATTTCTGTCAGTTTGCGCTGTAGTTCATCACCACACCGCTCAGGCCGGAGATTTGCTTCAGCTCGCCAAGCGAACCTTTGAGCTTATCTTTAGACGCATCCGGCCCCACGAGGATACGGGTAATTTTACCCTGTACCGGCGTGGTGGGTGAAGTATAAACACGGTATCCCGCGCCGCGCAGTTTACTCACAATCTCATTGACCTTATCTGCATTTTTCAATGCACCGAGCTGAACGACATAGGCTTTGCCGGTAGGGGCCGCGTCCTGTTTCGCCGGCGGTGGCGTTTCTGAAGCGGCTGCCAGTTGCTCGGCCGCTTTATCCCGCTGCGGTTTCGGCTGCGGCTTCTCCACCGGTTTCGGCTTCTCAACAGGCTTAGGCTGTTCTACCGGCACCGGATCAATCTCGATGTTATTGTTCGTCGCCAGACGCGACGGGTCAAGAGACGGCGCGGCTGCATCACCTGCGCGCACCTCTTCCGCTGCGCCTTCAGGCGGCTGGGCTGGCAGCGCCTGCGTTGCCGCTGGCAGCATATCGGGCTCGTCGCGATCGCCCGGTTTGGGTACCAGCGGAATGGCCGCAAATTCATCCTGGTAATGCTTTTTCTGCCCGTCGAGCAATCCCGGGAGAATAATCACCCCGAGCGCGACCAGCACAATGGTTCCTGTTAAACGGTTCTGAAACTTACTCGCCACCGGTTCTCCCCGCGTCCATCACTTCCATGACATGTGCCACCGTGTGGAATGACCCACACACCAGCACGGTATCTTCTGGTTTAGCCTCCGCCATCGCGGCACGCCAGGCCGAAACCACACTGCTGTAGATTTCGCCTTTGCCGAGATGTTCCATCAACTGCTCAGCAGTCGCGCCGCGCGGCCCTTCCAGAGGAGCACAATACCAGCTATCGACCACACTCTCCATGCAGGCCAGCGTGCCGCCGATATCTTTATCATGAAGCATACCGATAACCGCCAGCACGCGCCCGGTTTTTGGTAACGATTTGAGACGTCCTGCGAGGTACGCCGCCGCATGCGGGTTATGTGCAACATCCAGAATCAGACGCGGTGACTCACTCACAATCTGAAAACGTCCCGGTAACAGTGCGTTCTGAATGCCATCGCGGATTGCCTGCTCGCTTACCGCTAATCCGCTGGCGCGCAGGGCTGCCAGCGCAGTCGCCGCGTTAGGCTGTGGCACCTGCGGCAGCGGCAGATTCTCCAGCACGCCCTGCGCGTCGCTGAAGCGCCAGCCATTGTCCTGCACCTCATACTGCCAGTCCACGCCGCGACGCAGCAGTCGAGCACCCTTCTCTTTCGCCACTTCAGCGATGGTATGCGGCATGTCCGGTTCGCCAACCACGGCAGGCTTATTGGCCCGGAAAATACCGGCCTTCTCACGGCCAATGCTTTCGCGGTCGGGCCCCAGCCAGTCGGTGTGATCCAGCGCGATGCTGGTGACGACGGCGACATCCGCATCCACCATATTTGTGGCATCCAGACGCCCGCCCAGACCTACTTCCAGGATCACCACGTCCAGCTGCGCCTGCTTAAACAGCCACAGCGCCGACAGGGTGCCGTATTCGAAATAGGTTAATGAGGTATGGCCGCGCGCGGCTTCGATAGCGGCAAACGACGCCGTATGGGCCGATTCGGCCAGCTCGGTGTTTTGCACCCGCACGCGCTCGGTGTAGCGCACCAGATGCGGCGAGCTGTAAACGCCTACCTTATAACCGGCGGCCATCAGGGCAGATTCCAGCGTGCGGCAGGTGGTGCCTTTACCGTTAGTGCCGGCCACGGTAAACACGAAAGGCGCAGGTTTCAGCACGTCAAGGCGCGCGGCAACCTGGCTTACGCGCTCAAGGCCCATGTCGATAGTTTTACTGTGCAGGTTTTCCAGATAAGAAAGCCACGCGGCCAGGGGCGACGTGGCTTGAGGAATGCTTTTATTTTCCATGATGCCCGGTTGTCATTAACGGTTTAGAAAGCAAAAGGGCAGCGCCATTTGGCCCTGCCCTTTTCAGTTATCAGGCCTCGGGTTCCTGATCCGGTACCACCACGCCTTCGCGCGGCTCGTCCGGGCTCGGCGACGGCAGATTCATCAGCTTCGCCAGGACGCTTGCCAGTTTGAGGCGCATCTCCGGGCGGCGGACGATCATGTCGATAGCACCCTTCTCAATGAGGAACTCACTGCGCTGGAAGCCCGGCGGCAGTTTCTCACGTACGGTCTGCTCGATAACGCGAGGACCGGCAAAGCCGATCAGCGCTTTTGGCTCAGCGATGTTCAGGTCGCCCAGCATCGCGAAGCTTGCAGAAACGCCGCCCATGGTTGGGTCGGTCAGTACCGAGATGTACGGCAGACCGCGCTCCTGCATTTTCGCCAGCGCGGCAGAGGTTTTCGCCATCTGCATCAGGGACATTAGCGCTTCCTGCATTCGTGCGCCACCGGAGGCGGAGAAGCAGATCAGCGGGCAGTTGTCTTCCAGCGCCTGCTCAACGGCACGCACGAAACGCGCACCAACCACAGAGCCCATTGAGCCGCCCATAAAGGCGAACTCAAACGCGGCGGCAACCACCGGCATCTCATGCAGGGTGCCTTTCATGACGATCAACGCGTCTTTCTCGCCGGTCTCTTTCTGTGCAGAGGCCAGACGATCTTTGTATTTTTTGGAGTCGCGGAACTTAAGCACATCTTTTGGCTCCAGTTCGCTGCCCAGTTCTACCAGAGAACCTTCGTCCAGCAGACTATGCAGGCGGTTGCGCGCCGACATACGCATATGGTGGTCACACTTCGGACACACCTCAAGATTGCGTTCCAGCTCTGCGCGATACAGAACCTGGCCGCAGCTATCACACTTCGTCCATACCCCTTCAGGAATGCTCGCTTTACGCGTTGGGGTAATGTTGCTTTTAATTCGTTCAATCCAGCTCATTGATAACCTTTCTGCCTGAACCTGGTCGTATGCCAGTTTTGCTGTAAGAGGCGAATAATGCCATTTTTGCCTCCAACAGACCATGAATGTTGCACATTAAAACATAACAGCCCGAAACTTTGGATAAAAAAGTGGTCGAACCGCCAGCGTGCATTTACTTCGCTTGTTTTGCCGCCGCGCGTTTGTGACGAATAATTTCGATCACACCCGGCAGAACGGAAAGCACAATAATCGCTACAATCAGTAACTTAAGGTTTTCCTGAACCACCGGCAGATCGCCAAACAGGTAGCCCGCATAGGTAAACAGCAGTACCCACAGCAGCGCGCCCACCACGTTGTACATGGCAAAATGACGATAGGACATGTGACCCATTCCCGCCACAAACGGTGCAAATGTGCGCACAATAGGCACAAAACGGGCAAGGATAATGGTTTTACCGCCATGGCGCTCATAGAACGCATGGGTCTTATCTAAATAACTGCGGCGGAAAATCTTCGAGTCCGGATTACTAAACAACCGCTCGCCAAACACCCGCCCGATAGTGTAGTTGACCGCATCACCAATAATCGCGGCGATGATCATCAGGACGACCATCAGATGGACATTCAGGTCATTCGTTGGCAGTGCGGATAACGCGCCCGCCACGAACAGCAGTGAATCTCCCGGCAGGAACGGCGTAACTACAAGGCCGGTTTCACAGAACAGAATGAGGAACAGAATGGCGTATACCCAGACGCCGTACTGCGCGACCAGCTCCGCCAGGTGAACATCAATGTGCAGGATGAAATCAATCAGAAAACGTATTACGTCCATATTGTCTAAGCCCTAATTGCGCCTTTGTTTAGTCCGCTAAAAACAGCGGGCCCATTGGCGGTTTTGGCAGGTCGAACCGGTCCGGATAATCCACCGAAACCAGATACAGACCTTCCGCTTTCGCCGTTGCTGCCGCAAGCGTTCTGTCCTTCGCTGCCAGCAGTTCTGCAATCCAGCTCTCCGGCTGGTGTCCGGCGCCCACTTCCATCAGGCTGCCTACAATATTCCGCACCATATGATGTACAAAGGCATTGGCTTTGATATCCACCACCACATACGCGCCATAACGACTGACGTTAATGTGCATGACGTTACGCCACGGCGTACGGGACTGACACTGCACCGCACGAAACGACGTAAAATCATTCTCTCCAATCAGACACTGCGCCGCACGCTGCATACGTTCTGCATCCAGCGGTTCATAAAAATGCGTCACGCCCTGGCTTAACACCGCCGGGCGCAGGCGCTGGTTGTAGATGACATAACGGTAGCGCCGCGCCGTCGCGCTGAAACGCGCGTGAAAATCATCCGGCACAGCTTTCACCCAACGCACGGCAATGTCACCAGGCAAATTCGCATTTACACCCAGCGTCCAGGCCGCGTCTTTGCGCACGGCGGTGGTGTCAAAATGCACTACCTGTCCCGTGCCGTGAACGCCGGCATCGGTGCGGCCCGCACAGAAGACGCTTATCGGTTCATTCGCCACCTGAGAGAGCGCTTTCTCCAGCTTCTCCTGGACGCTGCGCACCTCATTCTGCCGCTGCCAGCCATAGTATTTACTGCCATCGTATTCAATGCCGAGGGCAATTCTGTGGACCGGCTTTTGTTCCACATCTGACATCAATACAGATACTCCTGCACCAGTTTTTCCGCGATTTTGACCGCCATCAGCGCGCCGCCAAAACGCACGTTGTCGGCAACGGACCAGAACTGCACCTGCTCAGGCATACCGTAATCGTTACGCACGCAGCCCACAGAGAGATGCGCGCTGCCGGTAGCGTCGCCCACCTGCGTCGGGAATTCACTCTCTTCGGACAGGACAAGGTCCTCTCCGCGGCCAAACGCGTCGCGGGCTTCTTCAGCCGCCAGCGGACGCAGGGCTTCAAACCCGACCATCTGCGCGTGGCCGTAAAATACCGGAGACTGCACGACGTTCGCGGAGATCATCAGACCGTCATCCTGCAGAATTTTGCGTGCTTCATCGACGATACGACGCTCTTCCCGCACCGAACCTTCACGATCCGGCAGCAGCGGCAGCATGTTGAACGCCAGCTGGCGGCCAAAGAAATCATCTTCGTCGATCGGGATACCGTTCAGCAGCTTCGCGCTCTGCCCTGCCAGTGCGTCTACGGCTTTTTTGCCGTTAGCGGAGGCTGACAGCAGGCTGGTCACGGAAATACGCGACAGGCCACCGTCGTCGATCAGCGGCTTCAGCGCGGTCAGCAGCTGGCTGGTGAGGCTGTTCGGTACTGCAATGATATTGCGGTTGCGGTAGTCAGCCAGCACAAACGGGTTGACGTCCGGCACCACCAGCGGCACATCCGGCTCCAGGGAGAACAGGCCGCTCAGGTCGATCACCAGACAGCCTGAATTGGTCGCTTCTTCAATGTAGGATGCCGTGGCTTCCGCACCTGCGGCAAAAAACGCCAGCTGAGCCTGTGTCCAGTCAAACGCGGCGGCATCCTGCACCATCACGGATTTCCCGCCGAAACGCAGATGTTCTCCTGCGCTGTCGGTACGCGCCAGCGCGTAAATGTCGCCCACCGGGAACTGACGCTCAGCAAGGGTTTCAAGCAGGGCTTCGCCCACGGCGCCAGTGGCACCCAAAATGGCAATGTTCCAGCCTTCAGACATGGTGGTTTACTCCAGAAATAAAAAAGCGTCCCTGCCGGAATATCCGACAGGGAGCATTAAGAAGACATTAACGTGCCGGGTGGTGAACGGCGTTAAATCCCAGCTGATGCAACAGCGCCGCCGCGGGGGCGTCATCGCACATCACATACAGGGAGGACCACTCGCGGCGCTCAAGGTAATTTTTGCGCAGCTTGTCAACCTCACCCGGAATACCCGCCACTTTACGCAGCAGCGCGTCATCGCGGCGCACATCATACACCAAATGCACCAGTCTTTTCAGCGTTGCCTCATCCAGCGGTCCATGAAGGGTAATGCGACCAAATTCCGGGGCGGGCAGCAGCGTATCCAGCGCTACCTGCTGCGGATGGCCGATAAAGGCGCTGTAAGCCTCAAACACCTGGGTTGTGCCACGCGCTTTGCCTTCAAGGGTATAACCCGCGATATGCGCGGTACCCACGTCCACCTTATTCAGCAATGCGACGTTGAGATCCGGCTCTGGCTCCCAGACGTCCAGTACGACGCTAAGATCTTGACCCTCGTCGAGACATGTCAGCAGCGCCGCGTTATCCACCACCGGTCCCCGGCAGGCATTTATCAGAATAGTGCCAGCCTTCAGACGGCGGATCAGCTTTTCGTCGGCCAGGTGCAGAGTCTTGTACGGCCCTTCTTTAAAGAGCGGCGTATGGAAGGTGATGACGTCGCACTCGTCGACCAGCTCATCCAGCGTGCGGAAATCGCCCTCATCGCCGTTATCCTTACGCGGCGGATCGCACAGCAGAGTGCGGATGCCCCAGGCTTCCAGACGCTTTTGCAGACGTCCGCCCACGTTGCCCACACCCACAATCCCGACGGTGCGGTCTTTCAGCGCAAAACCATCGCGCTCGGCCAGCATCAATAGCGAGGAGAATACATATTCCACGACGGCAATGGCGTTACAGCCTGGTGCCGCGGAAAAACCAATCCCCGCCTGCTTAAGCCACTGGTCATCCACATGATCGGTCCCGGCCGTTGCCGTCCCGACAAATTTAACCCCTTTGCCGGTGAGCAGCGCCTCATTTACTTTGGTCACCGAGCGCACCATCAGGGCGTCTGCATCGTCCAGTTCGCTGACCGGAATCGGGCGACCAGGGACAGCCTTAACCTCACCCAGGCGGCTGAACAGCTCACGGGCGTAAGGCATATTTTCATCAACGAGGATTTTCACGTCTGAGTACCTGTTTGAGAGGAAGTAAACCTGCCAAGTGTGCCATAATCTCGCCGCCGGGCATATATCTCCGCCCGGTTACGCAGAGTTTGACTTTAAGGATTTTTGACGATGCAGCCCATTTCAGGTACGCCTCCGCGCCCTCCGGGTGAAGGCCCCGTAACGCCCAACACGCCAGGCGAACAACCGCTCTCCACGCAGCAACGCACCGTACTGGAGCGTCTGATCACGCGTCTTATTGCGTTGACCTCACAGCAAAACGCAGAGGTATGGGCCGGCGTTAAGCACGATTTGGGCGTCAGAAACGATGCGCCGCTACAGTCGCGCCATTTCCCTGCCGCCGAACAAAACCTGAACCAGCGTCTTACCAGCGCACAGCAGCAACATACTACCCGCCAGATTATCTCGCAGCTGACCGAGCTGTTGGGCCAGGGGAATAATCGTCAGGCAGTGAGTGATTTTATCCGTCAACAGTACGGTCATACCGCCCTGAGCCAGCTTTCGCCGGAACAGCTGAAAACCGTGTTGACCCTGCTGCAAAGCAATCAGCTTTCTATCCCGCAGCCGCAACAGCGCCCGTCTACAGAACGGCCATTGCAGCCTGCGGAGCATAATACGCTCAAGCAGATGGTCACTAAGCTGGCTGCCGCCACCGGCGAACCGACAAAGCTTATCTGGCAATCCATGCTGGAACTTTCCGGTGTGAAAGCGGGCGAGATGATCCCGGCAAAACAGTTTACCCATCTGGTCACCTGGCTCCAGGCGCGTCAGACGCTCAGCACCCAGAGCGCTCCGACCCTGCACAGCGTACAGGCGGCACTGAAACAACCGCTGGAACCGCACGAGTTCGATATGATCCGGGATTACGCCCAGCAGAGCTGGCAGGCGACACCGCAAACCGTGCTGACCACCGCGCAGGTACAGGATTTACTGAATCAGATCTTCGTTCGCCGCGCCGAGCGGGAAGGCGGCGTGCCGGAGGTAAGAAACATTCAGCCGATCTACAACCCGCTGTTTGCCCCCGTTGTTGACACGTTCAAGACGCTTTCTGCCCGTCCGGGATTGATGTTTATCGCGTTGCTGATTGCGCTGGCGATTTTCTGGCTGGTTGCTTAAAACTGCCGGGTAGCGGCTACGCCTTACCCGGCCTACGGTTCGCGCGGTTGTAGGCCCGGTAAGCGGAGCGCCACCGGGCAAAAACTACGACCTGCGAAACGCCACCAGCGTCACCACAATCCCCACTACCGCTGACACCGCACCGGCGAGAAATACGGAAGGATAGCCAAACGACGTTGCAAGCAGCCCCGCCAGCGGCCCGGTGATGCCGTAAGAGATATCCTGAAACGCCGCATAGCCGCCCAGCGCCGTGCCGCGCACCTGCGGAGCCACGCGCTTCACCACTTCAACGCCCAGCGCCGGGAAGATCAGCGAACAGCCGCAGCCGGTTAACGCTGCACCCAGCAGCGCAACGGATGCGGACGGCGCCTGCCAGAGCAATACCAGACCCGCGGTCTCAATGACCAGTGACGCCACCGCCACCTTCACGCCGCCAAAGCGATCCGGCATCCAGCCAAACAGCACGCGCATCAATACAAACGCGCCGCCAAAAGCCGTCAGCGTAAAGCCCGCCATCGCCCAGCCGCGGCTCATGAAATAGAGGGAGACGAAGGTACCAATAACCGCAAAGCCCACTCCCTGAAGCGCCAGCCCAAGCCCCGGTTGCCAGATTTGCCCCACCACGCTCCACAGCGAAGGACGCTCGCCTTTATGGGCGGGCACCTTGCGCACCGAACCGTTAAACGCCCACGCCAGCAGCGGTAATACCATGGTGGTGCCTGCCAGCGCCGCAAAACCAAACTGGCTGTGGATCAGCAGCCCCAGTGGTGCGCCTGCCGCCAGCGCGCCGTAAATCGCCATCCCGTTCCAGGACATCACTTTTCCGGAACGCGCAGGTCCCACCAGCCCCATTCCCCATGTCAGGGTGCCGGTCAGCAGCTGGCTTTCGCCAAAGCCGAGGATCAGGCGCCCCGCCACCAGCAGCGCGAATTTATACGCTGCATCTATCGGCAACAGCGCCGCCAGCAGCCAGGCTCCCCCCGCCAGCCCGCAGGCAAACATGCCCTGCAACGCCGAGCGTTTTGCGCCGTGCTGATCCGCCAGGCGACCGGCGTAGCCCCGGGTTAAAACCGTCGCTAAAAACTGAATGCCCACCGCAATACCGACCATGGTGTTGCCATAGCCCAGCTCCTGGTGAACGAACAAGGGGATCACCGGCAGCGGCAGACCAACGGTCATGTAGGTCAGAAACACCGCAAAGGCGATGCGGAAAAGGGAAAGGTTCCCGGAAGGAGCGCTCTTCTCAGGGGTAACAGCCGTCATGCATAACTCCGTGTTCAGGCATAAAAAAAGGGAGCCGCGTGGCTCCCTTCTACTATATCTTCAAACGCTTACGCTTTCAGCTTACGCATCACCAGCGTGGCGTTGGTGCCGCCGAAACCGAAGCTATTGGACATAACGGTCGTCAGCTCACGTTCGGTGGTTTCAGTCACGATGTTCAGGCCAGCCGCCTGCTCGTCCATCTCGTCGATGTTGATGCTTGGCGCGATAAAGCCGTTTTCCAGCATCAGCAGAGAGTAGATCGCTTCCTGCACGCCCGCCGCGCCCAGAGAGTGACCGGTCATGGCTTTGGTTGCAGAGATCGCCGGACTGTTGTCGCCGAACACTTCACGGATCGCACCCAGCTCTTTCACGTCGCCTACCGGCGTAGAGGTGCCGTGAGAGTTCAGGTAGTCGATTGGGGTATCAACGCCGTGCATCGCCATCTTCATGCAGCGCACCGCACCTTCGCCGGATGGAGCAACCATGTCAGCGCCGTCAGACGTTGCGCCGTAGCCCACGATCTCAGCGTAGATGTGCGCGCCACGCGCCAGAGCGTGTTCCAGCTCTTCAACCACAACCATACCGCCGCCGCCAGCGATAACAAAACCGTCGCGGTGTGCATCATAGGTACGGGATGCTTTATCTGGCGTTTCGTTGTATTTGGTGGACAGTGCGCCCATCGCGTCGAACTCACAGGCCATTTCCCAGCCCAGCTCTTCGCCGCCGCCAGCAAATACGATGTCCTGTTTGCCCAGCTGGATCTGCTCAACCGCATTACCGATACAGTGTGCGGAGGTCGCACATGCAGAGCTGATGGAGTAGTTCACACCGTGGATTTTGAACGGCGTTGCCAGGCACGCGGAAACCGCTGAACCCATGGCTTTGGTCACAACATATGGACCGACCGCTTTCAGGCCGCGCGGGCTGCGCATGGCGTCAGCACCGAACACCTGAGCTTTAGAGGAACCGCCGGAGCCTGCAATCAGGCCCACGCGTGGGTTGTTCTGGTAAGCGTCTTCGCTCAGACCAGAATCCTTGATCGCTTCCTGCATGGAAAGATAGGCGTAGATAGAGGCATCGTTCATGAAACGAACCACTTTACGGTCAATTAAACCGGTGGTATCCAGTTTAACGTTACCCCATACGTGGCTACGCATTCCAGAATCTTTAAACTCTTCAGAGAAAGTGATCCCGGAGCGTCCTTCACGCAGAGATGCCAGGACTTCCTGCTGGTTATTACCGATGCTGGAAACGATGCCCAGGCCAGTAATCACTGCACGTTTCATTCAATACCTCTGTAAGTCGCACTATAAAAAGTTTCGAGTCGCACAATAGCGTACACTTGTACGCCGAACAAGTCCGATCAGCGATTTTCTGTGGAAATTTGCACCGATGGGCTCACATCGCTAAGATCGTGCCACTGCCTGTCGGACGAGTAACTTACGTGAAACAAAACGCCATACAACCTGCCAACCTCGAATTCAACGCTGAGGGTACACCTGTTTCCCGAGATTTTGATGACGTCTACTTTTCTAATGATAACGGACTGGAAGAGACGCGCTATGTCTTCCTCGAAGGAAATCATCTCAGCACCCGCTTCCCTGAGCATCCGCGCAGCCTGTTTGTCGTCGCGGAGAGCGGTTTCGGCACCGGGCTGAATTTTTTGACCCTCTGGCAGGCCTTCGACCAGTTTCGCGCTGCACACCCCGAAGCTACCTTACAAAGATTACATTTCATCAGTTTTGAAAAATTTCCGCTTACCGCGCACGATCTGCGGCTTGCCCATCAGCGCTGGCCGGAGCTTGCCCACTGGGCGGAACAGCTTCAGGCCCAGTGGCCACCGGCTATCGGCGGCTGTCATCGTCTGATTCTGGACGACGGACGCGTCACGCTCGACCTGTGGCTTGGCGACATTAACGACCTGACCGATAAGCTCGATGACTCAATGCATCAGAAAGTGGACGCCTGGTTCCTGGACGGTTTTGCGCCCGCCAAAAACCCTGACATGTGGAGTCCGCACCTGTTCAGCGCAATGGCACGTCTGGCACGCCCGGGCGCGACGCTTGCCACCTTCACCTCGGCGGGCTTTGTCCGCCGTGGGTTGCAGGAGGCGGGGTTTACCATGCGGAAAACCAAAGGCTTTGGCCGCAAACGCGACATGCTGGTGGGGGTGATGGAGCAGGATCTGGCGATCCCGGCACAGGCACCCTGGTTTGCTCGCCGCCCCAGTGCGTCGCGTGAGGTCGCCATTGTGGGCGGAGGTATTGCCAGCGCCCTGCTCTCGCTGGCGCTGCTGCACCGTGGCTGGCAGGTGACGCTCTACTGCGCTGACGAGGCACCGGCGATGGGTGCATCAGGCAACCGTCAGGGCGCGCTTTATCCCTTATTAAGTTCACACGATCCCGCACTGTTCCAGTTCTTCCCGGCTGCGTTTACGTTTGCTCGTCGCCTTTACGATAGCCTGCCGGTTGCGTTCGACCACGACTGGTGCGGTGTGACGCAGTTGGGCTGGGATGAGAAGAGCCAACAGAAAATCACCCAAATGCTGTCGCTGGGGCTGCCGGAAACCATCGCACATGCAGTGACGGCTCAGCAGGTTGCTGAGACCGCTGGCGTCGACACCGGCTGCGGCGGAATTCAGTATCCACTCGGCGGCTGGCTGTGTCCGGCTGAACTGACTTCTGCGGCGATAGCCCTCGGGCAGTCGCGTGGGTTGACAGTGCATTATGCCCACAAGGTTGAATCGCTTAGTCGCACAGCGCACTGGGAACTGCGTTTTGCTGACGGCAAAGCGTCGCAGCATGCCAGCGTTGTACTGGCCAACGGACATCACATAACTCAGTTTACGCAGACAGCGTCATTGCCGGTTTATCCAGTCGGCGGCCAGGTGAGCCATATCCCGACCGCGCCCGAACTGAGCAAACTGCGTCAGGTGCTGTGTTACGACGGCTACGCGACGCCGCAAAATCCGTCCAACGGCCATCACTGCATCGGTGCCAGCTATCATCGCGGTGAAACAGATATGCAGTACAGCGAAGCGGATCAGCAGCAAAACCGCCAGCGCCTGCTCGACTGTTTCCCGAATGCGTCGTGGGCGAAAGAGGTTGATGTCAGTGAGGGTCAGGCGCGCTGCGGCGTACGCTGCGCGACCCGCGATCACCTGCCGATGGCGGGAAACGTGCCGGACTATGACGCCACGCTTGAAGTCTATCAGGATCTTGCAGACAACAAAGAAACGGCGGTAAGTGCGCCCGTTTATCCGGAACTGTTTATGTTGGGTGGCTTAGGCTCGCGGGGATTATGCTCCGCGCCATTGCTGGCTGAAGTGCTAGCCGCGCAAATGAGCGATGAGCCGGTTCCGCTGGACAGGGTTACGCTCGCGGGGCTTAATCCGAACCGACTGTGGGTGCGGAAATTGCTGAAGGGGAAAAGGGTTAAGTAGGGTGCGGTCTGGTGTCCTCACCCTGGCCCTCTCCCCAAAAGGGAGAGGGAAGAGAAGGCGGCAACTTAGCGTTTAGCCTGCTGGAACAAATTGTCCCACATGCCCAGCACTAAAGACTGGTCGCGTGGAGACAGTTCCCCGGCCAGAATGGCTTTTTCAAGGCTGCGAGTAACTTCCGCGTGAACGGCGTCGGCAGAGTGATCGTCCCCTGCTTCCAGCGCGGCTACCGCCAGCGTCAGGTGACCACGCAGATAACCGCTGGCGAACAGCTCATCATCGCTGGCGTGTTCCACCATGTCATCAATTAACGCCAGAATGCGTGATTCAAATTCTGCGATCATCTTCTTTCCTCTGTTATAAATCTTCCGGCCACGGGAAGCATTCCGCCGTGATCTCCGGCGTATGGTAATAATTTTGTAAAGCCTCGATCAGGCGTGCCGGACGTTCCGGGATGCCTTTCTCAAGATATTCCATCACCTGCGCATGCACGCGGCGCTGGAAGACGATACGGTCTGGCTCGAAGTCGCCTTCAAGGTTGTCACAGCTGACGTTGAACGGGAAACCCGCCGCCACGCAGAACAGCCACTCCAGCGCCTGCGGTTTCACCTCCACATCTTCGAACTGCCCCTGGGTGGCGGCGTCGCGCCCGTCCGGGCAGTACCAGTAACCAAAGTCCACCAGCTCGCGACGCGCTTTCCCCGCGATGCACCAGTGCGAAATCTCGTGCAAACCGCTGGCGTAAAAGCCGTGGGCAAAGACGATGCGGTTGTATGAAACCTGGTCATCAGCAGGAAGATAGATCGGTTCGTCGTCGCCTTTAATCAGACGGGTATTAAAATCATCAGCAAAACAGCTGTCGAAGATCTCAATCAGCTGTTCGTAGTTATGCGTACTGTTCATTAGTTCATCCCCAACCAGGTGAGGATCTCCTGTCCATGGCTGTCATAAAGAAGTTTGGCGCTCATCACCGCCGAGACGACAACAATCATCGGGCGGATCAGCTTTTGCCCTTTGCTTAATACCAGACGCGAGCCTGCGCGCGCGCCCAAAAACTGCCCCGCCATCATCACAAATCCGGTAGCCCAGATAACCTTGCCGCCAATGATAAACAGCAGCAGACCGCCAACGTTGGAGGTTGCGTTGAGGACTTTGGCGTGGGCGGTGGATTTGGCGAGGTTGAACCCGGCCAGCGTCACGAATGCCAGCGCGTAAAACGAGCCTGCTCCCGGACCAAAGAAGCCGTCGTAAAAACCGACGCAGCCACCGGCAATCAGCGCAAACGGCAGGCCGTGCAGTCGCCGCGCCCGGTCTTCCTCGCCGAGCTTTGGCATCAGTAAGAAATAGAGGCCAATACAGATAACCAGAATCGGCAGGATCTGGCGCAGAATGTCGGACTGTACGTGCTGGACCAGCAGCGCGCCCGCCGTCGAGCCAATAAACGTCATCAGGATATTGAGCTTCTGATCGGCGAGATTCACCACTTTGCGCCGAACAAAGTAGAGCGATGAGGAGAGCGAACCGCCGCATGCCTGGAGTTTGTTGGTGGCAAGCGCCTGGGCAGGGCTCATGCCTGCCGCCAGCAGCGCCGGAACGGTGAGCAACCCGCCACCGCCCGCCAGGGCATCGATAAATCCGGCTAACATCGCAACAAAAAAGAGCACCGCCAGCAGCAGCGGTGACACCATAAACAGATCGACGAAATTATCCATTAAAGTACATGCTCATCCAGTAGCGCCTGGCAGGAAGGCGGCAACGGAGGCGGTGTCTTCTTCTCAGGCTTAGAGGTTCCAGGCTTGGCCGGTTCAAACCAGCTTTGCAGTTCGTAACCGCAACCATCGCCAGGCGGTGGCAGCGGCTGATCTTCACATTCCAGGCTGTTCGCCGGGCAGCGCAGGCGAACATGCATATGCGCCCGGTGCTGGAACCACGGGCGCACTTTACGCAGCCAGTCGCGATCCGTTCCCGCATCCAGGCAAAGCTGCTGCTTGATGGCCGGGTTAACAAAGATCCGTGTGACGTCGTTATCCTCTGCCGCCAGCTTAATCATGCTGGAAATTTCCGGCGACCAGCGCGAGGTTACGACCCGTTTACCGTCGGCCGAGACCAGATCCAGCGCCTGCGGTTTCAGCAGCTGCGCTGAGCTCCAGCGCGTTTTCGGCAGTTGCAGGAAGATGTCCACATCCAGTCCGGTCTGGTGGCTGGCGTGACCGCCGTTGAAGCGACCACCTGCAGGCATCCCCATATCGCCAATCAGCATCGTCCCCAGCCCCAGGTTATGCACCTGGTTGCCAAGACGCTGAATAAACAGTACCAGGTCAGGATGGCCGAAGTAACGGCGCTGGTCGGTGCGCATCACCTGATAGGTGTCCGACTGCAGCGGAAGTTCCTGCGCGCCGACGATACACCCGTTGGAGAAAGCGCCAATGGACTGCGCGCTTCCCGCTACCGGGTGGGTGATTTTCTGCCACGGCGTGGCGGCCAGGCTTGCTCCACTGGCCAGCAGCGCCAGCAGAGCGATTGCGGTTTTTTTCATAGTTACCAGCGTGGAATGGTGGTCGTCACATCCGCATTCTGCGCGCGCTGGCGCAGGAAGTGATCCATCAGCACGATCGCCAGCATCGCTTCTGCGATCGGTACCGCGCGGATCCCCACGCATGGATCGTGCCGTCCTTTGGTGATCATCTCTACTTCATCGCCTGAGCGGTTAATCGTGTGGCCCGGCACGGTAATGCTGGACGTTGGCTTCAGCGCGATATTGGCAATAATTTGCTGCCCGCTGCTGATGCCGCCCAGAATGCCGCCCGCATGGTTGCTCTGGAAACCCGCCTTCGTGATTTCGTCGCGGTTCTGGCTGCCGCGAAGCTTAACCACGTCAAAACCGTCGCCGATTTCAACGCCTTTCACCGCGTTGATGCTCATCAGCGCGTGGCCGATGTCAGCGTCGAGGCGGTCAAATACCGGCTCGCCCCAGCCAGCCGGCACACCGTCGGCCACCACGGTGACTTTCGCACCAATGGAGTCGCCCTCTTTTTTCAGGCCACGCATCAGCTCGTCCAGCGCGTCCAGCTTGTCGGCATCGGCGCAGAAGAACGGGTTAAGTTCTACCTGATCCCAGTCTTTGATTGCCAGCGGAATGTCGCCCATCTGGGTCAGACAGCCGCGGATAACGATGCCGAATTTCTGCTGGAGATATTTTTTGGCAATCGCACCTGCCGCCACGCGCATCGCGGTTTCACGCGCGGAAGAACGTCCGCCGCCGCGATAGTCGCGAAAGCCATATTTTTGTTCGTAGGTATAGTCGGCGTGGCCCGGACGGAAGACGTCTTTAATCGCGCCGTAGTCCTGGGAGCGCTGATCGGTGTTTTCAATCAGCAGACCAATGCTGGTCCCGGTGGTACGGCCTTCAAAAACGCCGGAGAGAATTTTGACCTGGTCCGGCTCGCGACGCTGCGTGGTGTAGCGAGAGGTACCCGGACGACGACGGTCAAGGTCATGCTGTAAATCGGCTTCGGTCAGTTCGATGCCTGGCGGGACGCCATCAACGATACAACCCAGTGCCAGACCGTGCGACTCGCCAAAGGTGGTCACACGGAATACCTGTCCAATACTGTTTCCTGCCATCACGGCTCCGATGTTGTTGTTTGTGTTTGAGCGTTGTGAAACGGGCCGAAGCCCGCTGGATTAATCTTTGTAAATGCTGAAGTATTCGCGTGCATCAAGCAGTTGCGTTTTGGTCAGCATAAAGACGCCGTCACCGCCGTTGTCGAACTCAAGCCAGGTGAACGGCACATCCGGGTACTGCTCTATCAGATGTACCATGCTGTTACCCACTTCACAAATCAGAACGCCATCGTCGGTCAGATAATCCGGCGCGCAGGCCAGGATGCGGCGGGTCAGCTTCAGCCCGTCAGAGCCTGACGCCAGGCCCAGCTCCGGCTCGTGACGGTACTCGTTCGGCAGATCGGACATGTCTTCGGCATCCACGTACGGTGGATTGGTGACGATCAGGTCGTATTGCAGCGTCGGCAGGTCGCGGAACAGGTCAGAGCGGATAGGCGTGACGTGATGGATCAGGCCGTGCTCTTCAATGTTATGTTCGGTGACGGCCAGCGCGTCGGTGGAGATATCGACGGCGTCCACTTCCGCTTCCGGGAAGGCGTACGCGCAGGCAATCGCGATGCAGCCGCTGCCGGTGCACATATCAAGTATGTGCTGCGGCTGATGGTTAATCAGGCCGTCAAAGTGGTTGTTGATCAGCTCGCCAATCGGCGAACGTGGCACCAGCACACGCTCATCAACATAGAACTCATGGCCGCAGAACCAGGCTTTGTTGGTCAGGTAAGCCACCGGAATACGCTCGTTCACGCGACGGATCACGCGCTCAACGATGCGGTGTTTTTCACTGGAGGTCAGGCGCGCGGTGCGCATGTCTTCCGGAATATCCAGCGGCAGGTAGAGTGACGGCAGCACCAGCTGGACGGCCTCATCCCACGGGTTATCGGTGCCGTGTCCGTACCAGATATTGGCGGCGCTGAAGCGGCTAACCGACCAGCGC
Organism: Enterobacter sp. 301B; assembly: GCF_003850715.1. NCBI lineage: Bacteria > Pseudomonadati > Pseudomonadota > Gammaproteobacteria > Enterobacterales > Enterobacteriaceae > Enterobacter > Enterobacter sp. 301B. The sequence goes on from NZ_PQTC01000002.1 coordinate 191,041, forward strand.
AACATGTCCTGTATGGTATGCAGCTCGTTTACTGCTTCATCGACAAAAATTTTATCCACTCTTTCCTCCAGGGCATGCTCGCATAATTTTCGGCGGCTAGTTTGCCATGAAGACGGCGATAAATCAGCAATGACGCGTGTCGCTTGAGGTTAAAAAATGCGTTTAGTCGGGTACACTATCGGAAATACGAGATGAGAATGACGAATGAAAAAGAAAACATCGCTCAGCGAGGAGGATCAGGCTCTCTTCCGTCAGCTGATGACCGGGACGCGTAAAATCACGCACGACACCATTGTCCATCGCCCGCAGCGTAAAAAAATCAGCGAGGTTCCGGTCAAACGGTTGCTTCAGGAGCAGGCCGATAACAGCCACTATTTTTCAGATGAGTTTCAGCCGCTGCTAAATACGCAGGGCGCGGTGAAATACGTGCGCGAAGACGTCAGCCATTTTGAACTGAAAAAATTACGCCGGGGAGATTACTCGCCGGAGCTGTTCCTCGATCTGCATGGGTTGACCCAGATGCAGGCGAAGCAGGAGCTGGGGGCGTTGATCGCGGCGTGCCGACGCGAGCATGTTTTTTGCGCCTGCGTGATGCACGGTCACGGCAAACATATTCTCAAACAACAGACGCCGCTGTGGCTGGCTCAGCATCCACACGTGATGGCTTTTCATCAGGCACCGAAAGAGTACGGCGGAGATGCCGCATTGCTGGTATTGATTGAGGTGGAGGAGTGGCAGCCGCCAGAGTTGCCCTGACAGGATGGCGGGAGGCACGCGGCACCCCGCCATATCGCACGTCACGTCAGATGGCTTTAGCCATCTTCAGGTTGCATGGACTCATTTGCCAGTTAAAGACCCCTTTGCCGGTTTCGTCGAGGGTGACGTTGGCAATGGCGGACGTTGTGAACATTGGTGGCGTTTCGCCCGGGCACAGCTCAGATACCAGATAGCCGACCAGCGGCAGGTGGGAAATGACCAGTGCGGAAGCGACACCTTCGTCGCACAGCGCCTGAAGGTAAGCACTGACAAGGCCAACATCGCCACACGGCGTGAGTTCAGGGAGAACATCCACACTGGATGGCAGGTTCATACACTCCCCTACCACATCCAGCGTCTGTTCTGCCCGCAGGAACGGACTCACCAGAACGCGTTCAATGTCCACTTTTTGACCTTTAAGCCATGTCGCCATCTGACGGGATTCGTCGCAGCCACAGACGGTTAAAGGACGTACTGAGTCACTGGCGGCATCGAGTGCCGCGTCGCCGTGACGCATGATAAAAACTTGCATATTGCACCGCTTTTGTTAACCAGAATCACCGGCGTTAACTACCCGCGATTAATGCTCTGAGGTAGAAAACCCGATGGCCGGGCATTGTGCCTGATCCATTCGGTGAATGAAACGCTGTTTTTTACCTCAATGGCGTAAGTATAGTCAATCTCTGTTTACAATTTCGCCAGAACAGGTTCCATCACCTCAGGATTTACCCTTCTTTGACTTCAGTTTACGCAATCAGTTTCCCTTGCGGGCCAGAATGTCTGACCCCGTTCCGCCATCTGCAATAACTCGTCACAAGGTGTAAACCGTGGACCGTATTGCGAGGCCAGACGTTGCAGGATCGCAACCACTTCACCCGCCCCGAGGGTATCCATATACCGGAACGGGCCGCCAAGGAATGGCGGAAAACCGATACCAAACACGGCACCGATGTCGCCGTCGCGCGCGCTTTTGATCACCTGCTCACCAAAGCAGCGCGCCGCTTCATTGAGCATCATCATCACGCAGCGCTCAGCACACTGAACCGCCGACAGTTTTCCCTGACCCGTAACAGGAATAAGCGCATAAACCGAAGGGTCGACCTGTTTCTTGCTTTTACGCCCTTTCGCGGCGTAAAGATAGAAACCGCGTTCATTTTTTCTGCCTTTGCGATCGTCCTTCAAAATTGCGGAAACAAAGTTTGCAGGCGGCGCAAAACGATCGCCATAAGCCGCTTCCAGCACAGGGATAATTTTAGTCCCCGTATCAATTCCTACCTCATCCAAAAGTTGGATTGGGCCGACGGGGAAACCAAACTTCACCAGGGCGTCATCGACGTGCTCAATTTTCTCCCCTTCCGTCAGCAACCGCATCGCTTCGTTAATATATGGTGCCAGAATGCGGTTGACGTAGAAGCCGGCTTTGTCCGCGATCACAACAGGAGTTTTGCCCTGTTTTTTCGCCAGCTTCACCACGGTGGCAATAGTTTGCGGGCTGGTTGTGGCATGAGGGATAACCTCCACCAGCGGCATTTTTTCGACAGGACTGAAATAGTGCAGCCCTATCACCTGCTCCGGGCGCATGGCTTTCGCCGCGATGTCGCCGATCGGCAAAGACGAGGTGTTTGACGCGAAAATGGTGTGCGGCGCGCAATGCTGTTCAACGTCCGCTACCATCTGCTGCTTAAGGGCCAGATCTTCGAACACGGCTTCAATCACCAGATCGCGGTGTGCAAACCCACTGTAGTCGGTGGCGCCAGTGATCATCGCGAGGGTTTTATCGCGATCGCTGGCCTTGATATGGCGGCGTTTCACTTTGCGATCAAGGTTCTGCCAGCTGTACTGCAACGCGTGGTTGATGCCCTTAGGATTGATATCTTTGATACGTACGGGCAATTTGCCTTTGCTGGCGGTGACAAACGCGATGCCGCCGCCCATCAGCCCACCACCCAGAACCCCAACGGCGCGCAGCGGAGCCGGTTCAGCTTCACTGCCCGGATCTTTTTTAACCTCCGTGCTGGCAAAGAAAATGCCGCGCAACGCCTGCGACTGCGGCGTCATCGCCAGCTCGCCAAACGCTTTCGCTTCCGCGGCATAACCGCTGCTGCTGCCCTGCGATAAACCGGTTTCAATCACCTTCAGAATGCGCGTCGCTGCCGGATAGTTCCCTCTGGTTTTTTGCTCGGTTTTTTTACCCACCATATTAAACAGCAGCGTGCGCCCCAGCGGCCCGGCGAGGATACGCTCACGCACCGGCAGGGGGCGTTTCGCCTGACGACCTTTCAGCGCCCGCTCAACGGCAGCCTCAAGCAAGATTGCGTGCGGAACGACCTCATCAACCAGACCCGCCTTTAACGCCTGACGGGCGCGCAGCTGTTTACCGGTTAAAATCATCTCCAGCGCAGTACTGACGCCCACCAGCCGCGGCAAGCGCTGCGTGCCACCTGAACCGGGCAGCAATCCAAGCTGTACTTCAGGCAGTCCGAGTACGGTTTTCGCATCGTCGGTACAAATGCGATTGTGGCAGGCCAGCGCCAGCTCAAGCCCGCCGCCCAGGCAAGCCCCGTGGATCGCAGCGACAACGGGTATCGACAGCGCATGGATCTCCGCCATCACCTGCTGCCCCTGACGCGCCAGATCTTCTGCTTCCTGAGCGCTTGTCGCCCGGGCAATCATGTTGATATCGGCCCCGGCAATAAAGTTATCCGGCTTTGCCGAGATAAATACCAGGCCACGTATCGCTTTGTTTTCGCGGATCTGTCTGAGCATCGCACGCACCTGAACGCCGAACTCCGCCTTCAGGGTATTCATTTTTTCGTCGGGCACATCAATGGTGATAACGGCCACGTTATCAAGGCGAACAGCAAGGTTAAATGCAGATGTCGTTTCCATTATTCAGCCTCCAGAACCATTGCTGCGCCCAGGCCGCCCGCCGCACAGGCGGTAACGAGACCAAAGCCGCCGCCACGGCGACGCAGTTCGTGCAACGTCTGGGTGATCATTCTCGCCCCGGTCGCTGCAAACGGATGACCGTAAGCAATGGAGCCACCCAGCACATTGAATTTACTTTGATCCACTTCGCCTGTGGCATGTGCGCGGCCCAGCACGTCGCGGGCAAAACGTTCGCTCGCCATAAGCTGCACGTTTGCCAGCGTTTGTGCGGCAAAGGCTTCGTGCATATCAATTAACGTGAGATCGGAGAGCGTTAGCCCCGCGCGCTCCAGCGCCAGCGGCGTGGACCAGGCCGGTCCGAGCAGCATGTCCTGCCAGACATCGATGGCGGTAAAGGCATAGCTGCGCAAATAGCCCAGCGGTGTAATACCCAGCTCTTTCGCCCGGGATTCCGTCATCAGGATCACGGCGGCGGCACCGTCCGTCAGCGGCGTACTGTTGGCCGCCGTAACGGTGCCATGTTTACGGTCAAAGGCCGGGCGCAGTTTTGCGTAATCTGCCAGGGTTGAGGTGCCGCGAATGTTGTTATCTTCCGCGAGCGGTTCCCGGTAAGGCGGTACATAGGCGGTCATCACTTCGTTGGTCAGTTTGCCCTCCGACCAGGCTTTCGCTGCCAGCTGATGCGAGCGATGCGCCAGCGCATCCTGCTGTTCGCGGGTAATACCATAGGTTTTTGCCATCTGCTCGGCTGTATCGCCCATGCGCAGGCCGGTGGAGTATTCAGCAACGGCAGGTGGCACAGGCATGAGGTCGCGCAGGCGTAAACGCGAGAAGAGTTTAAGCTTTGCACCGGTAGTGCGAGCTTTGTTGGCATCCACGAGGATGCGGGCCAGCTGTTTGCTGACGCCGATGGGCAGCACGGAGGAGGAATCAGCGCCGCCGGCAATTCCCGCGCGAATGGTCCCCGCCATCAGGCTTTCCGCCACGTTCGCCACCGCCTGGAAACTGGTAGCGCAGGCGCGGCTGACGCTGTAGGCGTCGGTATGAACATTCATGCCGGTACCCAGCACGATTTCACGCGCGATATTGGGTGCTTCCGGCATCTGCACCACCTGGCCGAAAACCAGTTGCTCAATAACCTCTGGCGGGATCTCGCTGCGAGCCAGCATCTCCCCCACCACCATTTTTCCCAGATCGACAGCCGGTATACCGTGAAACGCGGTTGCCTGACGTGCAAACGGCGTACGTAACCCGCTGACAATGGCGATGCGGTCACCGTGTCGGGTGATAAGCGGTAATGCCTGACTCATAACACTCCCCTGTAAAAAAATTTTGCGCGCACGTTAAGTGGTCTGACCTGATAATAGTCTTAACTATTTTTTTACATTGAGCCAATCGGGCAAGCGAAAAATTGCGAGCTAAGGCACAGAGAAGAAAAAGAAAATGCCCAGGGTAAAAGCAAAACGGTAACCCGTGGGTTACCGTTTTTAGTGTTTGCGCCCTCTCCCGTGGGAGAGGGTTGGGGTGAGGGCACCAGACCGCAGGAATTAACGCAGGCCCAGCTGGAAGATCAGCGTTTCTGCCTCGCAGGCGAACACAAAGTCGATATCCAGCTGTACGCCGCCTTCCACTTCCGTGAAGGTAGATTTGATTTCACATGGATCGGATTCGACTTCACGCGCACGCTTGCTCAGCGCGGCCAGCGTCTCTTCCGCTTCAGCGCGGTTAGGGAATACGCGGCTGTAAGAGGCGGTGCAATCGGTGTTGTCCATAATGGTGCCAACATCCATACAGCAGCAAACCGGGGTTTCATCAGCACTGCATTTACTCATAGCTCAATTTCCTCTGTATTCGCGCAGCGCGCGAGATAAACACGATGCGACTATTTTACGCCCCCGGACGAGCCCCCTCCAGCCGTTAATGGCGCAAAACCGGATAAGTGAGCAATATCACACTAAAAAATGATCTAAAACAAAATTCACCTTTTCGGATGAATCGTACTGGTCACAATTTTGCCAACCAGATCTCGTTTCATGAAACATGTTTGAAAATATTAATAAACAAACTTGCAACATCCCAGCTGGTCAGACCTATACTCTCGCCACTGGTCTGATTTGTATGTCATACCTCAGACCCTACACTTCGCGCTCCTGTTACGGTATGTAACAATTATTGAATAAAAATAACTCAATGAGGTTATGGTCATGAGCCAGAAAACCCTGTTCAAACAAACTGCTTTAGCAGTTGCAGTGGCAATCGTCTCAACGTCCGCCTGGTCAGCGGGCTTCCAGTTAAACGAATTTTCTTCCTCTGGCCTTGGCCGTGCGTATTCCGGGGAAGGTGCGATTGCCGATGACGCAGGCAACGCAAGCCGTAACCCGGCGCTTATCATGATGTTTGATCGCCCTACCTTCTCTGCCGGTGCGGTTTACATCGATCCTGATGTCAACATTTCTGGCAAATCTCAGTATACCGGCGCAGATCTGAAGGCGGATAACATTGCACCAACGGCGTGGGTGCCTAACCTGCACTTTGTTGCGCCAATCAATGAACAGTTTGGTTGGGGTGCCTCTGTCACCTCTAACTATGGCCTGGCAACGGAGTTCAATAACAACTACCCGGCCGGGGAATACGGCGGTAAAACCGACCTGACGACCCTGAACCTTAACCTGAGCGGCGCATATCGTCTGAACGATAACTGGAGCTTTGGTCTGGGCTTTGATGCTGTCTACGCTGATGCAAAAATCGAGCGTTATTCCGGGGAGCAAACTGCTGCGCTGCCGAAAAACAGCAATAAAATTGCCAGCCTGAAAGGTGACGAGTGGGGTTACGGCTGGAACGCCGGTATCCTGTATGAACTGGATAAAAACAACCGCTGGGGTCTGACCTACCGCTCAGAAGTGAAGATTGACTTCGATGGCGATTACAAAAGCGGCATCCTGAGCCCAGTCAACGGTATGGTACCGGGTGCAGGCACCACCATTCCATGGGGTACCTCGAATCAAACCGTACCGGGTTCACTGTCACTGCATCTGCCAGAAATGTGGGAAGTGTCAGGTTATAACCGCGTTGCGCCGCAGTGGGCTATTCACTACAGCCTCGCGTATACCAGCTGGAGCCAGTTCCAGGAGCTGAAAGCCACCGGCAGCAACGGCCAGACGCTGTTCTATAAAGACGAAAGCTTCCACGATGCTTACCGTATCGCACTTGGTACGACCTATTATATGGATGACAACTGGACGTTCCGTACCGGCGTGGCATTTGATGACAGCCCGGTACCGGCAGATAAGCGTTCTATCTCCATTCCGGATCAGGACCGTTTCTGGGTAAGTGCGGGGGCAACCTACGCGTTCAACGAGAATGCCTCTATCGACGCGGGCGTGTCGTACATGCATGGACAGAAAGTGACCTTCCAGGAAGGCCCTTACGAGTTTACCTCTGAAGGTAAAGCCTGGCTGTTTGGTACCAACTTCAACTACGCGTTCTAATCCCAACACGATTAAAAAAGGTGAGCATCGCTCACCTTTTTTATTTATTCCGAATCGATATCTTTTAATTCGTTCTCGATGGCTTTCGCGTTCGGATTATCTTCCGGCTTCAGCTTACCGCCGTTGGCAATAAAGTCATGGTTCTGGAAATAGGCCTCGCGGACCATGATGTACGGATCGGAAGACTGACGCAGCAGACCGTCAGAGTCCAGCAGTTGCGCACGCGTTTCAATCCCTTCCACGGTCCATTTACCAATCGACAGCGGCCAGGTGAGCCATGACAGCACCGGATACAGCGTATCCACCATGTCGCCGCCATCATCACGCACGGTAAAGCTGCCGTAGAATGGCAGGTGCACATACGGCCCATAACCTACGCCATAATGCCCCAGTGTACTGCCGAAACGATGCGGCTGTTCACGCTGTAATTTCGGGTTCGCCATGCCTGCGACATCTATTAAGCCGCCCATACCCAGCAGAGAGTTCAGGAAGAAACGGGTGAAATGCACCATCCCCTGATACGGGTCGCCCTGGAGGAAGTAGTTCACCATCACCGCTGGCTCTTCCAGGTTACTGGTAAAGTTGCTCAGCCCGTTACGCGCTGGCTGCGGAACGTAGTCACGCCATGCCACGGCAACCGGACGAACCAGATATGGATCCAGCACATTATAGTTAAAGTTGTACATTGAACGGTTAAATCCTTCGAGAGGATCGGAGCGTCCCGTTTGCTCGCCAGAGCTGGCGCAGCCCACAAGCATCGTTACGCCCAGCGCAAGCGCCGACAGCCGAAGCTTCATATATTTCTCCCTGTTCAATATGGCTATCGTTGAATGCCATCTGTGACGGAGCCTATGAGGCTCCGCCTGAAACGTGCAAGTGATTGTAACAGCACGCTTACCGATGTCTACGAGGACAATGACGACCCGCTCGCGTCATCACGCTAATTTCAGCATAGCCTGTCTTTAAGAATTCGTTTCGCTGGCAATTTTATATTGGCTTTGAAAGAGATGTCTCACCTTTATTGCCATTTTCAGCAATTTAAGAGCTTCCCCACGGGCAAGGCGCCAAAAGCCGCTACGCTTAAATGAGCGATTACCCCCGAAGGAGCAGTTATGAAAGATATTAACGAAGAAAAAATTGGCGAGAACAATGAGGAACATGAGATTGAAAGTGAGGAGAAAGACCGGGGAGAAGAGATAGAAGTCGATGAGGATCGCCTGCCGTCGCGTGCCATGGCCATTCATGAGCATATTCGCCAGGATGGCGAAAAGGAGATGGAGCGTGACGCAATGGCCCTGCTGTGGTCGGCCATCGCAGCCGGTCTGTCGATGGGTGCCTCTCTGCTCGCCAAAGGTATATTTCACGTTCAACTGGAAGGCGTGCCGGGCGGTTTTTTGCTGGAGAATTTAGGCTACACGTTCGGCTTTATTATCGTCATTATGGCGCGACAGCAGCTTTTCACGGAGAACACCGTCACTGCCGTACTGCCCGTCATGCAAAATCCGACCCTTGGTAATTTTGGTTTACTGATGCGCCTCTGGAGCGTCGTGCTGCTGGGGAACCTGATCGGTACGGGCGTTGCAGCCTGGGCCTTCGAGTATATGCCAATTTTTGATGAACCGACCCGCGACGCATTCGTGAAGATTGGCATGGACGTAATGAAAAATACGCCGGTTGAAATGTTCTCTAATGCCATTATCTCCGGCTGGATCATCGCCACTATGGTCTGGATGTTCCCGTCAGCGGGCAGCGCGAAAATCGTGGTGATTATCCTGATGACCTGGCTTATCGCACTCGCCGATACCACGCACATTGTTGTCGGGACCGTTGAAATCCTTTATCTGGTATTTAACGGCACACTCCACTGGAGCGACTTTTTCTGGCCGTTCGCCCTGCCTACTCTCGCAGGCAACATTTGTGGCGGAACCTTTATCTTTGCACTGCTGAGCCATGCGCAAATCCGTAACGACATGTCCAACAAGCGTAAGGCCGAACTTAAGGCTCAGGAAAAAAAGGATAAAACTGCCGAAAAATCGGCGTGAACGGTGACTCTTTGACCAGTCAGGCGGCAATGCGCTTAACGAGAAGTGTAAATAACGCTATACTCTTGCCGCTTCGTCCCCTTAGTTAAATGGATATAACGAGCCCCTCCTAAGGGCTAGTTGCAGGTTCGATTCCTGCAGGGGACACTTTTAATTTCCCCCTATAATGCCTGATTTATCAATCCGCTTTGCAATTGCCGCTTTTTTAAGCAAAAACGAGTAATAGCTCATAATGTATAACGGTGCTACATTAAGCCGCCCACCCAAGTCAGCAATGGCCAGGCAACGTCGTAAAGAACGGTAAAGCCTGCAACCATGACCTCGTCCTACGGTCTCAATGGCACGTGGTATCGCGAAGTCTGCGCTACCTTCACAGGCTTTACAAAGGTTCCACTATTTTGTCTCAATCCAAATTTCAGCGGGCGTTTCTGCACCCGCGCTACTGGTTTACATGGTTCGGCCTTGGCGTACTTTGGCTGCTGGTCCAGCTTCCTTATCCCGTGATTCGCTTCCTGGGTTCGAAGCTCGGCAGCGCATCGCGTCACTTTCTTAAGCGTCGCGAGTCCATTGCCCGAAAAAATCTTGAACTTTGCTTTCCGCATTACAACGCTCAGCAGCGTGAAACGCTGATCGCTGAAAACTTTAAATCTATCGGTATGGCGCTGCTTGAAACCGGTATGGCCTGGTTCTGGCCAGACGAGCGTGTCCGTAAATGGTTTGACGTTGAAGGTCTGGATAACCTCAAACATGCCCAGATGCAAAAACGCGGCGTGATGGTTGTGGGTGTGCATTTTATGTCGCTTGAGCTGGGCGGCCGCGTTATGGGTCTTTGTCAGCCGATGATGGCAACCTATCGCCCGCATAACAGCGCACTGATGGAATGGGTACAAACGCGGGGCCGCATGCATTCAAATAAGGCGATGATCAGCCGTAACAATCTGCGCGGTATGGTTGGCGCCCTGAAAAAAGGTGAAGCCGTCTGGTTTGCCCCGGACCAGGACTACGGCCCTAAAGGCAGCAGCTTTGCCCCTTTCTTTGCGGTTAAAGATGTCGCTACGACGAACGGTACCTTTGTGATTTCACGTCTCTCTGGCGCCTCGATGTTAACGGTGACCATGGTCAGAAAAGCGGATAAGTCAGGCTATCGTCTGCATATCTCACCGGAGATGGCGAACTATCCTGAGGATGAGAGTGAAGCCGCGACCTTTATCAATAAGGTGATTGAGTTTGAGATTATGCGAGCACCTGAGCAGTATCTGTGGATGCACCGCCGCTTTAAAACCCGCCCTCTGGGCGAAGCCTCACTTTATATCTAACCCCTTTCGAAGGTTAGTTTCGCTAAGAAACTAACCTTTTCAAGCACCTGTAATCGCAGTGCGTAACGGCTTTTTTCGACCGTCGCTCAACAGGCATTTATTGCGTACTGAAATCAAACTGTCGCCGTTCCACGACACTCGTAAGTATCGGAAATTATTTGAAAAAATGCCTCTTGTCACTCCTGAAATTTAGGCGTACATTAGCGCCTTCTGGCGACAGGAAAGCACAGAATTCAGAGCTGAAGTTAGCGACGTAACGGGATAATTCCGATTTCCCCTTTCGCATGATTTCAACTCTCTATACTCAGGTGGACTCTGTTTTTTTAATGCGTACCGGAAGATACGCGGAGCGATGAAACGTGAAATATTTCTTTATGGGCATTTCGGTTATTGTTTTAGTTTGGGCCGGAACGTTTGCTCTGATGATCTAGTTAAGAAAATGCAGTCAAAAAAACAGGCGCCGTTGGCGCCTGTTTTTTTGGTGTCCGTTACGACTCGGGTTGTTCCACGACGCTCTTCACTGCGAGCAGGCCATCCGCGCGGAACATGCTTTTAATCCCCCGCACAGCCTGACGGATACGGTCGCTGTTTTCGATCAGCGCGAAACGCACATGCGTGTCACCGTAGTCACCAAAGCCAATGCCTGGAGAAACGCAAACCTTCGCGTCCTGAAGCAGTTTTTTGGCAAATTCCAGAGATCCCATCGCCGCATACGGCTCGGGGATTTTCGCCCAGACGTACATGGAAGCTTTAGGCATTTCAACCATCCAGCCCGCTTCGTGAAGCCCTTTTACCAGCACATCACGGCGGCGCTTGTACTGGGCGGCAATATCAAGCACGCACTGCTGATCCCCTTCCAGCGCCGCGATGGCCGCGACCTGCAATGGCGTAAACGTACCATAGTCATGGTAACTTTTAATACGCGCCAGGGCGCTCACCAGCGTTTTGTTTCCCACCATAAATCCAATTCGCCAGCCCGCCATGTTGTAGCTTTTCGACAGGGTGAAAAACTCAACCGCCACATCACGGGCACCCGGTACCTGCATAATTGACGGCGCTTTCCAGCCATCATAAACGATATCAGCATAGGCGAGATCGTGTACCACCAGCACGTCGTAACGCTTAGCCAGCGCGACCACTTTCTCAAAGAATTCGAGTTCGACGCATTGTGCCGTTGGGTTGGACGGGAAACCGAGGATCATCATTTTCGGCTTCGGATAGCTTTCACGAATCGCCCGTTCCAGCTCGTTGAAGAAGTCGACGCCTTCCACCAGTGGAACAGAACGCACCTGCGCGCCAGCAATCACCGCCCCATAAATATGAATTGGGTAGCTCGGATTCGGCACCAGGACGGTATCGCCGTGATCGAGCGTCGCCAGCATCAGGTGGGCCAGCCCCTCTTTGGAGCCAATGGTCACAATCGCTTCGCTTTCAGGATCGATATCCACCTGATAACGATCCTGATACCAGCGGGAGATCGCCCGACGCAAGCGTGGAATGCCGCGTGAGGTTGAATACCCATGGGTATCGGGACGCTGGGCAACTGTGCAGAGTTTCTCAACGATATGCGGCGGCGTTGGTCCGTCAGGGTTACCCATACTGAAATCGATAATGTCTTCACCGCGCCGACGCGCAGCCATTTTCAGTTCAGCAGTGATATTGAAAACATAAGGGGGGAGACGATCGATACGCGTAAAACGGCGTTCAGGACTGAATTCAGCCATAGATTCCTCAGAGTCACGTTAGCGCCCGGACCGTCCGAGCGACGCTGCCACCTGTGTGGCATGCTTAGAAAATAACCTGAAGAAAAAGACGCTGTCGAGGGGATAACGGCAAAACAATATATTGCGCTAAAACGGGAATGCGATTGCAGTGAAAAGCGGAACTCTTATCGTGAACAGGCAGTTTTAAGCGCTGCGATTTAACACAATATTTTCAGTATCGTTACCTGACGCTTCTCCCCAAACGAAAAAGCAGCGACTTTCAGTCAAAAGCCAGCAATCCCCTTTGAGAATTATGGTTTTTCCCCATTTGATAAATCTGATGGATAGCTGGTCATCTGGCCCTATGTTTTCTATCATAGATTTTTCCCGTTTTCCCAGGCCTGACCGTGCACGAAATCTTCAATATGCTCCTGGCGGTGTTCGACCGCGCGGCATTAATGCTGATCTGTCTCTTTTTCCTTATCCGCATCCGCTTGTTTCGCGAACTGTTGCATAAATCTGCCCACTCGCCAAAAGAGCTGCTGGCCGTTACGTTTATCTTTTCGATGTTTGCCCTGTTCAGCACCTGGTCCGGCGTGCCGGTAGAAGGCTCGCTGGTGAACGTGCGCATCATCGCCGTAATGTCGGGCGGGATCCTCTTTGGTCCCTGGGTCGGGATTATCACAGGCATTATCGCCGGCACCCATCGATACCTGATTGATATTGGCGGCGTGACGGCAGTCCCCTGCTTTATCACCAGCATTATTGCCGGGGTACTCTCCGGCTGGATTAACCGCAAAATCCCGAAAAAACAGCACTGGCGTGCGGGGATAATCGCGGGGATGGTCTGCGAAACGCTGACCATGATCCTGGTCGTCGTCTGGGCACCGACCACTGCGCTGGGGCTGGATATCGTCTCGAAGATCGGTATTCCGATGATCCTCGGTAGCGTCTGTATAGGCTTTATCGTGCTGCTGGTGCAAAGCGTGGAAGGCGAAAAAGAGGCCAGCGCCGCGCGTCAGGCGAAGCTGGCACTGGATATTGCCAACAAAACGCTGCCGCTTTTCCGACACGTTAACACCGAATCTTTACGTCAGGTTTGCGATATCATCCGCCGGGATATTCACGCCGATGCGGTCGCCATCACCAATATTGACCACGTGCTGGCCTATGTTGGCGTCGGTGAGCACAATTATCGCGACAGCGACGATACCATCAGCCCGACCACCAGACAGGCGATTAACTACGGAAAAATCATCATTAAAAACAATGATGAAGCCCACCGGACGCCAGAGATCCACTCAATGCTGGTGATCCCGCTGTGGGAAAAAGGCGTGGTCACGGGGACGCTGAAAATTTACTACTGCCATGCGCACCAAATTACCTCCTCGCTCCAGGAGATGGCGATTGGCCTGTCGCAGATTATCTCCACCCAACTCGAAGTTTCGCGTGCGGAGCAGTTGCGCGAGATGGCAAATAAGGCAGAGCTGCGTGCCCTGCAAAGCAAGATCAATCCCCATTTCCTGTTTAACGCGCTGAACGCTATATCCTCTTCCATTCGTCTTAATCCGGATACCGCGCGGCAGCTGATTTTTAATCTGTCGCGCTATCTGCGCTACAACATTGAGTTAAAAGACGACGAGCAGATCGACATCAAAAAAGAGCTGTATCAAATCAAGGATTACATCGCGATTGAGCAGGCACGCTTTGGCGATAAGCTGACGGTCATTTACGATATTGATGAAGAGGTCAACTGCGTGATCCCAAGCCTGCTGATCCAGCCGCTGGTGGAAAACGCCATTGTTCACGGCATTCAGCCGTGTAAAGGAAAAGGCGTGGTCACGATTAGCGTGACGGAAAGCGGTAACCGCGTGCGAATCGCCGTGCGCGATACCGGACACGGCATCGATCCAAAAGTGATCGAGCGCGTCGAATCAAACGAAATGCCGGGAAATAAAATCGGGCTGCTGAACGTGCACCACCGGGTCAAGCTGCTGTACGGTGACGGGCTGCACATTCACCGCCTTGAGCCGGGCACCGAGATTGCTTTTTATGTTCCGAACGAACGAACGCCCGTTAATGCCCCCATATCCTTGTTGCCGTAGGCCGGAGTAACAGATGAAAGTCATCATCGTAGAAGATGAAATTCTGGCTCAGCAGGAGTTGAGCTGGCTTATCAAAACCCACAGCCAGATGGAGATTGTTGGCTGTTTTGAGGATGGCCTGGACGTGCTGAAATTTTTGCAGCATAACCGGGTCGACGCGATTTTTCTCGATATTAATATTCCGTCTCTGGACGGCGTTCTGCTGGCGCAAAATATCAATCAGTTCGCCCACAAGCCGTTTATTGTGTTTGTCACCGCGTGGAAAGAGCATGCCGTGGAAGCCTTCGAGCTGGAGGCGTTTGACTATATTCTCAAGCCGTATCAGGAGTCGCGTATTATCAGCATGCTGCATAAGCTGGAAGCCGCATGGCAGCAGCAGTCGCTGCCCGCCAGTGCCAATCCGGTAGCGCGGGAAAACGACACCATTAATCTGGTCAAGGACGAACGGATCATCGTCACGCCTGTCGACGATATTTACTATGCTGAAGCGCACGAAAAAATGACGTTTGTCTATACGCGGCGTGAGGCCTACGTAATGGCGATGAACATCACCGAATTTTGCAACAAACTCCCGGCAGCGCACTTCTTCCGCTGCCACCGCTCGTTCTGCGTCAACCTGAACAAGATCCGCGAGATCGAACCCTGGTTTAATAACACCTATATTTTGCGGCTGAAGGATCTGGATTTTCAGGTGCCGGTAAGCCGCAGCAGAGTGAAAGCGTTCCGCCAGCTCATGCACCTGTAGCGCGTTCCCTCTCCCGCAGGAGAGGGAGACGGATGTCAGAGGATCTGGCCAAGTACCTGACGCAGATGCGCCCCGGAGCCAAGCAAGCCCGGATTGTCGTGGACAATCAGGTAAACCGGAATGTCCTGCACGTAACTTTTGAAGCGGCCTTTGTCTTCAAAGCCACCACGGAAACCGGAGGCGGTAAAGAAATCGAGGAAGCGCGGCACGATCCCGCCCGCAATATAGACCCCGCCAAAGGTGCCGAGATTCAGGGCCAGGTTGCCGCCGAAACGCCCCATAATGACGCAGAACAACGACAAAGCACGACGGCAGTCAATACAGCTGTCGGCCAGCGCGCGTTCGGTCACATCTTTAGGCTGCAGATTTTCCGGCAGACGTCCGTCTGATTTTACAATCGCCCGATACAGGTTCACCAGACCCGGGCCAGAAAGCACGCGCTCGGCCGACACGTGACCAATTTCGGCGCGTAGCTCCTCAAGAATAATGCCCTCTTCTTCGCTGTTCGGCGCAAAATCCACGTGACCGCCCTCACCCGGCAGGCTGACCCAGCGTTTGCCGACGTGAACCAGGTGCGCCACCCCCAGACCGGTTCCGGCGCCGTAAACAGCAATGGGTTTGCCTTCAACCGGGGCCGTACCGCCGAACTGAATCAGATGCTCAGGTTTAAGCATTGGGATAGCCATGGAAACCGCAGTGAAATCGTTGATAATTTCAAGGTGCGAGAAGCCGAGGTTTTTCCGCATTTCGGCAATTGAAAAGGCCCACGTGTGGTTGGTCATCGCCACCCAGTCGCCAGTGATCGGACAGGCGATGGCGATACAACCGTCTTCAACGCTCACTTTATGCTCTTCAAGATAGACGCGAACTACCGCTTCCAGGCTTGGGTAATCCAGCCCTGAATAGGTTTTCGCCTGAGAAATTTCACCGCTGTTTACATCGCACAGGGCAAGGCGCGCGTTGGTGCCGCCTACATCACCTACCAAAGCATACTTTGTCATTCTTCTACTGCTCCGCTAAAGTCAGAATAAATCTTTGGGACACTGTAAATTCAAGGCGTGATAACAACAACGACCAGAAGGTGACTGCCCATGGATTATCGATCTTCGTCACATAATAACTTTACCGTTTCAGCACCTTTTGCACTATTGCCACAATGCTGATTGTGCAAAGTAACGTTAAGCCGTTTTGTACAAGGAAATCATCATGCTCCATCCGCGAGCCAGAACCATGCTGTTATTGGCTGTCCCGGCGCTAATTATTGGCGTAGCGTCGAGCCTGGTGCTCATCGTCGTCATGAAAGTAGCGGCAGTGCTGCAAACGATTTTATGGACCGCGCTGCCGGTTAAACTTGGCATCAGCACTGACTCGCCAGGGTGGATCATGATGATGCTGACCCTGACCGGAATTGCCGTAGGTCTGGTGATCCGCTATAGCCCGGGCCATGCCGGGCCGGACCCGGCACTGGAACCCTTGATTGGTGCGCCAGTATCTCCCTCGGCTCTGCCGGGGCTTGTTATCGCGCTGATTATCGGTCTTGCGGGCGGCGTAAGCCTCGGGCCTGAACATCCCATTATGGCGGTTAATATCGCGCTGGCGGTCTTTCTGGGAGCGCGTCTTTTCCCGCGCGTTGGCGCGCTGGACTGGACGATTCTGGCTTCCGCCGGTACCATCGGGGCACTGTTTGGTACCCCAATAGCGGCTGCGCTCATCTTTTCGCAAACGCTCAGCAGCGACAATGATGTGCCGCTGTGGGATAAACTCTTTGCGCCATTGATGGCCGCCGCAGCAGGGGCCCTCACGACCAGCCTGTTTTTCCATCCTCATTTTTCACTCCCCATCCCCCACTATGGCCAGATGCAACTCACCGATATTGTCAGCGGTGCCGTCGTCGTCGCGATAGCCATTGCGCTGGGAATGATCGCAGTGTGGTGTCTTCCGCGCCTGCATCGTCTGATGCACAGGCTGAAGCATCCGGTGCTGATTCTGGGTATGGGCGGTTTTATTCTGGGCGTTTTAGGCGCTATCGGCGGGACGGTTACGCTGTTTAAGGGTCTGGACGAGATGCAGCAGCTGGCCTTCAGCCAGGTTTTTGGCGTCTCCGATTATCTGCTGTTCGCGCTGGTAAAACTGGCGGCGCTGGTGATCGCTGCGGCCTGTGGTTTCCGGGGAGGACGGATCTTCCCGGCGGTATTTGTTGGCGTCGCGCTGGGGCTGATGCTGCATGAGCACGTCGACGCTGTCCCTGCGGCGATTACCGTCTCCTGCTCCATTCTGGGGCTGGTACTGGTGGTAACGCGCGATGCATGGCTGAGTCTGTTTATGGCGGCCGTTGTGGTGCCGGATACCACGCTTCTGCCGCTCCTTTGTATCGTGATGTTGCCCGCCTGGCTCCTGCTGGCGGGCAAACCGATGTTGATGGCATGGCGAAACGACAGGTAATCAGGCGTTATTGCGCGCCTCCAGCGCTTTGGTCAGCGCGCTCAGCAGCGGCGGAATATCGGCTTTCGGCAGCATCACCTCGATCAGCGATAGTCGCTCGTGGTGTGCTACTTTATCCAGCACCTCCGCCAGTGTTTCCGCTTCGCTGACGCGCCAGCATTCTGCTTCTGGCGCCAGGCTCAGCGCCTGCGGGATCTGCGTCCAGTTCCAGAGGGCAATATCGTTATAGCGCTGCTCCGGCCCGTGGATGGCTCTCTCAACCGTGTATCCCTCGTTGTTAAGCACCAGAATAATCGGGCGCTGCTTGTCGCGCAGCATCGAGCCCAGCTCCTGAATGGTCAGCTGCGCGGCGCCGTCGCCCGTCAGGACAATCACGCGTCGGTCCGGACACGCCGTTTGCGCGCCAAAAGCCGCCGCCAGCGTGTAGCCAATCGAGCCCCACAGCGGCTGGACGATAAAGTTGACGTCTGCCGGTAAACGCAGATCGATAGCGCCAAAAGCAGATGTTCCCTGGTCAGCCAGAATGATATCGCCGGGACGAATAAACGCTTGCAGGGTACGCCAGAAGCTCTCCTGAGTCAGCGCCCCTTCGATAGTGGGGAAAGAAGAGCTGCTGTGATCAGATGGCGCTCGCGTATCACACACATGCGTTTTACACAGCGCTGTCAGCGTTTCAATGGCCTCCCTCATCGGGATACCCGTAAACCAGACGTCACCGACGCGGGCAGCGTGGGGCTGAACCTCTATCGTCTGGGCTGGCGTCAGCTGATGGGTAAATCCGGCGGTGAGCGTATCGGTAAAACGCGTGCCAATGCACAGCACCGTATCGGCACCCTCGATCGCCTCTTTAACCTGTTCGGCGCTTGCCGACCCGCTATAGGTGCCGTAAAAGCCGCTCTGGCGTTCATCAAAAATGCCCTTACCCATCAGCATGGTGGCGTGGGCCATTGGCACCGCTTTGACCCACTTCTGAACGGCGTCTCTCAGGCCGTGGCGCAGCACCAGGAAATCCGCTAGCAGCGCGGTGCGTTTGCTCATGGACAGACGCTTTTCGGCAGCCTCACGGAACGCCTGTAAACAGGCTGAATCAGCGGGTGCGGGATGCAGAGTGAGAGCGCTTACAGGGGGCGTAGCGGCTTTTTTCGCCACATCGGCGGGCAGCATCAGGTAGCCCGGACGGCGCTCCCGCAGCATGGTGGTCAGGACTCTGTCAATTTCATAGCAGGCGTTTTGTTCGGTAAGCACCGCCTGTGCAACGGTGATGGGTTCGCTCATGTGGTAGAAATGGCGGAACTCGCCGTCGCCTAAGGTGTGGTGCAGTAACTCTCCTCGCTGCTGCGCCGCCATACCCGGAGCCCCCACAATATGGAGCACGGGGACATGTTCGGCAAAGCTGCCCGCCACACCGTTCATGGCGCTTAACTCCCCAACGCCGAAAGTCGTCAGGAGTGCGGCAAATCCCTTACAGCGGGCATAGCCGTCTGCGGCGTAAGACGCGTTCAGCTCGTTGGCACAGCCCACCCAGCAGATGTCCGGGCTGTCTATCACATGGTCGAGAAACTGCAGGTTATAGTCGCCCGGCACGCCAAACAGATGATCGGCACCGCAATCTGTTAGTCGGTCCAGCAGGTAATCGGCGACGCAATAGGGGGTACGCATATTATAGGTGTCCTTCTGACGTTGACCTCACTCTGAGTATTAAATAAGCGTGAAGGGTGTCCAGAATTGGCGACAATCAGGAGCTGGAAAGAATGCTTTACGAAAAAAGCTGAGCTATGCTCATTTTCTTCAGGTTAGTGTAAACGCATACACTGATTTTTCTTTCCAGCGCCAGAGGTCTCGCTCATGGGTTATCAACCTGACAAAAATCGTTACCAGACAATGCAATATCGCCGCTGTGGACAAAGCGGCCTCAAGCTTCCCGCCATCTCGCTGGGGCTTTGGCATAATTTTGGCGACGCGACGCTGCTCGAAAACAGCCGTCAACTTTTACAGCGCGCCTTCGATTTGGGTATTACACATTTTGACCTTGCTAATAATTACGGCCCACCTCCTGGTTCAGCCGAACGCAACTTCGGGCGCATCCTGCAGGAGGATTTCCTGCCCTGGCGCGATGAGCTAATCATCTCCACCAAAGCGGGCTACACCATGTGGGACGGGCCTTACGGCGACTGGGGCTCGCGTAAATATCTGATTTCCAGCCTGGACCAGAGCCTCAGGCGTATGGGGCTGGAGTACGTTGATATCTTCTATCATCACCGCCCCGATCCACAAACGCCGCTGCGTGAAACGATGAAAGCGCTTGACCATGTGGTGCGCCAGGGCAAAGCACTGTACATCGGCCTGTCCAACTACCCGGCGGAACTGGCGCGGCAGGCGATTGAAATACTGGAGGATCTGGGCACGCCCTGTCTAATCCACCAGCCGAAGTACTCCATGTTTGAACGTGCGCCTGAAGAGGGGTTGCTGGACGTGTTGCAGCAAAATGGGGTGGGATGTATCCCCTTCTCTCCCCTGGCGGGCGGACAGTTGACCGATCGCTATCTGAACGGCATCCCGGCAGATTCTCGCGCAGCAAGCGGCAGTAAGTTCCTTAATCCGGAACAGGTCACCGACAAAAAGCTGGAAAAGGTACGCAAGCTGAATGCGCTGGCGGAAAAACGGGGGCAAAAGCTTTCGCAAATGGCACTGGCCTGGATCCTGCGCCACGATGCGGTGACATCCGTGCTCATCGGCGCAAGCAAAACCGGACAAATTGATGATGCTGCAGGCATGCTTGAAAATCGTCATTTCTCCGCAGAAGAGCTGAAGACGATAGAAGCGATCCTGTCCAGTTCAGATTAAAAACACTTTTAGCAAAAAGTGCTCTCGTTCATGATTTAGGAGTTGAGGCGATGAAACGAATGTTTACCAACTCGTAAAATTGCGTTAACAGGTCGCACAGCGGCCCCGATCGTGAAGGAGAAGAGTATGTTCAGGTCACTGATTCTTGCAGCGGTACTACTGGCTTCGGCCCCGCTGGTCGCCAATGCGGGCGAAATCACCCTGTTGCCATCGATTAAATTACAAATTGGCGATCGTGATGACTACGGCAGATACTGGGACGGTGGCTACTGGCGCGACCGTGACTACTGGCACCGACATTATGAGTGGCGTAAAAACCGCTGGTGGAAACACGATAACGGCTATCACCGTGGCTGGGATAAGCGTAAGGCCTACGAGCGCGGCTACCGCGAAGGCTGGAACGATCGTGACGACCGCCGTGGCGGCAGGGGTCACGGAAAAGGCAGAGGCCATGGTCACGGCCATCACCATTAACAGCTAAAAGGAGCCTCACGGCTCCTTTTTCTTTTACAGGCCTGCTGCTGTGCCTAACAGCAACCACATGTTTAACGCCACCACCACGACCACAATGGCCCACCCGGCGCGTTTCACCCACGTCGAATTCACCAGATCGCCCATCAGCGATTTGTTGCTGGTGAATATCAGTAGCGGCACCAGCGCCAGCGCAATACCGAAACTCAGCAGCACCTGACTCATCACCAGAATGCGGGTCGGATCCAGCCCCATCAGAATTACAATAAAGGAAGGCAGCATCGTTACCGAACGGCGAACCCACAGTGGAATATGGAAACGTACGAACCCCTGCATCACCACCTGCCCGGCCAGTGTCCCCACAACCGTAGAGGAAAGTCCCGCAGCAACCAGGCTTAAACCAAAAATAGTGGCAGCGGCATGGCTCAGCAACGGCTCCAGCGTCAGGTACGCCTGGTCGAGATCGGCAACCCCGGTATGCCCGTTAAAGTGAAACGCGGCGGCGGCAGTCGCCATCATCGCCAGATTCACAAATCCGGCAATGGTCATCGCAATTGCCACATCCCATTTCGAGGCGGAGTAGCGCTCTTTACTCGTCCCGCCGTGCAGATTTTGGGTTAAAGAAGAGTGCAGATAAATTACGTGCGGCATAATGGTCGCCCCCAGCACCCCGGCGGCCAGAAATACGGCTTCAGAGGTGGGTAACGACGGGATCACCATCCCTTTCGTCAACTGCACCAGATTCGGCTGGGAGAAAATCAGCTCAACAATATAGGCGGCAGCGACGAACAGCAGCAGGCCGCCGATGACTTTCTCCAGCGGTTTTTGTCCCCGCCTCTGGAGCATCAAAATAAGGAACGTGGCGATACCGGTCAGCACGGCGCCCTGTAGCAGGGAGACGCCCAGAATAAGCTTAAAGCCGATCGCCGCCCCGATAAACTCGGCGAGATCGGTGGCCATGGCGATAATTTCCGCCTGGACCCAGTAAAACCATACCGCCGGACGCGGATAATGATCGCGGATTTGCTCCGCCAGGTTTTTCCCGGTAGCAATACCCAGCTTCGCGGAAAGCATCTGAATCAGCATCGCCATCAGGTTGGCCCACACCACAACCCACAGCAGCTTATAGCCGAAACTGGCCCCGGCCTGAATATTGGTCGCAAAATTACCCGGATCGATGTAGCCAATCGCGGCAATGAATGCCGGTCCCATTAATGCGAACCGCAGCTTGCGTGCCGCTCTGCCGCTGCTACTCTCTACGCGACTATTCGTCATTTCTGCCTCTGGAAATATAGCCTTTGCTATGTTTTATGCTATCAAAATGAGAATGATTATCAAGTTCATTTGTAATTGTTAACATGATTACTCTGATAGCCAGGGACAATAGACAGGCAGGTGGAGCAAGGTCACAGAATGTGAAAATGCGCAGACATTTGTGAAGCGTAGCACACAAACTTAACTTTTCACTCATTTACCTAACATAACAAAAATGTATTGGTGATCACTATTTTTGAGACTCGTCACAGGATGTAACTATAGTGTGGGCTTGATCTCGTTTTCTTTGTGCTTGTTACATAGAATGTGCACGGAAATTAAACCTGCCTCATATTTGGAGCAAATATGGACCGCGTCCTTCATTTTGTCCTGGCACTCGTTGTCGTTACTGCACTCGCATTGCTGGTCAGCACTGACCGCAAAAATATTCGTATTCGCTATGTTGTCCAGCTGCTGGTCATTGAAGTTTTACTTGCGTGGTTCTTCCTGAACTCCAACGTAGGCCTCGGCTTCGTGAAAGGCTTCTCCGAAATGTTCGAAAAACTGCTCGGATTTGCCAACGACGGGACTAACTTTGTCTTTGGCAACATGAACGATCAGGGTTTGGCCTTCTTCTTCCTGAAAGTGCTCTGCCCTATCGTCTTCATCTCTGCCCTGATCGGGATCCTCCAGCACATTCGTGTTCTGCCGGTGGTTATCCGTGCAATCGGCTTCCTGTTATCGAAAGTTAATGGCATGGGCAAGCTGGAATCCTTTAACGCAGTCAGCTCGCTGATCCTGGGTCAGTCTGAGAACTTCATTGCGTATAAAGATATCCTCGGCAAGATGTCCCGTAACCGCATGTACACCATGGCGGCGACAGCAATGTCTACCGTTTCCATGTCTATCGTGGGCGCGTATATGACTATGCTGGAACCTAAATACGTGGTTGCAGCGCTGGTTCTGAATATGTTCAGCACCTTTATTGTTCTTTCGCTGATTAACCCGTACCGCGTGGATGCCAGCGAAGAGAACATTCAGATGTCAAACCTGCACGAGGGACAGAGCTTCTTCGAAATGCTGGGTGAATACATTCTGGCGGGTTTCAAGGTTGCGATTATCGTTGCCGCGATGCTGATTGGCTTTATCGCACTGATCGCTGCGCTGAACGCCCTGTTTGCGGCCGTACTTGGTATTTCGTTCCAGGGTATTCTGGGCTATATCTTCT
The DNA here is from genome assembly GCF_003850715.1 of Enterobacter sp. 301B. NCBI lineage: Bacteria > Pseudomonadati > Pseudomonadota > Gammaproteobacteria > Enterobacterales > Enterobacteriaceae > Enterobacter > Enterobacter sp. 301B. The sequence continues at coordinate 214,324 of NZ_PQTC01000002.1, forward strand.
ACCCGGTCGCCTGGGTAATGGGTGTGCCCGCTCACGAAGCGTTGCAGGTGGGCAGTATCATGGCAACGAAACTGGTATCCAATGAATTCGTGGCGATGATGGATCTTCAGAAGATTGCCAGCACGCTCTCCCCGCGTGCGGAAGGGATCCTGTCCGTCTTCCTGGTCTCCTTCGCGAACTTCTCTTCCATCGGTATTATCGCTGGTGCGATTAAAGGCCTGAACGAAGAGCAAGGTAACGTCGTTTCTCGCTTTGGCCTGAAGCTGGTTTACGGTTCAACGCTGGTGAGCGTCCTGTCTGCCTCTATCGCAGCATTGGTGCTGTAATCCATACCGCTCAATGAAAACCGGGAGCCATCGCTCCCGGTTTTTTATGTCTCCAGCGCCGTCAGGGGCAGTGGTTTACCAATCAAATAGCCCTGCAAATAATCAACGCCGTATCGCAGCAACATCTCGCGTTGTTCAGCCGATTCCACATATTCAGCCACCACACAAAGCGATTTCGTTTTTGCCATGTTGCAAATGGACTGCACGATCATCGCATCCATGCTGTCGGTGCAGATATCTTTCACGAAGCAGCCATCGATCTTAATGATATCGGCCTCCAGTCGCTTCAGGCGCTCAAAGTTGGCATAGCCGGTACCAAAGTCATCGATAGCAATGCGGAAGCCATAATCCCGCAGCTGCTGGATATTGTTGATGCTGCTTCCCGAGTCAGAGAAAGCCTGTTCCTCGGTGATCTCAATGACGATATCTTGCGGTGCAACGGCGTAGCGTTCAAAAAGCGCGATGATCTCAGCTGCAATCTCGTTCTGCATCAGCGTCAGCGGCATCAGATTAACGGAGAACCGCGTTCCGGCCCGTCCGGATGGATGACTGCGCATCCACATCAGCAATTTTTCCACCACGTTCAGGTCGAATCGGTGGCTCAGGTTGAACTGAGCAATCAGCGGAATAAAGCGGTCAGGGGTGATGATCTCACCATCACTTTCAAGACGCGAAAGGATTTCAAAGTACCCTTCTCCGCGCGCGTTGTGAATTGGCTGCGCGTAAAGATGGAGACCACCGATATCAAGGGCGCGTTTTATACGGGCCAGCATTAGCACCCTGTCAGTCGTATGACCAGAAACATCATCCAGACTGTTGGTTAACGCAAGGACGTTATGCCCGGAACAGGACTGCTCGGACAGCCAGCTCAACTGACCCAGCGTGTGATGCACGCTTTCTCCATTTGGCACTTCCCCCCAGGAGGCACCAAACTCAATGTCGAGCTCAGTCTTGTTCCAGATAATTTTACGGCTGTTCAGATGGTCAACCATAAATTGCAGACGTTCAGCCGTGCCCGGTCCCAGCAAGACCAACATCAGTTCACTGCCTGGTAACTGGAAGAGCTTCTCGTCTTTTTGCAATAACGGCTGCAGCGACGCGGTGATCATCTTTTTACAGTGCACGCGCATGAGGATGCCGTAGTGACGGCTCAGGAATTCCAGATTATCCAGACGCAAGCAGCAGACTTTGGCCTCAGGATGATGCTGTAGAAAAACTTCCAGCGCACGAATGTTAGGCAGACCGGTGAGCGGATCGGTAAGCGCCCTCTCCTGCCACCCCTGTTTCAGCCATTCACTTTTCTGATAGATCTGCGACATGTAAAGCAGGCAGATAGCGAAAGAGATGAGTACCGACAGAATAAAGGAGAGCGAGTGGCCCGATTCAACGCCATTGAGAAAATTATAATTATAGGTCAACAACATGAGCGCTGAGGCTGCCCAGAATAAAGAGATGAGCGCATAGCTCAAACGACCAATACCCAGGGTAAAAAGAATGAAAACGGTCGGCATCAAATAACCCGCAATAAACTGCGACTCAAAAGGTGCGCATAAAATAGCGATCATTGAGACCAACAGCATCAGCCACACAACGATAAATAACGCTTTTTTGTTGCAAAAGAGGGGCTTCACGCTTCGCCGCCAGAATGTTCGGGCATAGCGAGGATTAATAATCATTCTTAATGGATAATAGAACATCATGGTGAAAATCAGGGCGGCGCAAATCAGACTCTGAATATCGATAACGTTATAAATTGCAGAGCCTTCGCCGAAATAGGAGGAGATTGTTACCGGGAAATCAAATAAATACCCCGCCAGATACATCGATAATTTGATGCCCACAGGCACCATAAATCCGAGCCATAAAATACGTATACCAATGTACTTATTCGGCATGCTGTGGCGCCAGCGCTTGCCCAGCATCAAACGGATAACGCCACAGGCGGCGAAGACGGAAAACGTCTGACAACATAATAAAACGATAGATTGTAGCGGGGCTAAATCAAAGTAATAAGCATTAGTAACACTAAAACTTAGCAACAAAGGAATGATTGCCCGTCGTCCAAATAACAACACGATGGCGAGCATGGCGCTTAAGGGCAGCCACGCTAAATAAACATCATTTTCGTTAACGATAGCGCGCGGAGAGATATAACGGGAAAAGGGGATCGCAATCAGGCTTAGCGCCAGGGCAATCATAAATATTTTTACATTATTGTAAATTTTTCTATTCATTAATCCGGGTAATCTATTTAACCATCGTCTTATTGACCGGATCGATAATAGGTTTATTAATTGGACGAATCAAGTTTAGGTCTATTTATGGACTTATTTATTGATTTGGATTGAGGTGAGGTATAGAAAATGACGTTAATTGCAACAAAAACAGTCTAAATATTTTACAAGATATAAAAAACCCCCGTCTGACGACGAGGGTTTAAATTTTGGTGGAGCTAAGCGGGATCGAACCGCTGACCTCTTGCATGCCATGCAAGCGCTCTCCCAGCTGAGCTATAGCCCCACATGTTACTTTACCTACCGTACTCTGTTGGGTTCAGAGTTTGGTGGAGCTAAGCGGGATCGAACCGCTGACCTCCTGCATGCCATGCAGGCGCTCTCCCAGCTGAGCTATAGCCCCATCGTAAAGCTGTCATGTTGACGGGCGGCATAATATGAATTCCGCCGCACAGTGTCAACGGCAAATTCAACCTCAGCCTTTCAACCGCCGAAAAATCATGCAAATGAATCACTTTGCGAGTCTGCTCGCAGCCAGGAGTTAAGCTTGTCACGTTTTCACGTAAAACGGTGCTATAAAATGAACCACTAATTAACCCCACAGATATTCAGGAAATTGTATGATCAAGGAACGAATGACGCCAGAAGAGTTAGCCCTGCTGACTGGCTATAGCCGACAGACCATCAATAAATGGGTACGCAAAGAGGGTTGGATTACATCGCCAAAACCAGGCGTTCAGGGCGGCAAGGCGCGTCTGGTACACGTCAATGAAAAAGTGCGCGACTTTATTCGCAGCGCACGCAGGGTAACAGAGTCGCCGGAAATGCCAGAAAAGGCGTACCACGAAGGCTCGCTTCACGCCCTGCTCCTGACGCTGGCGAATGAAATGACGCCGGATGAGCAAAAGCAGATGACATCTCTGTTACTGCGGGAAGGGATTACCGGATTGTTACAACGCTTAGGGATTCGCGACCAACGCTAATATGAAAAGATTACGCAGCAAAATGACCACGGAAGAGCTGGCGGACAGTCTGGGCGTCGCCCGACAAACCGTTAATCGCTGGATACGACAGAAAGGATGGAAAACGGAGGGTATCAACGGTGTAAAAGGCGGAAGAGCGAGGGTGATATGTATTGATGCGCACGTTAAGGAGCACATCATTAGCCTTCCCGCCATTCGTAACAGTCGGGCTGTTTACCATGCGGCAGAAAGCCCTTCACTCTATGGCGTGGCGACCTCATCCAGCCTGCTTCCACAAATTATCGACTCGCTGGAAAACATGACAACTGTCGAACAGGAACGTTTGCACAAGCTGCTCGCTCGCGAAGGTTTGCAGGGTTTTCTCACGCGTCTTGGTATTGCTGAATAACAGACATAAAAAACGGCAGGTTACCCTGCCGTTATTTGTATTTCACGAGCATTACTGCTGGCTTTCGCGCTCAGCAATAAAGCCCAGCGCCTTGTTGATACGCGCAACGCTACGTGATTTGCCAATGGCATGAACGGTCACGTCCAGCGCCGGAGACTGGCCTGCCCCCGTCACCGCAACGCGCAGCGGCATACCGACTTTACCCATGCCAATTTCCAACTCATCAGCGGTTGCCTGAATCGCGTGGTGAACATTTTCTGCAGTCCATTCGGTAATGGCTTCGAGTTTATCTCGCACCACTTCCAGCGGCTGACGCGCAACCGGACGCAGGTGTTTCTTGGCCGCATCGGCGTCGAACGCGTCAAACTCTTCATAAAAGTAGCGGCAGCTCTCGGCGATCTCTTTCAGCGTTTTGCAACGCTCGCCAAGCAGCTTCACCAGATCCGCCAGTTCAGGGCCCGTACGGGTATCGATGTTTGCCTGCTCAATGTGCCATTGCAGATAAGTCGCCACATACTCTGGCTGCATGGTATTGATGTAGTGATGGTTCAGCCACAGCAGTTTGTCAGTGTTGAACGCGCTGGCTGATTTGCTTACCGAGTTCAGAGAGAAAAGCTCGATCATCTCTTCGCGGCTGAAGATCTCCTGGTCACCATGAGCCCAGCCCAGACGCACCAGATAGTTCAGTAGCGCTTCCGGCAGATAGCCGTCATCACGGTACTGCATCACGCTCACCGCGCCATGACGTTTTGACAGCTTTTTACCGTCGTCACCGTTGATCATCGATACGTGCGCATACACCGGTACAGGCGCGTTCAGCGCTTTCAGAATGTTGATCTGACGCGGGGTGTTATTGATATGGTCTTCACCACGGATCACGTGAGTGATTTCCATATCCCAGTCGTCCACAACTACGCAGAAGTTATAGGTTGGCGAGCCGTCAGTACGACGAATGATGAGGTCATCCAGCTCCTGGTTGCTGAATTCGATCGGGCCACGGATCTGGTCATCAAAGATAACAGAGCCATCCTGCGGGTTAGCAAAACGCACTACGCAAGGCTCATCAGCAGCATGCTCGCTGTGGTCATGACGGCAACGACCGTCATAACGCGGTTTTTCGCCTTTTGCCATTTGCTCTTCGCGCAGCGCATCCAGACGCTCCCTTGAGCAGTAGCACTTATAGGCCGTGCCTGCGACCAGCATCTCGTCAATTACGGCGTTATAGCGGTCAAAACGTTTGGTCTGGCAGTATGGGCCTTCGTCCCACTCCAGATTCAGCCAGTTCATCCCATCCATAATGGCTTCAATTGCTTCCGGCGTTGAGCGCTCCAGGTCGGTGTCTTCAATACGCAGCACAAACTCACCTTTGTTGTGGCGTGCGAAAAGCCAGGAGTAGAGAGCAGTACGTGCACCACCGACATGCAGATAGCCTGTCGGGCTCGGCGCGAAGCGAGTTTTGATTTTCATGAAATGGCCTTACGTTATAAAGATGCCGGTAATCGGCAAATCCTGGGAAGAAAACAATGGGCAATATTCTATCACTGTGGGCCGATTCCTCAATGTCGATCACTTTATCCGGTTCGAGATTGCTGTTTTTGTTTAGAAATCATGCACCACAGTCCGTTTTGCGATCGTTTTGACTAATTTTACGACGAACGAATAAAAACTTTAGAAAATGCGTTGACTCATTTTCAACTCTCCCTATAATGCGACTCCACACAGCGGGGGTGATTAGCTCAGTTGGTAGAGCATCTCCTTTACACGGAGGGGGTCGGCGGTTCGAGCCCGTCATCACCCACCATCTACTTCGGTAGACTCGCAGTGTAGATAAGAATTGAGATTGGGCGATTAGCTCAGTTGGTAGAGCATCTCCTTTACACGGAGGGGGTCGGCGGTTCGAGCCCGTCATCGCCCACCATTCTCACCTTATCGTAGCAGTTCCGAAATGGGCGATTAGCTCAGTTGGTAGAGCATCTCCTTTACACGGAGGGGGTCGGCGGTTCGAGCCCGTCATCGCCCACCATTTCGGGTCGTTAGCTCAGTTGGTAGAGCAGTTGACTTTTAATCAATTGGTCGCAGGTTCGAATCCTGCACGACCCACCAATGTAAAAAAGCGCCCTAAAGGCGCTTTTTTGCTATCTGCGATATAGCACATCCCCATTGCAGCCAAACCGCTTGTTTTACTCAAGCTCACGCCTTCTTTGCCGATACCTCTATTTTATGGCGAAAAGGATCTCAATATGACAACTCTTAAGCCCGTTTCTCTGTCGGCGATGGAAATCGGCAGCGTAGATAACAGCTCCGGCGGAAACGACATTGCTTCCCAGATCACCCGTCTGACCAAACAGATAACGAAAGTCACTCAGCAACTCAAAGAAGTCGCCATGGGTGATGCCACAGCGGAAGAAAAGCAAAAGCAGCAAGAATTGCTCGAATCTCAGCTGGCAATGTTGCAGGCACAGTTGGCGCAATTGCAGCGTCAGCAGGCAGAAGAGGCGATGCCAAAACAGGAAAGCGGTCAGGCCGTGGCGGAAGGCGTCAATAAACCCTCCGCAGAACATCAGATTGATATCTATATCTGATCATTGGTTTCGTTAAAAAGTGGATCGCGCGTGCGGGCCTCCATCAGACGCCTGGCCTGCATACGCACCACATCCCAGCAGGCATGAGCCGCTCCGGAAAGAGACCTGTTTTTACGGCGTACCAGCATCAGCTGGCGTTCGACACAGGGTACGAAACGCTTCACCGTTAAACGACTCCCCTGCGGCAGTGGCAGCGCCAGCGCCGGCAGAACGCTGATGCCAATCCCCGCTTCGACCATCGGGAAGAGCGTGGCAGGATGCCCAATCTCCTGCACAATGGTTGCCTTTACGCCCTGTGCGGCCAGTGCGGCATCTATTAGCGGGCGGCTACCTGATGCATAATCCTGTAACACCAGGTTTGCCCCCTGTAAGGCTTGCCAGGCCACCTGCGACAGCGATGCCAGAGGATCATCATCGCGGCAGAGCAATAAAAAGGGTTCCGAGAGTACCACTTCACATTCCAGGTCGCTTACCGCTCCGGGATCGATAACAATCCCGAAATCCACATCCCCCTGACGAATACTTTCCAGTACCCACTGCTGCGGCCTGTCGTGCAAAACAAAATCGATATCCGGATAGCGGTGATTACTTTCAGCGATGCACTGGGGAATAAGATGCGCCGAAATCGTCTGGCTCGCCGCCACTCTCACGGTACCGGAAAGCTGTTGTCCAAGCCGTCCGACGTCTCTCAGCGTACTGTTCAGTTCATCCAGCAGCCTTTCCAGACGCGTTGCCAGCTGATGTCCCGCTTCGGTGAGCACCACTTCGCGCGTAGTGCGGTCGAGCAGTTTCACGCCGGTTTGAGTTTCCAGCTCTTTCACGCTATGGCTCACCGCCGACTGGCTGAGGCCAATCATCTCCCCTGCCCGACTGAAGCTGTGGGCCTGCGCGACGGTGACGAAAACACGAAGCTGACGTAGTGAATAATTCATCTGTTTAATTCATGAATGGATGCAATAAATCAATTTTATTTCTCAAAGGGAAGAAAGCACAATAGCGGCATCTGTTTTCAGGAGTGATTATGAAACTTTTTCGTATCCTTGATCCGTTTACGCTGACCCTGATTGGTGTCGTCTTGCTGGCCTCGTTCTTCCCGGCGCGGGGCGGTTTCGTTCCGGTCATTGAAGGGCTGACCACGGCAGCCATTGCCCTGTTGTTCTTTATGCATGGCGCCAAACTCTCCCGGGAAGCCATTATTGCAGGCGGTAGCCACTGGCGACTGCACCTCTGGGTAATGTGCAGCACCTTTATCCTCTTCCCTGTTCTGGGCGTGCTGTTTGCCTGGTGGGCGCCGGTGAATGTCGATCCGGCACTCTATACCGGTTTCCTTTATCTGTGCATTTTGCCGGCCACCGTGCAGTCTGCTATTGCCTTTACCTCGCTGGCGGGCGGCAACGTCGCGGCGGCGGTCTGTTCTGCTTCGGCTTCCAGCCTGCTCGGGATCTTTGTTTCACCGCTGCTGGTCGGTCTGCTGATGAACATGCATGGTGCAGAAGGTAATCTGGAGCAGGTGGGTAAAATTTGTCTGCAACTGCTACTGCCGTTTGTGCTCGGACACTTATCCCGCCCCTGGATTGGGGCGTTTGTGGCGAAACACAAAAAATGGATCGGGAAAACGGACCAAAGCTCCATTTTGCTGGTGGTTTACACGGCCTTCAGCGAAGCCGTGGTGAACGGCATCTGGCACAGGGTGGGTGCAGGATCGCTGCTGTTTATTGTGGTGGTAAGCATTGTTCTGCTGACCATTGTGATCGCGGTTAACGTCTTTGTGGCCCGCAAATGCGGCTTCAATAAGGCCGATGAAATCACCATCGTATTCTGCGGATCGAAAAAGAGCCTGGCCAACGGGATCCCGATGGCCAATATTCTGTTCCCGACGTCGGTCATTGGGATGATGGTACTGCCGCTGATGATTTTCCATCAGATCCAGCTGATGGTGTGTGCGGTACTGGCGCGGCGTTACAAGGCACAGACTGAAAAGCTGGCGCAGGAAGAGACCCGCGCCGCGAAAGTTTAAGGACGTTTCAGGGGCTGCACCAGCTGGGTCAGCCCCTCTGTTTTGATCAGTAATGTGATAGCCATCAGCTCGCCAAGACGCCCGGCAGGAAACTCATCCTTACGGGCAAACCACAGCAGATATTCTTCCGGTAAATCAATCAGCCTGCGGCCCTTATATTTACCGAACGGCATCTCCGTATTGGCGATCTCAACGAGCTGCTCTTTTTCCACATCACTCTCCTAAAAGGCGCATCATTTCCGCTTCATCGATCACCTCGATGCCGAGCTCCTGCGCTTTTGCCAGCTTCGAACCGGCCGCTTCCCCGGCGATCACCAGGTCGGTTTTCTTTGACACGCTTCCCGCCACTTTTGCCCCAAGCGCCACCAGGCGCGCTTTCGCGTCATCACGCGAGAGCTGGCTCAGACTGCCGGTCAGCACCACCGTTTTACCGGCAAACGGGCTGTCGATCTCTTCTGCATTAACCACTACCGGTGCGGGCCAGTGAATGCCCTGTTCCAGTAATTTACCGATCACTTCACGGTTGCTCTCTTCGGCGAAGAAGTTGAAGACGTGGGTAGCGACCACTATACCAACGTCAGGGACTTTCTGTAGTTCGTCGATGGTGGCTTTCTCAAGAGCCTCCAGCGTGCCGAAATACGCCGCCAGCCCTGCCGCCGTCGCCTCTCCGACTTCACGAATGCCGAGCGCGTAAAGGAAACGGGCAAAGGTAGTATTTTTGGCCGCCTCGAGCGCATTGACCACGTTCTGGGCAGATTTCGGCCCCATACGATCAAGACCGGTCAGCTTACCTGCCGTCAGGGTAAAGAGGTCCGCTGGCGTATGGACATACTCTTTCTCAACTAACTGGTCGATGATCTTGTCACCCATTCCGTCGACGTCCATCGCCCGGCGGGAGACGAAGTGCTTCAGGGACTCTTTACGCTGCGCGCCGCAGATTAACCCGCCCGTACAGCGCGTTACCGCTTCACCTTCCACGCGCTCAACGTCCGAACCACATACCGGGCAATGGGCAGGAAACTCGATGGCACGGGTATCGGCAGGACGTTCTGATTCCACTACGTTAACCACCTGCGGGATCACATCGCCCGCGCGGCGAATCACCACTTTGTCACCAATTCGCAGCCCCAGACGGGCAATTTCATCGGCGTTATGCAGCGTAGCGTTACTGACCAGCACGCCAGCCACCTGCACAGGCTCCAGACGCGCCACAGGCGTAATCGCACCCGTACGTCCTACCTGAAATTCCACGTCGCGAACGAAGGTCATCTGCTCCTGCGCCGGGAACTTAAAGGCCACTGCCCAGCGTGGCGCCCGGGCAACAAAACCCAACTGTTCCTGCAATGCCAGGGAGTTAACCTTGATCACTACGCCATCAATATCAAACCCAAGCGTGGGACGATCTTCTTCAACCTTGTGATAGAACGCCAGCACCGCCTCTGGAGAGTCGCAAAGCTGCACGCGGTTGCTTACCGGCAAACCCCACTCTTTGAACTGCATTAAACGACCCAGGTGGGTATCCGGCAGGTCACCGCCTTCCAGGATCCCGACGCCGTAGCAGAAGAAAGTAAGCGGTCGCTTCGCGGTGATACGCGGATCGAGCTGGCGCAGCGAACCTGCCGCCGCGTTACGCGGGTTTGCAAACACTTTACCCCCGGTACGACGCGCTTCTTCATTGATCTTCTCAAAGCCCGCCTGCGGAAGGAAAACTTCCCCGCGCACTTCCAGCCGCGCAGGAATGTTATCGCCACGCAGCTTCAGCGGGATCGCACGAATGGTGCGCACATTGGTGGTGATGTCTTCCCCGGTGGTGCCGTCGCCGCGCGTTGCGGCACGTACCATCACGCCGTTCTCATAAAGAATGCTGACGGCCAGACCATCCAGTTTTAGCTCGCAGCACCAGCTCAGATTGTCGACGCTCTTCAGGCGATCCTGCACGCGCTTGTTGAAAGCCAGAAAACTCTCTTCATCAAACACGTTATCCAGCGACAGCATCGGCACTTCGTGGCGCACCTGGCTGAAAGCACCCAGCGGTTCCGCGCCGACGCGCTGCGTTGGGGAATCGGGCGTAATCAGTTCGGGGTGCTGCGCTTCCAGCTCGCGCAGTTCACGCATCAGGCGGTCATATTCCGCATCCGGCACTTCCGGTGCGTCCATAACATGATAGAGATATTCATGATGGCGAAGCGTGGTTCGCAGTTCAGTAAGTTGTTGTTCGATTGAGTCCATATCGCACCATCAATGAGAAAAACCCCCGACAGGCGGGGGTTGAGGAGGAGTTGAAGTAAACGCGACGATTACGCGTTAGCTTCCTTAACTTCGCGGATGCGGTCCTGATATTCGCGCAGTTTCTGCGGCGTCATCATACGACGCTGATCGTCGAGCACCACACCGCCCACTTCGTCGGCGATGTGCTGAGCGGACTGTAGCATCAGCTTAAAGTTTTGCAGCTCGTCACCGTAGGACGGCACCTGCATAAAGATCGTAACCCCAGGCGTGACGAAATCACCGGTCATTTCCGGGTCAAACGTGCCTGGATTGACCATATTGGCCAGGCTGAACAGCGCCGGACCGCTGCCGTCAGGACTCAGGTGGCGATGGAAAATATTCATGTCGCCGAACTTGAAGCCTGCCTGTTGGATGCTGTTAAGCAGCACGTCACCGTTCAGATGGGTGCCATGATGAGCAGCCACATTCATGATGATTACCGCTTCTTTACGCTGCGGCTTTTCAACAACCGGTTCTGGCTCAACAACAGGCTCAGGCTCAACGCGCGGAGCGGGCTGTGGCGCAGGCGGTGCAGATTCAGGCTGCGGTTGTTCTACCGGCTGCGGCTGTTGCACTGGCTGTGGCTGATGCACTGGCTGTGCAGGCTGTTGCACAGGTTGCTGCTGTACAGGCTGTGGCGCAACGGGCTGCTGTTGCACAGGCTGCTGCGACGGATGACGAACAGGTTCTTCCACTGGCGGCGGCGCTGGCTGGCGCGGCTGGGCAGAGGCATACGGTGGTTGATACTGGTGCTGCGGAGCGCGGGGAGCTTCATGCTCTCCATGCGCTGCGCCGGGCGCAGTATTGACCCGATGAACACGAACTTCACCCACGCCGTCGTCGTCAAGACCGTCGATGTCGTCTTCAACGTCATCGTCTTCGCGACTGGACTTCATGCGCTTCAGTGGACGATCGCGAAACATAGAGGAACGCTCTTTACGGCTGGTCCAGAAACCATGTACCAGTAAAGCGATTATGGCGATCGCGCCAACAATGATTAATATCAGACGCAAATCCTGCATCATTATATTCTCTGTTGTTCTAACACCTTGCCACCACGGCAAACATTTACTCACTAAGAGTATTTGCCGTTTACGTCAAGTGCAAGTGTATGCAGAGCATTCACAGCATAAAGATGAACTAAATCGTGCTTTTTGCTGGTTTTTCGAACATTTCCGAACTGGTCATTGGCCCGTAACTGGATAATATAGGCGGGCAATTCCACTGGTTGTGTAAAAAGGAGTACAGCCTGGTATGGTTTCAACATCTTCTTCTGCCCCACGTAGCGGGGTCTGGTACTTTTCTCAGGGCTGGAAACTGGTCTCCCTGCCGGGCATTCGACGCTTCGTTGTTTTGCCGTTACTGATCAACATTATTCTGATGGGGGGCGCGTTCTGGTGGCTGTTCACCAGACTGGAAAGCTGGATCCCTTCCCTGATGAGCTATGTGCCGGACTGGTTACAGTGGTTGGACTACCTGCTCTGGCCGATTGCGGTTATCTCCGTGCTGCTGGTTTTCGGCTATTTCTTTTCGACGATAGCTAACTGGATAGCCGCGCCGTTCAACGGTCTACTGGCCGAACAGCTGGAAGCGCGCCTGACCGGTGCGGCGCCGCCTGACACGGGCGTACTGGGGATCGTGAAAGATGTCCCCCGCATCATGAAGCGTGAATGGCAGAAATTCGCGTGGTACCTGCCGCGGGCGATTGTGCTGCTTATCCTTTATTTTGTACCCGGGATCGGCCAGACGGTCGCACCCGTGCTGTGGTTCCTGTTCAGCGCCTGGATGCTTGCTATCCAGTACTGTGATTATCCGTTCGATAACCACAAAGTGCCGTTTAAAGAGATGCGCACTGCCCTGCGCACTCAGAAGGTTGCCAATATGCAGTTTGGTGCCCTTACCAGCCTGTTCACCATGATCCCTTTCCTGAATCTGTTCATCATGCCCGTTGCCGTTTGCGGCGCGACGGCGATGTGGGTGGACTGCTACCGTGCTAAGCACGCGTTATGGAAGTAATGCAAAAATGTGTAAAAGAGGGGTGGCTTATGCCGCCCCTTATTCCATACTGATCCCCATTATTTCCTTGCAGCATATAGATATGCGATTTCCTTACTTCCCCATACCTGTTCAACAGGTATGCTGGGTCGGTATCCCAATTTCATACAGTTAAGGACAGGCCATGAGTAAGATTTATGAAGACAACTCGCTGACTATCGGTCATACGCCCTTGGTTCGACTGAACCGTATCGGTAATGGACGCATTCTGGCGAAGGTCGAATCTCGTAACCCAAGCTTCAGCGTTAAATGCCGTATCGGTGCGAATATGATTTGGGATGCTGAAAAGCGTGGCGTGCTGAAACCTGGCGTTGAGCTGGTTGAACCCACCAGCGGCAATACCGGTATCGCCCTGGCCTATGTTGCGGCGGCGCGCGGCTATAAGCTGACGCTGACTATGCCTGAAACCATGAGTATTGAGCGCCGTAAGCTGCTGAAAGCGTTGGGTGCGAATCTGGTCCTCACGGAAGGCGCGAAAGGCATGAAGGGCGCGATTCAGAAGGCCGAAGAAATCGTCGCCAGCGATCCTGCAAAGTATCTGCTGCTCCAGCAGTTCAGCAACCCGGCCAACCCGGAAATTCATGAGAAAACCACCGGCCCGGAAATCTGGGAAGATACCGACGGTCAGGTTGATGTGTTTATCTCCGGCGTAGGCACCGGCGGTACGCTGACCGGGGTGTCTCGCTATATTAAAGGCACGAAAGGTAAAAAAGATCTGATTACCGTTGCCGTTGAGCCAACCGACTCTCCGGTTATCGCTCAGGCGCTGGCAGGCGAAGAGATCAAACCAGGTCCGCACAAAATCCAGGGTATCGGCGCTGGCTTTATTCCAGGCAACCTCGATCTGAAGCTGATCGATAAAGTGGTCGCAATCACCAATGAAGAAGCCATCTCCACGGCGCGTCGCCTGATGGACGAGGAAGGCATTCTGGCGGGTATCTCTTCCGGTGCGGCGGTTGCTGCAGCTCTCAAACTGCTGGAAGACGAAACCTTTACCAACAAGAATATTGTGGTTATCCTACCGTCTTCGGGTGAGCGTTACTTAAGCACAGCACTGTTTGCCGATCTCTTCACAGAGAAAGAACTGCAACAGTGATGCCAGCATGTTAAAAACGCGTAAAAAAGCACCTTTTCAGGTGCTTTTTTGTGGCCTGCTTCAAAGTTTTACCCCTCCTGGCATTGCTTCACCCCGTTGGGTCTGGTATTTAAACCAGCAATTATTTTGATGCGCGAAATTAATCGGTGAACGAAATAGCGCTGCTGAATCGATTTTATGATTTGGTTCAAGTCTTGCTTTCACTGCATAATGTTTAATGACGATTGAAACGTCAGCGCTAACTATACAGGCTAAAGTTAAGTCGCCAGGCTAGACTTTAGTTCCACAACACTAAACCTATAAGTTGGGGAAATACAATGTTCCAGCAAGAAGTTACCATTACCGCTCCGAACGGTCTGCACACCCGCCCTGCTGCTCAGTTTGTTAAAGAAGCGAAAGGCTTCACTTCTGAAATCACTGTGACTTCCAACGGCAAAAGCGCTAGCGCAAAAAGCCTGTTCAAGCTGCAAACTCTGGGTCTGACTCAGGGTACCGTTGTTACCATCTCCGCTGAAGGTGAAGACGAGCAGAAAGCAGTTGAGCATCTGGTTAAGCTGATGGCTGAACTCGAGTAAGTTTACCGGGTTCTTTTCAATATCAGTCACAAGTAAGGTAGGGTTATGATTTCAGGCATTTTAGCATCCCCGGGTATCGCTTTCGGCAAAGCATTGCTGCTGAAAGAAGACGAAATCGTCATTGACCGGAAAAAAATTTCTGCCGACAAGGTTGATCAGGAAGTTGAACGTTTTCTGAGCGGTCGTGCCAAGGCATCTGCGCAACTGGAAGCGATTAAAACTAAAGCTGGCGAAACTTTCGGTGAAGAAAAAGAAGCCATCTTCGAAGGGCACATTATGCTGCTCGAAGATGAGGAGCTGGAGCAGGAAATCATAGCCCTGATTAAAGATAAAGGCATGACGGCCGACGCGGCTGCGCATGAAGTTATCGAAGGTCAGGCAACTGCCCTGGAAGAACTGGACGATGAATACCTGAAAGAGCGTGCGGCTGACGTACGTGACATCGGTAAGCGCCTGCTGCGCAACATCCTGGGTCTGGCCATCATCGATCTGAGCGCGATTCAGGACGAAGTCATCCTGGTTGCCGCTGACCTGACCCCGTCTGAAACCGCACAGCTGAACCTGAACAAGGTGCTGGGTTTCATTACTGATGCAGGTGGACGTACCTCCCACACCTCTATCATGGCGCGTTCTCTGGAGCTGCCAGCCATCGTGGGTACCGGTAGCGTCACCTCGCAGGTGAAAAACGACGACTATCTGATTCTGGATGCCGTAAACAACGTGGTTTACGTCAACCCAACTAACGATGTGATCGAGCAGCTGCGTTCCGTTCAGGAGCAGGTTGCTACCGAGAAAGCGGAACTCGCTAAACTGAAAGATCTGCCAGCCATCACGCTGGACGGCCATCAGGTTGAAGTGTGCGCTAACATCGGTACCGTACGTGACGTTGACGGCGCTGAGCGCAACGGTGCGGAAGGTGTAGGTCTGTATCGTACTGAATTCCTGTTCATGGACCGCGACGCCCTGCCAACGGAAGAAGAGCAGTTTGCAGCGTACAAAGCGGTTGCGGAAGCGTGCGGCTCGCAGGCCGTTATCGTCCGCACCATGGATATCGGTGGCGACAAAGAGCTGCCGTACATGAACTTCCCGAAAGAAGAGAACCCGTTCCTGGGCTGGCGTGCCGTACGTATCGCCATGGATCGCAAAGAGATCCTGCGTGACCAGGTTCGCGCTATCCTGCGTGCATCCGCTTTCGGTAAGCTGCGCATCATGTTCCCGATGATCATCTCTGTTGAAGAAGTGCGTGCACTGAAGAAAGAGATTGAAATCTACAAGCAGGAACTGCGTGACGAAGGTAAAGCATTTGACGAGTCAATCGAGATCGGCGTGATGGTGGAAACACCGGCAGCCGCGACCATTGCACGTCATTTAGCCAAAGAAGTTGATTTCTTTAGTATCGGTACCAATGATTTAACGCAGTACACCCTGGCAGTTGACCGTGGTAATGATATGATTTCACATCTCTACCAGCCAATGTCGCCGTCTGTACTGAATTTGATCAAGCAAGTTATTGATGCTTCTCATGCAGAAGGTAAATGGACTGGCATGTGTGGTGAGCTTGCAGGCGACGAACGTGCTACACTTCTGTTGCTGGGTATGGGTCTGGACGAATTCTCTATGAGCGCCATTTCCATCCCGCGCATCAAGAAGATTATCCGTAACACGAACTTCGAAGATGCGAAGGTATTAGCAGAGCAGGCTCTTGCTCAACCGACAACGGACGAGTTAATGACGCTGGTTAACAAGTTCATTGAAGAAAAAACAATCTGCTAATCCACGAGATGCGGCCCAAATTACTGCTTAGGAGATAAGTCTAATGGGTTTATTTAGTAAACTGTTCGGTGACAAAAGCAATAGCGACTCCGGAACTATTGAGATTGTTGCTCCGCTCTCCGGCGAGATCGTCAATATCGAAGACGTGCCGGATGTAGTGTTTGCTGAGAAAATCGTTGGTGATGGCATTGCTATCAAACCAACTGGCAACAAAATGGTTGCTCCAGTTGACGGTACCATTGGTAAGATTTTTGAAACCAACCATGCGTTCTCTATCGAATCCGATAGCGGTATCGAACTGTTCGTTCACTTCGGTATCGACACCGTTGAACTGAAAGGCGAAGGCTTCAAACGTATCGCGGAAGAAGGCCAGCGTGTTAAAGTTGGCGACCCTGTAATTGAATTCGATCTGCCACTGCTGGAAGAAAAAGCGAAGTCTACCCTGACTCCGGTTGTTATCTCCAACATGGACGAAATCAAAGAGCTGATCAAACTGTCTGGCAGCGTTACCGTGGGTGAAACCCCGGTTATCCGCATCAAGAAGTAATTCTTGCCGCACGGTAAAATGGCGCCTTCGGGCGCCATTTTTGTTTATGCAGGCAGAATAAGCTCGTCGTAGCCTTTCGACTGCGTATAGATCATCACGTCAGTCACCCTGTCGCCCGCCATGCGAATGGCGTCGGCCACGGTTTTACCGCCGACGATACCGCTCACCAGCTCCGAACAGAACAGATCCCCCGTCCCTTTCAGGTCCGTCTCAACGCGCGGGTGTGCGCTTACGGTAACGCCCTCCCCGCTCACCAGCACGACGTGGATATTTTGCGGATCGTCAGCCACTGGCGCGCTGGTGATCGCCACCCATTTAAGCGTGTCAGACAGCAGCCCCTGCGCGGCGGCAATGGCGCTCTCCGGCGTACGGCACGGTTTGCCGCTCAGCACTTCCAGCTCAAACACGTTGGGCGTAATGCCCTGGGCCAGCGGGAGCAGGTGCTCACGGTAGGCTTCAGGAATATCCGGCTTCACGTACATCCCGCTGTCGATGTCTCCGATTACCGGGTCGACCAGCACCAGCAGATCGGGATGTTGAACTTTGATCGCCTTCAGCCACTGCGCCAGCAGCACGATCTGGCTGGCGTTGCCCATATAGCCGGTAGTGACTGCTTTAAGCTCGCGCAGGATCTCGCGCTCTTCCAGCGCCTTCAGGTAGCTGCTGAACCACTCGTCCGGGATCACCCCGCCGTAGAAGGTGTCGTAGTGAGGCGTATTGCTGAACAGCACCGTCGGCACGGCGGTAACGTTCAGTCGATGGGTGCGAATATTTGGCACCGCGATGCTGTTTCCCACACTGCCGTACACCACCTGCGACTGAACGGCGACAATATCGGTTTGCTGCGCCCGGGTGTTATCCCGGAATAAAATCATCTCCATGACGCTTAAATCCCCGCCCCCTGCGAATAACTCTCTTCACCAAAGACGCCGGTCGACAGGTAGCGATCGCCGCGATCGCAAATAATCGCTACCACTACTGCACCCGGGTTTGCCTTAGCCACCCGAATCGCCCCCGCTACCGCGCCACCCGAACTGACGCCGCAGAAGATGCCTTCACGCACGGCCAGCTCACGCATGGTATTTTCCGCCTCGCGCTGATGAATATCCAGCACCTGGTCCACAAGCTGAGCATTAAAGATGCCCGGCATATACTCCGCGGGCCAGCGGCGAATGCCCGGAATACTGCTTCCCTCTTCCGGCTGGAGGCCGACAATCGTCACCGGCTGCTCCTGCTCGCGCAGAAAACGTGACACACCGGTGATCGTGCCCGTGGTCCCCATGCTGGAGACAAAGTGGGTGATGCGCCCGCCGGTTTGCTGCCAGATTTCCGGGCCGGTGGTGGTGTAGTGCGCGTACGGGTTGTCCGGGTTATTAAACTGGTCGAGCAGCTTGCCTTCCCCGCGCTCCGCCATCGCTAACGCTAAATCTCGCGCCCCTTCCATACCCTGCTCTTTGCTCACCAGAATCAGCTCGGCCCCGTAGGCACGCATGGCGGCACGGCGCTCCTGGCTCATGTTATCCGGCATCAGCAGCTTCATACGATAGCCTTTCAGGGCGGCAATCATCGCCAGTGCGATACCGGTGTTACCGCTGGTGGCTTCGATCAGCACATCGCCGGGCTTTATCTCGCCGCGCTTTTCGGCCTGAACAATCATCGACAGCGCCGCCCGGTCTTTCACCGACCCCGCCGGGTTATTGCCTTCAAGTTTGACCCAGATTTCGCTGCCGTTGTCACACCCCATGCGCTGAAGTTTGACCAGAGGGGTGTTGCCGATGGTGTGTTCGAGTGTATTCACGATTTTTACTCAATAAAAAGCCCGGTAAGCATCACGCCACCGGGCGAAAAACATACTCAATAACCTATCAGGCTGACTCCGCCAGAGCAATATCCTCGCGCGTCTCGATGCGCTCGTTGCCGTGATAAATGCGCGCGTGTTGCAGCCCCACAAACAGGCGTTCCCCCCGGTGCGGCGGCTCGTCGTCACGCATAACCACGGTCAGCGGCTCGGTGTACCAGCCCAGGGGCTGTACCACTAATTGGGTGTAGTGACCTTTAGGGCTAGCTTCCAGCACCTGCACCGGAAGCGGTGAGTCCAGGCTGGTACGGCGGCTGACGTCCACTTCCCACGGGCGCAGGAACAGATCCACCGGTCCCTGGTGCGCGGAGGTATACCCCAGCGGCCAGCGGTGCGCGCCAACGTGGAACTGACCGCCGCGAATAGTACCCTGAAGGCGGTTTACTTCCCCCATAAACTCCAGCACAAAGCGGGTCGCCGGTTCACGCCAGAGTTGCTCTGGCTCGTCAACCTGCTCAATGTTGCCCTGACTCATCACCACCACGCGGTCGGCTACTTCCATCGCCTCTTCCTGATCGTGGGTCACGAAAACGCTGGTGAACTGGAGTTCCTCATGAAGCTGACGCAGCCAGCGGCGGAGCTCTTTACGCACCTGCGCATCCAGCGCGCCAAACGGTTCGTCCAGCAGCAGGATTTGCGGTTCCACGGCTAACGCACGCGCCAGCGCCACGCGCTGTTTCTGCCCGCCAGAAAGCTGTGCCGGGAAGCGGTCCGCCAGATGAGCCAGCTGCACCATCTCCAGCAGTTTGGTCACTTTCGCTTTGATGGCGGCCGCATTCGGACGCTCACGACGCGGCAGTACGGTCAGACCAAACGCGATGTTGTCGAATACCGTCATGTGGCGGAACAGGGCGTAGTGCTGGAATACAAAACCCACTTTACGGTCGCGGGCATGCAAACGGCTTACGTCCGTACCGTGGAAGCGGATATGTCCGCTGGTCTGGTGCTCAAGCCCGGCGATAATACGCAGCAGCGTGGTTTTACCGGAGCCAGACGGCCCCAGCAGCGCCACCATTTGTCCGGAAGGGATATCCAGCGAGATATCATTCAGCACCTGGGTGCGACCAAAAGACTTCTTAATATTGGCAATCTCAATGCTCATGATTTCCCTCCTGATGCTGACGTTTTTCCTGATTCTCTAAACGCCACTGCACCACACTCTTCAAAAACAGGGTCAAAATCGCCATCAGCGTCAGCAACGCTGCGGCAGTAAAGGAACCGACGGTGTTGTAGTCCTGTTCCAGTAATTCAATCTGTAACGGCAGCGACAGGGTTTCGCCGCGAATCGAGCCGGATACCACCGACACCGCGCCAAACTCACCGATCGCACGGGCGTTGGTCAGTACCACGCCGTAAAGCAGTGCCCAGCGGATATTCGGCAGCGTGACGCGGCGGAACATCTGCCAGCCGGAAGCGCCGAGCAGCACCGCGGCTTCATCTTCATGGCTGCCCTGGCTGAGCATCACCGGCACCAGCTCGCGTACCACGAACGGACAGGTGACAAAGACGGTCACCAGCACCATCCCGGGCCAGGCGAACATGATCTGCAGGTCGTGTTCATCCAGCCAGCCGCCCAGCGGGCCATTGGAACCGTAGAAGAGCAGATAAACCAGACCCGCCACCACCGGTGACACCGCAAACGGGATATCCAGCAGGGTCAGCAGCAGCTGACGCCCCGGGAAGTTAAAGCGCGTTACCAGCCAGGCCAGCAATACGCCAAACACCAGATTCACCGGGACGGTGATCAGGGCAATCATGACCGTCAGCCAGATGGCGTGGAGCATGTCCGGATCGGCCAGGTTTTGCAGCGCGGGCATAATCCCTTTGCTGAAGGCCTGAACGAAGATGTACACCATCGGCACGACGAGAATGAATGCGGAGACCAGCACGCCGGTACCAATCAGAAACCATTTGCCCCAGTTGATGCGGGGCGCGTCATAGCGCTTCAATTGCGTAACTTCCGCCATCAGTGACCTACCACACGTCGACCAAAGCGACTTTGCAGAGTGTTAATCGAGAACAGCAGTAGCAGCGACGCGGCAAGGATCACCGAGGCAATCGCACTCGCGGCCGGATAATCAAACTCCTGCAAACGGACAAAAATCATCAGCGAGGTTACTTCGGTTTTCCACGCGATGTTCCCGGCGATAAAAATGACCGCGCCAAATTCACCGAGGCTGCGGGTAAAGGAGAGCGCGATACCCGCCAGCAACGCCGGAGAGAGTTCCGGCAGCACGACCTTGCGAAAACTCTGCCAGCGCGTGGCGCCGAGCGTTTCTGCGGCCTCTTCGTATTCGGGTCCTAACTCTTCCAGCACCGGCTGCACGGTACGTACCACAAACGGGATGCTGGTAAAGGCCATGGCCACCGCGATACCGAGCCAGGTATAGGTCACTTTGATATCAAACTTCGCCAGCCACTCACCGTAAAAGCCGTTCACGGAAAACAGCGACGCCAGCGTCAAACCGGCAACCGCCGTCGGCAGGGCAAACGGCAGATCCATCAGCGCGTCGAGCAGGGTGCGGCCCGGGAAGCGATAGCGAGTTAAGATCCACGCCATCAGCAGGCCAAACACGCCGTTAAAAATCGAGGCCACGAACGCAGACAGCAGGGTGACCTGGTAGGCCGCCACCACCTGCGGGTTAGTAATCACTTCCCAGTACTGGGACCAGCTCATCTCAGCGAGCTGCATCACCAGCGCGCTGAGCGGTAATAACAAAATCAGACAGACGAACAGCAGGCTGGTCCCGAGGCTTAAGGTAAAGCCCGGCAGCACACGTCTGGAGGACACTGCAAACATTACTTACGCCCCGCTGCCAGCAGTTTGTCCAACTCACCGCCGCTGACAAAATGCGTTTTCATGACCTCAGGCCAGGCGCCAAAATGATCTTCCACGCGGAACAGCTCGGTCTGCGGGAATTTGTCTTTCAGCTTGCTCATCACGTCCGGGTTGTTGACACGGTAGTAGTAGTCGGTGATAACGGTCTGCGCCTGCGGGCTGTACAGATAGTTCAGGTAGGCTTTCGCCGCCTTTTCTGTGCCGTTAGCCTTAACGTTTTTATCCACCCACGCCACCGGGAACTCGGCCAGAATGTTCGTTTTCGGGATAACCACTTCGAAGCCCTGCGCTTCGTACTGTTTACGAATATTGTTCACTTCGGATTCAAAGCTGATCAGTACGTCGCCCAGCCCGCGCTCGGCGAAGGTGGTGGTTGCGCCACGACCTCCGGTATCAAACACCTCGACGTTTTTCAGGAACTGGGTCATAAACTGTTCGGTTTTCGCTTTATCGTTACCGTCAGCTTTGTCCGCCGCGCCCCACGCCGCCAGATAGGTGTAACGTGCGTTGCCGGAGGTTTTCGGATTCGGGAAGATCAGCTTTACGTCTGAACGCACCAGGTCGTTCCAGTCGTGGATGTTCTTCGGGTTGCCCTTGCGTACCAGGAAGCCCATGGTGGAGTAAAATGGCGAACTGTTGTTCGGCAGGCGGCTTTGCCAGTTCGCCGGGATCAGTTTGCCTTTGTCGTGCAGGATCTGCACGTCCGTGACCTGGTTGTAGGTCACCACGTCCGCTTTCAGCCCCTGCAAAATGGCCAGCGCCTGCTTAGATGAGCCAGCGTGCGACTGCTTGATGGTCAGCTTGTCGCCGCTGTTCTCTTTCGCCCACTGCTGTTCAAATGCGGGATTAAGGGCGGCAAACAGCTCGCGCGAAACATCATAAGAACTGTTCAGCAACTCGGTTGCCTGCGCCTGCGCCACCAGCAGTAAACCTGCCAGTGCCAGCGATCCTTTTTTCAGTACAGTAACGGCCATTGCGCACCCTTATAAATGTGATGACTATCTTATAGTCATAATATTTATAACGGAGTCTAAAGGAGTAACGGTTTTATATACCGTTTGGTGATTTAGAAGCAGAAAAGGGAATAAGAGGTGCGGGAGAAATTGCCGGGTGGCGCTCACGCTTACCCGGCCTACGAATGGAGAGCGATTTACAACGCCAGCAGGCGCTCAACGGACGGCGCAAAGTAGTAGCCGCCGGTCACCGGGCGGGTGAAGCGCAGCATGGCGTCACGCTTACCGTCGGTATCGCCAAACATGCTCAGCAGCTGCTGTTCGATGTTGTAGAGGCGTGCGCAGTAAGCGCAGAAGTACAGGCCGTGCGTACCGCTCGCGGTGCCGTACGGCAGGCTCTGGCGAACAATCTTCAGCCCCTTACCGTCTTCTTTAAGGTCAACGCGGGACAGGTGGGAAGTGACCGGACGCGCATCGCCGTCAATCTCTTCATTGGCATCTTTGGTACGGCCAATCATCATCTCCTGGTCATGCACGCTCATGCGGTTAAGCTGCCTGAGGTTATGCTCCCAGCGCTGGACGAACACATAGCTGCCGCCCGCGTCCACGCCATCCTTGATTACAGCCACCTCGCGACGCGTCTCTTCCCCGGCCGGGTTTTCGGTGCCGTCGACGAAGCCGCTCAAATCGCGCTCTTCCACCCAGCGGAAACCGTGGATCTCTTCCTGCACGTCGATACTGTCACCAAAGGCCTCAATCGCAGCCTGAGCGACAGAAAAGTTCACGTCGTGACGCAGGGAGAGGATATGGATCAGAACGTCATACTGGGTGGCGGGCGCAAGACCTTTGCCATAAGGAATAAAGTCTTTCAGCTCTTCTGCGCCTTCGCCGCCGCTCAGATGACGCCAGACGGTGCTGCCAAAGGCGACCACCGCGCCCAGATGGGCTTCGGGGAATTTGGCCTGGAAGGTGGCCAGTTTATCAACGAATACTTTGCTGGCCGCGCGCAGGGCATCCACGTCCCCTTTGACGTTGGCTTCAATCCAAATCGCCGCCCGGCAATGTTCTGGCAAAATGCCACTCTGAACCTGAGACATCGCTCCTCCTGAAATAAAGATGCCACGACAGCGTGGCATTGATGGCGGCTATTATACCCGGATTTCAGCGAGGCGGCTTGCTCAGGCGCAAATTACTGCTGCCAGATAATTTTGCTCACTTTCCACTTTTTCAGGGTGTCGTCAGACGGCATTAACCCTTCCGGACCGTTCCAGGTGCCGCTGAACACATAGCTAATATGCTGGCTGCCGTCGGCCTTACACTCGACCGCCACGCTCTCCTCCGATGGCACACTGGCGCAGTGGCCAAACGCTTTCTGATAGAGTTCGCCAAACGGCGTTCCCACCTTCACGCCACCTGAGGTCGGGATCTCTTCATCCATCACCGCAATGCGGTTGACCGTACCTTTATCGCCGTTGATGACCATTGCCACCTTGTCATCTTTCAACGCTTCGAAATAGCGCACGATGTTGCCGTTCTCGGTTTTCATGCCGCTGCGCAGGCGATAATCACTGCCGATGGCATCCTGAATGGCATCCTGATCCAGCGCCGTCGAGGCGGTGATTTTGCCCACGCCCTGCTCGGTCACTTCCATTGAGGAGCCAAACCAGTTCCACGGATAGGCCGCAGACCAGTTGATGGATGAGAGCGTGGAACAGCCGGTTAACGCCAGCGGGAGAGCGCATAAAAGTAAACGCAGCGATTTCATTGAGACGTCCTTACGTAGTAAATCAACGCTTGTTGGAGTGCAGTATCGGCAAAAAGTGCCGTTTTAATCTGGCTCTTGCGTAAAACAGGCGCGTAAACGGGGATTCGTGACCAGCCACAGCAGCGCGACAATATCCGCCACCACCAGTGCAATCCCGATACCCGAAAGCGGCTCGCCGTACAGCCAGAGCAAGGGTTGCCAGACCAGAAGCACAAACTGCGCCAGGATCAACAGCCAGCGAAGCGCGCGCCAGAAGCGCGGAATGGCTTGCCGCCGTCCGCTGCACAGAAACGCCAGGACCGCCGGTACGCCCGGCAGTAACCCCAGCCAGAACGCATCGTGATCGGGATAAAAGAGATTCAGTAACGTATCGCCCTGCCCGCGCGACGCGCCAGCCATCACGAACAGCACCCAGGTGCGGGCCTGCAACAGCAGAACGCACCAGAACAAAAAAGGCAGACGAAGACGACCGTGAACGTCGTAGTCGCCAGGGTGGAACTCAGTACTCTTCATCTTCGATCAGGCGCTTACCCAGCGTCAGTACATCCGCGTGCTCGTAGCCCAGACGTTCATACATGCCCAGCACCACGTCGTTATCTTCCCGGACCATAATCTGGATTTTCGGGCAGCCACGGGCGATCAGTTTCTTTTCCAGACGGTTAAGCAGCGCGTTGGCGATGCCGCGCGCGCGGTATTCCGGGTGCACGCCCAGATAGTAGGCCGAGCCGCGGTGGCCGTCGTACCCGCCCATCACCGTCCCGACCACTTCGCCGTTGACCTCAGCGACCAGAAACAGACTGACGTCGTGATTCACCTTCCGTTCGATGTCCATTTCCGGATCGTTCCACGGACGCAGCAGATCGCAGCGCTCCCAAAGGGTGATCACCTCTTCGAAATCTTCCTGGCGAAAAACGCGTATCTCCATGGTATTAACCGCCTTTTCGGGTTTAAAAACAGTGATTATGGCGTGAACAGGGCGTTTAGCCAATAACCGGGGAAAAACTCGCCAAAATTTGGCATAATGTCACTTTGTCACGTATTGAAATGAAAAGTAAAACAATTCTCAATAAGGACTGTCGTAACGGGAAACACGATACGATATAACACCAGGACCCCAATTTTTACAATTCAGGCCGCATGAGCACATTCAAACCATTAAAAGCACTCACATCGCGTCGTCAGGTTCTCAAAGCGGGGCTGGCGGCCTTAACGTTATCGGGTATCGCAAAGCAGGCTCAGGCAAAAGAAGAGAGCACGCTTAAAACCAGTAACGGACACAGCAAGCCGAAAACCAAAAAAGCTGGCGCAAAGCGTCTGGTCATGCTCGATCCGGGCCACGGCGGGATCGACACCGGCGCCATTGGCCGAAACGGGTCGAAAGAAAAACACGTCGTGCTGGCAATTGCAAAAAATGTACGCGCAATTTTACGCAGCAACGGTATTGACGCCCGCCTGACGCGCACGGGCGACACGTTTATCCCGCTGTACGATCGCGTGGAGATTGCCCACAAGCACGGCGCAGACCTGTTTATGTCCATTCATGCGGATGGCTTCACAAACCCTTCCGCCGCAGGCGCCTCGGTATTTGCGCTCTCCAACCGTGGCGCCAGTAGCGCCATGGCGAAATACCTCTCCGATCGCGAAAACCGGGCGGATGAAGTGGCCGGGAAAAAAGCCACCGACAAAGACCATCTGTTGCAGCAGGTTCTGTTCGATCTCGTGCAGACCGATACCATCAAAAACAGCCTGACGCTCGGCTCGCATATCCTCAAACGGATTAAGCCCGTGCACCGTCTGCACAGTAAAAGCACCGAGCAGGCCGCGTTTGTGGTGCTGAAGTCACCGTCTATTCCGTCCGTGCTGGTGGAAACCTCGTTCATTACCAACCCGGAAGAAGAGCGTTTACTCGGCACTAAGGCGTTTCGTCAGAAGATCGCGAACGCCATCGCCTCCGGGGTCATCAGTTATTTCAACTGGTTCGATAATCAAAAAGCGCACTCCAGGAAACGTTGATGAAACCGAATGCACAGCTGGTCAAAACTTTCCTGATGCAGCTCCAGGACGCGATTTGCCAGAAACTGACCGCCGCAGACGGCGGTGAATTCCAGGAAGACACCTGGCAGCGCGAAGCGGGCGGCGGCGGGCGCAGCCGCGTGCTGCGTAACGGCGGTATTTTTGAACAGGCCGGGGTCAACTTCTCCCACGTCCACGGTGATGCAATGCCAGCGTCCGCCACGGCGCATCGGCCTGAACTGGCGGGCCGCAGCTTCGAGGCGATGGGCGTATCGCTGGTGGTGCATCCGCATAACCCGTTTGTGCCAACCAGCCACGCCAACGTGCGCTTTTTCATCGCGGAAAAACCGGGAGCCGATCCGGTCTGGTGGTTTGGCGGCGGTTTCGACTTAACTCCTTACTATGGCTTCGAAGAGGATGCCGTGCACTGGCACACCACCGCGCGCGACCTCTGCCTGCCGTTTGGCGAAGACGTTTACCCTAAATATAAAAAGTGGTGCGATGACTATTTCTATCTGAAGCATCGCGACGAGCAGCGCGGCATCGGCGGGCTGTTCTTTGACGATCTCAACACGCCGGATTTTGATACCGCGTTCAGCTTTATGCGCGCGGTGGGTGAAGGCTTTACCGACGCCTATCTTCCGATTGTCGAACGCCGCAAAGACACCGACTACGGCGTGCGCGAGCGTGAGTTCCAGCTCTACCGTCGCGGGCGCTACGTGGAGTTTAATCTGGTGTGGGATCGCGGGACGCTGTTTGGCCTGCAAACCGGCGGGCGCACGGAGTCCATTCTGATGTCGATGCCGCCGCTGGTGCGCTGGGAATACAGCTACGCGCCAAAAGAAGGCAGCCCGGAGGCTGCCTTGAGTGAGTTTATTAAGGTTCGGGACTGGGTTTAACCCTTACCCCTCACCCCGGCCCTCTCCCCAAAGGGGCGAGGGTGAAAAGACGGCTCAGAGCAGTCCCCTCTCCCCTATGGGGAGAGGGTTAGGGTGAGGGGCGAGGGCAATAAATTACAGCGGCTGCGTCTGCGCCTCAACCACCGCCAGCGCCACCATGTTGACGATACGACGCACGGAGGCAATCGGCGTTAACACATGTACCGGTTTTGACACCCCCATCAGCACTGGCCCTACGGTCACCCCTTCAGAACTCGACACGCGCAGCAGGTTATAGCTAATACGCGCCGCTTCCACGTTCGGCATAATCAGCACGTTCGCCGAGCCTTTCAGCGGGCTGTCCGGCATACGTTCATTACGAATACTCTCCACCAGCGCGGCGTCGCCGTGCATCTCGCCGTCGATCATCAGCTCCGGCGCACGCTCGCGCACCAGGTCCAGCGTCTGGCGCATTTTGCACGCCGCCGCGGATTTGGATGACCCGAAGTTTGAGTGCGACAGCAGCGCCACTTTCGGCTCGATACCAAAGCGGCGCACGGTTTCCGCCGCCATCACGGTGATTTCCGCCAGTTCGTCCGGGGAGGGATCGTCGTTGACGTAGGTATCGGCGATAAAGGTGTTACCGCTTGGCAGCAGCAGCGCGTTCATTGCGCCGGCAGTATGGACGCCCTCGCGATAGCCGAAGATCTCCTGTACCACGCTGAAATGCTCATGGTACTCGCCGATGGTGCCGCAGATCAGCGCATCCGCCTCACCGCGATGAACCATGATCGCGCCGATCACCGTGGTGTTGCTGATCACCGCCCGCTGCGCCTGCTCCTGGGTGATCCCGCGACGCTTCATGATCGAATAGTATTCGTTCCAGTACTCTTTGAAGCGCGGATCGGATTCGTTGTTAACGATCTCAAAGTCCACGCCCGGCTTAATTTGCAGGCCGAGCTTCTGAATACGCATCTCGATCACGCTCGGACGACCAATCAGGATCGGTTTCGCCAGCCCTAAGGTGATCAGCTCCTGCGTGGCATGCAGCACGCGCGCCTCTTCCCCTTCCGCCAGCACCACGCGCTTCGCGTCGGCGCGCGCCTGGGAGAAGATCGGCTTCATAAACAGGTTGGTTTTGTAAACGAACTCGGTGAGTTTATCGACGTAGGCATCGAAATCTTCAATCGGCCGCGTCGCCACGCCGGAGTCCATCGCCGCTTTGGCCACCGCTGGCGCGATCTTCACGATCAGACGCGGGTCAAATGGTTTAGGGATGATGTAGTCGGGGCCGAAGCTCAGATCCTGATCGCCGTAGGCGGAGGCCACCACTTCGCTCTGCTCGGCGTGCGCCAGCTCTGCGATAGCATGAACGGCAGCCAGCTTCATCTCTTCGTTGATCGCCGTGGCGCCGACGTCCAGCGCCCCGCGGAAGATGAACGGGAAGCAGAGCACGTTGTTCACCTGGTTCGGGTAGTCCGAACGTCCGGTGCAGATGATAGCGTCTTCACGCACCGCCTTCGCCAGCGGCGGCAGAATTTCCGGCTCCGGGTTCGCCAGAGCCAGGATCATTGGCGCGCGCGCCATCTTCTGCACCATCTCCTGGGTCAGCACTTTCGGGCCTGAACAGCCGAGGAAAATGTCAGCACCGTCAATCACGTCTTCAAGCGTGCGCTTGCCGTCGTCTTCCACCGCATAGGCCGCCTTGGTTTCCGCCATGTTTGGCTCGCGGTCTTTGCAGATCACGCCCTTGGAGTCGCAGACCACAATATTGTGCTTCTGCATGCCCAGCGCCACCAGCAGGTTCATACAGGCGATGGCCGCGGCGCCTGCGCCGGAGACCACCATGCGCACGTCGGAGAGATTTTTCTCCACCACGCGCAGGCCGTTCAGAATGGCGGCGGTACTGATAATCGCCGTGCCGTGCTGGTCGTCATGGAACACGGGAATGTTCATACGCTCGCGCAGCTTCTGCTCGATATAGAAACATTCCGGCGCTTTGATGTCTTCCAGGTTGATGCCGCCGAAGGTCGGCTCCAGCGCCGCCACCACGTTGATGAATTTATCCGGATCCAGTTCGTCCACTTCGATATCGAAGACGTCGATACCGGCAAATTTCTTAAACAGAACGCCTTTCCCTTCCATCACCGGCTTACCAGCCAGCGCACCGATGTTCCCTAACCCCAGCACCGCCGTACCGTTAGAGATAACGGCCACCAGGTTACCGCGCGCAGTGTATTTGTACGCTGCCAGCGGATCTTTTTCGATTTCCAGACACGGAGCAGCCACGCCCGGCGAGTAGGCCAGCGCCAGATC
Organism: Enterobacter sp. 301B; assembly: GCF_003850715.1. NCBI lineage: Bacteria > Pseudomonadati > Pseudomonadota > Gammaproteobacteria > Enterobacterales > Enterobacteriaceae > Enterobacter > Enterobacter sp. 301B. Next base: position 243,790 of record NZ_PQTC01000002.1, read on the forward strand.
GCGCTGAGTCGCCAGCGGTTTGGTCGGGGATACCTGGATTTTACCCGGAACAGGAAACTCGTGAAAATCGAGAGCGCTTTGTTTTAACTGATCATCCATCTTGTTATTCCTTTCACGTTTCGGTCAAAAAGGGTGATGTCGACGTTCCTATGCACACCCTGGTGTGCCGCATAGTATCGCCGCAGGCAGGCTCCTAAACTTTGAAGGCTGCCAAACTCTCACCATTGCAGAATAAAAATTGTTATCAATTTATAACAGCCATGTTACCCGTCTCAGAAAGCAATGCCTCCCCCGTCTGCTATGCTTTTTTGTTAAGTCCATCATGATTTTCTCAGAAGTGTGAACTAACGCACTCGACTAACTCTTTTATTTCCAAGGAGTAATTATGAACCAGCTAGACGGCATCAAACAATTTACCACCGTGGTTGCAGACAGCGGCGACATCGAGTCGATTCGTCACTACCAGCCGGAAGACGCGACCACCAATCCCTCTCTGCTGCTCAAGGCGGCCGGTCTTGCGCACTTTAGTCATCTGATTGATGACGCCCTTGCCTACGGCAAACAGCGCGGGAAAACGCAGGAACATCAGGTCGCCGAAGCCAGCGACAAGCTGGCGGTCAATATCGGTGCGGAAATTCTTAAAAGCATACCGGGACGCGTCTCTACCGAAGTGGACGCCCGCCTCTCGTTCGACCAGGAAAAGAGCATCAACAAGGCCCGCCGCATAGTGGAACTCTACCAGGAGCAGGGAATCGATAAGTCACGCATTCTGATCAAGCTTGCGTCTACCTGGGAAGGCATCCGCGCGGCGGAAGTGCTGGAGAAAGAGGGGATCCACTGCAACCTGACGCTACTGTTCTCCTTCGCCCAGGCGCGTGCCTGCGCCGAAGCGGGCGTGTTCCTGATTTCACCGTTTGTCGGGCGTATCTACGACTGGTATCAGGCGAAACAGCCAATGGATCCGTACGTGGTGGAAGAAGATCCTGGCGTAAAATCGGTGCGTAATATCTACGATTATTACAAGCAGCATCGCTACGAGACCATCGTGATGGGGGCCAGCTTCCGCCGCACCGAGCAGATCCTGGCGCTCGCGGGCTGTGACCGTCTGACCATCTCTCCTGACCTGCTGAAAAAGCTTCAGGAGAGTGAAGAGACGGTGATCCGCAAGCTGGTACCGACCTCTACCGTTCTGCCAAAACCGAAACCCATGACCGAAGCGGAATTCCGCTGGGAGCACAATCAGGATCCGATGGCCGTGGAAAAACTGGCAGATGGCATCCGCCAGTTCGCCGTCGACCAGCGCAAACTCGAAGATCTTCTCGCCGCCAAACTTTAACCTTGCCACGGAGTGAACTATGTCCCGTAAAGAGCTCGCCAACGCCATTCGCGCCCTCAGCATGGATGCCGTACAAAAAGCCAATTCCGGCCACCCTGGCGCCCCCATGGGTATGGCTGATATTGCCGAAGTGCTGTGGAACGACTTCCTGAAGCACAACCCGACCGATCCGACCTGGTACGATCGCGACCGTTTTATTCTCTCCAACGGTCATGCCTCGATGCTGCTCTACAGCCTGCTGCACCTCTCCGGCTACGACCTGCCGCTTGAGGAGTTAAAAAACTTCCGCCAGCTGCACTCCAAAACGCCGGGCCACCCGGAGATCGGCTATACGCCGGGTGTTGAAACCACTACCGGCCCGCTGGGCCAGGGGCTGGCGAATGCCGTCGGCCTGGCGATTGCAGAGCGTACGCTGGCCGCGCAGTTCAACCAGCCCGACCACGAGATTGTCGATCACTACACCTATGTCTTTATGGGTGATGGCTGCCTGATGGAGGGGATCTCCCACGAGGTCTGCTCGCTGGCGGGCACCCTGGGGCTGGGCAAGCTGATTGGCTTCTACGATCACAACGGTATCTCCATTGACGGGGAAACCGAGGGCTGGTTTACCGACGACACGGCAAAACGCTTTGAAGCCTATCACTGGCACGTAGTGCACGAAATCGACGGTCACGATCCTGAGGCGGTGAAAAAAGCGATTCAGGAAGCGCAGAGCGTAAAGGACAAACCGTCCCTGATCGTCTGCCGCACCACCATCGGCTTCGGCTCGCCGAACAAAGCGGGTAAAGAAGAGGCGCACGGCGCGGCGCTGGGTGAAGAGGAAGTGGCGCTGACCCGCCAGAAACTGGGCTGGAAACACCCGGCCTTTGAGATCCCAAAAGAGATCTACAGGGCCTGGGATGCTCGCGAAACAGGTGAAAAAGCGCAGCAGGCCTGGAACGAGAAGTTTGCTGCCTACAAAAAAGCGTATCCGGAGCTGGCGGCCGAATTTAACCGCCGCATGAGCGGTAGCCTGCCGGAAGACTGGGAAGAGAAAACTCAGGCGCTGATTGAAAACCTGCAATCTAACCCGGCGAAAATTGCCACCCGTAAGGCGTCACAAAACACCCTGAACGCGATTGGCCCTGTCCTGCCCGAACTGCTGGGCGGCTCGGCGGATCTGGCGCCAAGTAACCTCACCATCTGGTCTGGCTCTAAATCCCTGAAGGAAGACATTGCCGGAAACTATATCCACTACGGCGTGCGCGAGTTCGGGATGACCGCCATTGCCAACGGTATCGCCCACCATGGCGGCTTCGTGCCGTACACCGCCACCTTCCTGATGTTTGTCGAATATGCCCGTAACGCGGCGCGTATGGCGGCCCTGATGAAGGCGCGGCAAATCATGGTGTATACCCACGACTCCATCGGTCTGGGTGAAGATGGGCCGACGCACCAGGCGGTAGAGCAGCTGGCGAGCCTGCGCCTGACGCCAAACTTCAGTACCTGGCGTCCGTGCGATCAGGTTGAAGCGGCTGTGGGCTGGAAGCTGGCCGTAGAGCGCCATAACGGACCCACAGCGCTGATCCTGTCGCGCCAGAACCTGGCGCAGATCGAGCGCACGCCGGAGCAGGTGAAAAATATCGCCCGCGGCGGGTACATCCTGAAAGACAGCGGCGGTAAGCCGGACGTGATCCTGATTGCCACCGGTTCAGAGGTGGAAATCACGGTAAAAGCGGCCGAGAAACTGACCGCCGAGGGTCACGCGGTGCGCGTGGTTTCCCTGCCTTCAACGGATATCTTTGATGCCCAGGATGAGGCGTACCGCGAATCGGTGCTGCCTTCAAACGTCGCGGCGCGCGTGGCGGTTGAAGCTGGCATTGCCGACTACTGGTACAAATATGTGGGTCTGAAAGGGGCGATTGTCGGCATGAAGGGTTACGGTGAATCCGCCCCGGCCGATAAGCTGTTCCCGTACTTCGGCTTTACCGTTGAGAATGTGGTGGAGAAAGCGCTGAGCGTGCTGTAGTGCAGTCTTCGTGCCCGGTGGCGGCTAAGCCTTACCGGGCCTACAAATCGCTAAAACGTAGGCCCGGTAAGCGACAGAGCCCTACCTTGTGATCCACAGCGTGGGCCAGGCATCTGGCCCATTCCAGTTATCGCAGCTTGGCTCTTCCGCGTAGCGCACCAGGCGGAAGCGCTGGCCGTTAAAACGCCAGCGGGTCTGGATCCCACAGTCGCCAATCCCGCGTCCCAGTGCCAGCGTGGTCAGCTCGCGCGTTTTTTCATCGAAGCTGGCATTCATCAGCTCCATGTCGCTACTCTGGCTGGAAGGGGTAAACGGCAGGCGCAATCTCACGCTTCTGGCAGCAAACGGTTTTTTACGCGACACCAGCCACGCCAGATCGACGGTGTTGTACGCCCCCGCCTCACAGCTGATGATCATCAGCGCTTTGTCATCGGTCAACGCGGTCACGCGCACTTCACGCCGGTTCGGATCGAGGGAGCACTGGCTGTGGTTCATGCGCCAGGTACCGTAATCCAGCAGATCGTTAAGTTCGTTATGCGTCAGCGGCGTTGGCGTGGGGTTCACCACTGCCACCTTTTTTAATGCCGGCGCAGGCGGCACGCTCAGCGGTGGACTATCTCCTTTTTTAATCCATGCCGTTTCACTTCCGACGCGTTTTTGCTGGGCATCAATAAACAGCAGCGCCGCTTTCAGACCGGCCAGGGAGATTGTCTGCTTCCCCCCGCGCAGGGTCAGCGCCTGCCCCTCCTGAATGGTTTTCAGAAACGTGGTGATGGTGCCCGTATCGTCTGTTTTAAGATGCCAGGGGGTTAACTGCCAGTGTTGCGACGTGAGCTGAAACGGCACATTGTCGAGCAGCAGGCGCGGGGCAATGTCAGGCTCTTTCACCGGAGGCGTCGAAAGACCGCCGAGATCGATGCGCAGGCTGGCGTCTGTTTTTGCCCCCGCACTGCGGCTCAGCGTCATGACCAGACCGCGATGCTCGCCGGTGTTGCGCGCTACGCAGAAATTCTGGTTATTGCAGGTCACCTGCCAGTCTGAAAAAGACTGCTGCGCAGGCGCAGCCCACACCAAAGGCGCGGGAAGCACGCAAATGAAGAAGAGAAGAAAAACGCAGTAGCGCATGAACGGCACAGCCCCGGAAACGAATAGGTCAATCTGGGGCGTATCTTCGTGCCCTGGGCGGGCTGGCTCAATCGGATTTATCGGATAGATTTATCTGAAATACAACTTATCACGCTACCGCCGCAGCATTCATCAAACCGCTGGTTTGCAGATACTGCAACAGGATCACCGCTTTACCGTCGCGGATCTCGCCGCTTTTCACCATGTCGACAGCCTGAGCGAAAGACATTTCCAGCACTTCAATGTCTTCATCGTCCACGCCACCGCCCCGGTGCGTGCGCTGGGCATCGGTGTACTCCGCAATGAAGAAGTGAACCAGCTCGGTAACCCCGCCAGGGGACATAAACAGCTCAAAGACTTTCTGCACCGCCCCCACCTCAAAGCCCGTCTCTTCAATGGCTTCTTTGCGGATACACACTTCCGGCTCATCGTCGTCCAGCAGACCTGCACAGGTTTCAATCAGACGTCCGTCCGCGTTGCCATTGACCCATGTCGCGATGCGAAACTGGCGGATCAGCACCACGCTTTGCTTTTCACGGTTATACAGCAAAATGGTTGCACCATTGCCCCGGTCGTAGACTTCGCGTTTATGGCGAATGACGTCCCCGCTCTTACGGGTGAGATCGTAAGTGATGTTACGCAGGACAAAGTAATTTTCAGAAAGGATTTTGTCTTTAATAACGGTAATGTTCAGGGACATACGGGCTCCACGGCAAAATGAGTCTGTTTATACTACGCCGTGATGCCCGCTTTGTCGCCCGTCTGCGTTAATGCATGTTGCGCGGCGGCACGCCAAGCCAGTCCATGATCCCCTGCGCGGCATGGCGCCCTTCCGCCATCGCGGTGACCACCAGATCCGCACCACGTACCGCATCACCGCCAGCAAAAATCTGCGGATTCGAGGTCTGGTAGCGGTAACGGCTCTCCACGGAGGCCCTGATGCGCCCCCAGTCGTCGGTGTCGACGCCCTGCGCCTGAAGCCACGGCATGGCGTGCGGATTAAACCCAAACGCCATGATCACCGCATCCGCTGGCATGACAAACTCACTGCCCGCCACCGGGACAGGACGACGCCGCCCCTGCGCATCCGGCTCGCCCAGACGGGTGCGCAGCATCCGGATACCCTTGACCTTCCCGTCGGTATCCAGCGTGAGCTCAACCGGCTGGACATTAAATTCAAAGGCCGCGCCCTCTTCTTTCGCGTTTTTAACCTCTTTCTTTGAGCCCGGCATGTTGGCCTCGTCCCGCCGATAGGCGCAGGTTACTTTCGCCGCGCCATGTCGCAGCGCGGTGCGCACGCAGTCCATCGCCGTATCGCCCCCGCCCAGCACCACCACGTTTAACCCCTGCGTGTCAATAAACGGCTCGTCTGCGGCAGAATCAAGGCCCATCACGTTCCGCGTATTTGCCACTAAAAACGGCAGCGCGTCGTACACGCCCGGCGCGTCTTCATGAGGGATACCTGCTTTCATGGAACGATAGGTCCCTACGCCGATGAAAAGGGCATCGTAGTCGTTTTGCAGTTGGGCCATCGACACGTCTTTTCCCACCTCGCAGTTCAGCTCGAAGCGGATACCCATCGCGCTGAATATCTCTCTGCGCCGCGCTAACAGGGATTTATCCAGCTTGAAGGCCGGAATACCAAAGGTCAGCAATCCGCCGATTTCCGGATGGCGATCGTAGACCGTCACACCGATGCCGCTGCGCACCAGTACGTCGGCACAGGCCAGCCCTGCCGGACCGGCACCAATGATGGCGACGCGCTTACCGACCGGTGTAACGTGGCTGACGTCCGGCGTCCAGCCCATCGCCAGCGCCCGATCCGAGATATATCGTTCGATATTACCGATGGTTACCGCCCCTGACGCATCCCGCAGGGTGCAGGCGCCTTCACATAATCGATCCTGTGGACAGACGCGGCCGGTAATTTCCGGTAAACAGTTAGTCTGGTGAGAAAGCTCAGCCGCACCGATGATATCCCCCGCCCTGATCCGCTCAATCCACTGCGGAATATGGTTATGCAGCGGGCAGGTCCACTCGCAAATGCTGTGGTCGCCACATTTCAGGCACCGGGATGCTTCGCGCTGCGCCTGTTCCGGGCGAAACGGCAAGTAGATCTCGTTAAAATGGCCGGCGCGCGCGTCGGGGCTGAGCTTATCCGGCTCACCGCACGCCGGGGTGTTTTGCATCTGTTGCCGTTTGGTTTGCGGAGGGACTGACTGAACCGCCTCGCTGTGCCACGGCAGCGCGTCCAGCCTTGCGCTGCGCTGTCGGCGCTGTTTAACCAGCTTATCCAGCACGGCTGGGGTGGCGAGCGTAAGCACCTCTGCCGGGCAGTTTTCAACGCAGGCCGGGCCTTGCGGCCTTTCCAGGCAGAGGTCGCATTTGTGCGCCGAGGCCTTTACGCTGTCGTTTTCAAGCGGGGTGATCAGCATGTCCATCGTGCCAAACGGGCAGGCCACCACGCAGGCTTTACAGCCAATGCATTTTTGTTGATTGACCTGTACGCTGTCGCTGTGTTGCGTGATGGCTCCGTTCGGGCAGCTTTGCGCGCAGGGCGCATTTTCACAGTGGTGGCAGGTCACTGGGCTTTTTCGCAAGCCAGAGGTAAGGACCGTAATGCGGGGATGAAAATGGCGCTCGCTCAGCGCGTGCTGCTCCCCGTTGTGCGCCATCACACAGGCAACTTCGCAGGCGCGACAACCGATACACTGTTGAGCGTTGGCCATAATAAAACGATTCATAACAACACCTGTTTTTGGTTCAATAACCTTATTCTTTATATTGTTATCGTATTTACCCACAGTGGCATGGCGACGCAATGTTCAAATGCCCAGGAAGGCGAACTATTTCCAGTGAACCTGTGGCAGATCAATTTAATTCAGGAAGCTGATGAGTGACCGTTAAACGCCCCGTATCGGGAAGCCTGGCTCGGGCTTTCTTTTCGATGATTGTCTTGTCCGTTCTGATCAGCGCCATTGCGCTGGTTACACTCGCCAGCAGCCAGCGCGACGCCGAGGCGATTAACATCGCCGGATCGCTGCGCATGCAGAGCTACCGCCTGGGCTACGAAATGCAGCGCGCCAGCCCGTCACTGGCAGAGCACCGCGCGGTCTGGCAGAAAACGCTGAGCGCGCCTGCGTTGCAGAAGCTAAACCGCTGGTATGTGCCAGAGGACGTCAAACAGCGTTACCAGCAGTTGCAGCTTGGCTGGCAGGAGATGGACACGCGTATCGCCAGCGGCGATACCGGGTGGTATCAGAGCCACATAGAGGATTTCGTGGGCCGGATAGATGCCTTTGTGCTGGCGCTACAGCACTACACCGAACATAAGATACAGCTGGTGATTTTCATGTCGCTGACGGGCGGCCTGGGCATCCTGCTGCTGGCGGTGATGACCCTGCGGCGCATCCGCCGTCAGGTTGTGCTGCCGCTGAATAATCTGGTGGCAGCGAGCGAGCGTATCGAACAGGGGCAGTTCGATACCCCCGCGCCGGATATTATGCTTCCCAACGAGCTGGGCCAGCTTTCCCGCGCCTTCAACCATATGTCGGCGGAATTACACACCCTGTACCGTTCCCTGGAGCACTCCGTTGCCGAAAAAACCCGCCACCTGAATGAAGCGCATCAGCAGCTTGAAATGCTGTTCAAATGCTCACAGGCGTTGAATACCGGGCAGATAGACAGCCACTGCTTCCGGCATATTTTGCAAATTGTGCATGACTATACGCAGATGAATTACCTGCAATTGCGCACCAGTGACGACTGGCAGCTTTACGAAGGACAGGAGTCCCCGGGCGAGAAAATGCACAATTTACCGGTATTAATGCAGGACACCCTGTACGGCGAACTGCGCTGGCAAAGCGCGACCGGGGATGTTCCGCTGCCGCTTATGGAAAGCGTGGCGACGATGCTGGGCCGGGGGCTCTATTTCAATCAGGCGCAGAAACATTATCAGCAGTTGCTGCTGATGGAAGAGCGCGCCACCATCGCGCGTGAGCTACATGATTCTTTGGCGCAGGTGCTCTCCTATTTGCGTATTCAGCTTACGCTGCTGAAGCATGCCGTGCCGGGCGACAATGCCCCGGCGCAGACCATCATTACGGACTTCTCCCGCGAGCTGAATAACGCCTGGCATCAGCTACGCGAGCTGCTCACCACCTTCCGCCTGACGCTCAACCACGCCAATCTTCCTGCCGCGCTACAGGAGTCTCTCGACGGTTTGCAAAGCCAGACCAGCGCGAAGCTGGTGCTTGACTGCCGTCTCTCATCGCTTGCGCTGGACGCGCAAAAACAGGTGCACCTCTTACAGATTGTGCGTGAGGCAGTGCTGAATGCGATTAAACATGCCGACGCCAGCGAGATTGTGGTCAGCTGCGTCACCACCGCGGACGGTACTCACACGGTCACGATCTGTGACAACGGTATTGGTATCGGCGACGCCAGTGAACCGCCGGGGCATTACGGGCTGAATATCATGCGCGAACGCGCGGGACGGCTCGGCGGAACATTACACTTTTCTCAGCCCCCACAGGGCGGTACACAGGTCAGCGTGACGTTCCGGACACCTGCGGCGCAGGCTGAAAAATAGCGGGAAAGAAGGCGCGCTGAAAAAAGCGCATGATAATTTACATTATCTCCTTTATTTCTCCACGTTTGACCTAGGCCTTACCGCTAAAGTTAGGCGGGCAATAAACAATAATGACGTGCAGCAAAACGAGGTCACATTTTAATGGCGAATTTTTTCATCGATCGCCCCATTTTTGCCTGGGTGCTTGCAATCCTGTTGTGTCTGACGGGTGTCCTGGCGATTACTTCCCTTCCTGTTGAGCAATACCCCGACCTCGCCCCCCCTAACGTGCGTATCACGGCGAACTACCCTGGCGCCTCGGCACAGACGCTGGAAAATACCGTCACGCAGGTTATCGAGCAGAACATGACGGGTCTTGATAACCTGATGTACATGTCCTCGCAGAGCAGCGCCACGGGCCAGGCGACGGTAACCCTGAGCTTTACGGCGGGCACGGATCCGGACGAAGCGGTGCAGCAGGTGCAAAACCAGCTGCAATCGGCCCTGCGTAAACTGCCTCAGGCGGTGCAGAACCAGGGGGTGACCGTGCGTAAGACCGGTGACACCAATATTTTGACCATCGCGTTTGTTTCAACCGATGGCTCGATGGATAAGCAGGACATCGCGGACTACGTCGCCAGTAATATTCAGGACCCGCTCAGCCGTATCAACGGCGTGGGTGATATCGACGCCTACGGCTCGCAGTATTCCATGCGTATCTGGCTGGATCCCAACAAGCTGAACAGCGTGCAGATGACCGCCAAAGATGTCACCGACGCCATCGAATCGCAGAACGCTCAGATTGCCGTGGGGCAGCTCGGTGGTACGCCGTCCGTGGATAACCAGGCGCTTAACGCCACCATCAACTCCCAGTCGCTGCTCCAGACGCCTGAACAGTTCCGCAATATCACTCTGCGCGTGAATCAGGACGGTTCGGAAGTGCGTCTGGGGGATGTCGCCACCGTGGAAATGGGGGCGGAAAAATATGACTACCTGAGTCGCTTTAACGGCAATGCCGCGTCCGGCCTGGGGGTGAAACTGGCCTCCGGCGCTAACGAAATGGCGACCGCGCAGCGGGTGTTAGAGCGTCTGGATGAGCTGTCGCATTACTTCCCGCACGGACTGGAGTACAAAGTCGCCTACGAAACCACCTCATTCGTAAAAGCCTCCATCGAAGATGTGGTGAAAACCCTGCTCGAAGCTATCGCGCTGGTGTTCCTCGTGATGTACCTGTTCCTGCAAAACTTCCGCGCCACGCTGATCCCCACCATTGCGGTGCCGGTGGTGTTGCTGGGAACCTTTGCGGTGCTGTATGCCTTCGGTTACAGCATCAACACCCTGACCATGTTCGCCATGGTGCTGGCCATCGGCCTGCTGGTGGATGATGCCATCGTGGTGGTGGAAAACGTCGAGCGCATCATGAGCGAGGAAGGGCTTTCGCCCCGCGAGGCCACGCGTAAATCGATGGGGCAAATTCAGGGTGCGCTGGTCGGTATCGCCATGGTGCTGTCGGCGGTATTTATCCCGATGGCGTTTTTTGGCGGCACTACGGGCGCGATTTATCGCCAGTTCTCGATCACCATCGTCTCTGCGATGGTGCTCTCCGTACTGGTGGCGATGATCCTTACCCCTGCTCTGTGCTCGACGCTGCTCAAACCGCTGCATAAGGGCGAACACCACGGTCAAAAAGGCTTCTTCGGCTGGTTTAACCGCATGTTTAACCGAAATGCGGCGCGCTATGAAGCGGGCGTGGGTAAAGTACTGCACCGCAGCGTGCGCTGGATGGTGGTCTATGTCCTGCTGCTCGGCGGCATGGTCTTCTTATTCCTGCGGCTGCCAACCTCGTTCCTGCCGCTGGAAGATCGCGGCATGTTTATCACCTCCGTACAGTTACCGAGCGGCTCGACCCAGCAGCAGACCCTGAAAGTGGTGCAGAAGGTTGAGAACTACTTCCATACTCAGGAGAAGGATAACGTGGTCTCCGTCTTCTCCACCGTCGGCTCTGGCCCTGGCGGTAACGGGCAGAACGTGGCGCGTATGTTTGTGCGCCTGAAAGACTGGGACCAGCGCGACAGCGATAGCGGCTCCTCCTTTGCCATCATTGAACGTGCAACTAAAGCGTTCAACAAAATCAAGGAAGCGCGCGTTTTCGCCAGCAGCCCGCCCGCTATCAGTGGCCTGGGCAGCTCAGCCGGATTTGATATGGAGCTTCAGGATCACGCGGGTGCCGGGCATGACGCGTTGATGGCAGCTCGCGATAAACTGCTCGAGCTGGCCGGGAAAGAGCCGCAGCTTACCCGCGTTCGTCATAACGGTCTGGATGACAGCCCTCAGCTACAGGTGGATATCGACCAGCGTAAAGCGCAGGCGCTGGGCGTCTCCATCGACGACATTAACGACACCCTGCAAACGGCATGGGGCTCAAGCTACGTGAATGACTTTATGGATCGCGGTCGCGTGAAAAAGGTCTACGTTCAGTCTGCTGCCAAATACCGCATGCTGCCGGACGATATCAACCGCTGGTATGTGCGCAATAACACCGGCGGCATGGTGCCGTTCTCGGCGTTTGCGACGTCACGCTGGGAGACCGGTTCGCCGCGTCTGGAGCGTTACAACGGCTATTCGGCGCTGGAGATTGTCGGTGAAGCCGCGCCTGGCGTCAGTACCGGTACTGCAATGGACATTATGGAAAAACTGGTTCAGCAGTTACCGACCGGCTTTGGCCTGGAGTGGACGGCGATGTCCTACCAGGAACGGCTTTCCGGCGCGCAGGCGCCTGCCCTGTATGCCCTGTCGCTGCTGGTGGTGTTCCTCTGCCTGGCGGCGCTGTATGAAAGCTGGTCAGTGCCGTTCTCGGTAATGCTGGTGGTGCCTCTCGGGGTCATCGGCGCGCTGCTGGCAACCTGGATGCGTGGCCTGGAAAACGATGTCTATTTCCAGGTCGGACTCCTCACCGTAATCGGATTGTCGGCGAAAAACGCCATTCTGATCGTCGAATTTGCCAATGAGATGAATGCCAAAGGTCACGAACTGATGGCCGCCACGCTGCACGCCTGTCGTCAGCGCCTGCGCCCGATCCTGATGACTTCTCTGGCGTTTGTGTTTGGCGTCCTGCCGATGGCCACCAGCTCCGGCGCAGGCTCCAGCAGCCAGCACGCGGTGGGAACGGGCGTTATGGGGGGAATGATTTCCGCGACGATTCTGGCTATCTATTTCGTACCGCTGTTCTTTGTGCTGATACGCCGTCGTTTCCCGCTGAAGGATAAGCCGGAATAACCCGTTGAAATAAAAAAAGGCGGCTTTACAGGCCGCCTTTTTATTGTGTGATTCTTTCACACTATGGTTATTTTAGTTAATTAAGTGCTCTTGCATTTCTTACCGGAAATTCATTTACGAAGCATGCCTTCGATAAAATCTTTCCAGTTCCCCAGTTCATGTTCAATCATAACAACCTCTCTTATTATTATGTGCATTCTACGAAAACGTATCATCATTGTGAAGCCACTTTAACCGATTGCTGTGATTGAGCCCCGCTGTGCTGGTAGGTTTAGGATCACTATGAGCGTTGCCGGGTAAATTTTATGTGACCTACAGCAATATTTTGAAATAGTCAGAAAAATGACAGCATTTTTAATTTCCCCCTGAGTTTATTGGCAATTTATACAGAGTGGACAACTATGCTTAAAAGATGGAACACTATTCAGCGTACAGCTGTTCGTTGAATTATGGAGAATTGTAAATCACGAAAAATTCCGAATGTGTTATATTCCACTTAAGGATATATCTTCGAAAATATTGAACATTTAATCCACACAAGAACAAAAGGATTCACTATGGTTGTGATGTACGGCATTAAGAATTGCGATACGATTAAAAAAGCCCGCCGCTGGCTGGAAGCACACAACATCGACTATCGCTTCCATGATTACCGTGCCGACGGGCTTGACCCCGCGTTTCTCCATTCCGCCATCAACGAACTGGGCTGGGAAGCGCTGCTGAACACCCGCGGGACCACCTGGCGAAAACTGGATGAATCTCTCCGGGCCACGATCAACAACGCCGACAGCGCAGCCAAACTGATGCTTGAAATGCCGGCAATCATCAAACGCCCATTGCTCTGCAAGCCAGGTCAGCCTATGCTGCTGGGTTTCAGTGAAACCCTTTATTCAGATTTATTCGTTGAGGTGTAGTCTATGTCATGCCCGGTCATTGAGCTGACTCAGCAGCTTATTCGCCGTCCTTCCCTTAGCCCGGACGACGCAGGTTGTCAGGCATTAATGATTGAGCGCCTGCGTGCCATCGGTTTTACCGTCGAGCACATGGATTTTGGCGATACGCAGAACTTCTGGGCATGGCGCGGTCAGGGGGAGACGCTGGCGTTTGCCGGACATACCGACGTAGTTCCCGCAGGCGACGCAGACCGCTGGATCAACCCGCCTTTTGAGCCAACCATCCGCGACGGCATGCTTTTCGGACGCGGCGCTGCGGATATGAAAGGTTCCCTGGCTGCGATGGTCGTGGCGGCAGAGCGTTTCGTCGCCCAGCATCCGAACCATAAAAACCGTCTTGCGTTTTTGATTACCTCCGATGAAGAAGCCAGCGCCCACAACGGCACCGTGAAGGTCGTTGAGGCGCTGATGGCGCGCAATGAACGTCTGGACTACTGTCTGGTGGGCGAACCGTCCAGTACCGAAGTGGTGGGCGATGTGGTGAAAAATGGCCGCCGTGGATCCCTGACCTGCAATTTGACCATTCATGGCGTGCAGGGCCACGTTGCCTATCCGCACCTGGCGGATAACCCGGTACACCGCGCCGCGCCGATGCTGAACGAACTGGTGGGCATTGAATGGGATAAAGGCAACGAATTTTTCCCGCCAACCAGCATGCAGATAGCCAACATCAAGGCCGGCACTGGCAGCAACAACGTCATTCCCGGCGATCTCTTCGTCCAGTTTAACTTCCGCTTCAGCACCGAACTGACCGACGAGATGATAAAAGCGCGCGTGATTGCGCTGCTAGAGAAATACCAGCTGCGCTATACCCTCGACTGGTGGCTGTCTGGACAGCCGTTCCTGACGCAGCGCGGTAAACTGGTGGATGCGGTAGTGAACGCCATCGCGCACTATAATGAGATTAAGCCACAGCTGCTGACAACGGGCGGCACGTCTGACGGACGCTTTATCGCCCGCATGGGCGCACAGGTTGTCGAACTGGGTCCGGTTAACGCGACGATTCACAAAATCAATGAATGCGTGAACGCTGCCGATTTACAACTGCTGGCCCGCATGTATCAACGTATTATGGAGCAGCTCGTCGCCTGACGGGTGCTTAAAGAGGATTAGCGAATGGACTGGCTTTCAAAGTACTGGTGGATTCTGGTGTTGGTATTTCTGGTAGGCGTGCTGCTTAACGTGATTAAAGATCTCAAGCGCGTTGACCACAAAAAGTTCCTTGCCAACAAACCGGATCTTCCGCCGCACCGTGATTTTAACGACAAGTGGGACGATGAAGACGACTGGCCGAAGAAGGACCAGAAGAAGTAATCGCTCTGTTTCCCCTCTCCCTAAGGAGAGGGGAAACCTCACATAAACTCGACGATATCATCGTCATTCGGCTTACCGCCGCTGAGCGCTTCATCAAAGTAGTGCTTCGGTACGGTATAACGCAGATGATCGAGCGCGAACTGCATGCTGCGATCGTCAATGGCATGCCCCAGATCGTCCACGATATCCAGCGTCACATCCCCGCCTTCACGCATCAGCGCGTCCTGGGCCGCAACCGCATGCGAAAGCTCAATTACCCGGTCTTCACCCCCATGAATGAGATGGATCGTGGTCTGCGTGGTCGCGCTTTGCGGTAACGTCGCAAAACGCCCATTGAAGGCAATCACGCGGGACACCAGTCCGGGCTGCGCTTTTACGCTTTCCAGCGACATGATTGAGCCCTGAGAGAAGCCAATCAGCGCTGTTGCATTGGCACCTACGCCGCTCTGCTGCTGCCAGTAACGCACGATATCGATAAAGGCTGGCATAACGGCATCAATACGTGCCTGACGATTTTCCTCCGTCACGCCCTCGACGGAAAACCACTGCCGCCCGTCCGGACCGCAGGGCTCCACGCCGCCGATACTGACGATCAGCGCGTGTGGGAAAACGGGTGCAAACCAGCTGCCAATCTGTCCCATATTGACGGCATTGTCGCCCACGCCATGAAACAGAAGCAGTAGCTGTTTAGCAGGTGTATCCGGGCTTTGCACAACAAAATGGTCATGTTTCATGGCGATCTCCTTAATTGTTAAGCAGGATTTTACGCCTCTGCGGGGTAATGACCATGCCACTTTACTGAAGAAGTCATTGAAAAAATTGCCATTGCAAAATGTCGGCTTTCAGCCGCTGGCTACGGGAGTAATCAAGCCTTTCAAGCGCGTGAGCGATTTCCTCGCGTAGCTTCGCCAGCAACGCTTTGCGCCCGAAATCGTGCGTATTCCCTTCCATTTTCCCACGCAGCGCCGGGAGCGGCATATCCACGGCAAACAACAATCGCGTTAGCGCCGCAACCGAGGTTGAAAACGCCCGGTGCGCAAAGGCAAACCCCGCCAGCTCCAGCCAGTCGTCACTATTAAGGGTAGCTTCCCATGCATCCATCACCGGGATCTTTTCGCCATTCCAGGCCGACAGGACGCGCATATCACGACATAAACGCTGATGCGCCTCTTCGCAGAGCTGATGCCCCGCCTCGCTCAGCGGCAGCAACGCCATCGCCGTATAGCACCCGCTGCTGGCCTCCCGGTGGCTGCCCATTCGCACCAGCACAAACCCGCACTGCCGCCAGAAACGCCACAGCTCGTCGGTATAGCCAAAGCTGACCGAGAGATAATCTTCTCCGCTGGCACTGCGGATCAGCCCCTGGCCGATGCCTTCCCGCTGGCGATGAGGATGAACCGCAATACGGCTGACGCGTCGGCCTTTCAGCGTCGCCGCGAGAGGCGATCCGCCGTGGGCAGCCAGCGACTGTGCCACCAGATTTCCACGCGGCCGACGAAATCCCGCCCACACCGCGCGACTAAGCTCTGGGGATAAGCCGCCCTCCTCCACCAGCCAGAGAGCACCGGCGAGGGTTGAGTCGGTTTCAGCAACGGTAAAATGCTGTCCCGGCGCGTCCATCATCCGGCGTAAATCGAGGGGGGACGTCCGGTAGTGCGCGGCACACAGCAGTTCATACACGCCTGCCCCGCGCGCCGGATCGCTCTCCCACACCCCGGGCTCCAGCGACGTTAAACTTACCTCCCCTGCCGGTTTGCGATCGATAAGCGCATCGTCGAACAGCAGCGCGTTCGCCACGATTCGCTCAAGAGGACATCCGGCAGCCCAGCGTACAGGGGTTGATAAGGTATATCGCCGCAGACCGCTGAACCGGGCGCAGAACTTCAGCAGGAATCCCCTGCCCGTGCCTTCATAACCCTGCACCGTAGTGGTCAACAACACGCGGGAAAAGCGCATCGTCAGTTTCTCGAGCAGCGGGCCGGGGATGGCGGCCGCCTCATCGACAATCAGCCAGTCAGCTTCTGTTGTGGAGGCCAGCAGCGCATCCGGGGCCATAAAGTGAAAATGTTCCCCGGCGAAACGCGCGATGACATCCGTCGCCCCTTTTGCCGGTGCGGTCACTACAGCACTACCCTGAATGCCGTTGAGCAACATGCCCGCCAGGGCGGACTTTCCTCGTCCGCGCGGGGCCGTCACGGCAGCCACGCCAGCAGGCATGGTCAGAAGCGCGTCGAGGATCGCAGCCTGCTCGCGCTGCGGTTCACCGCTGGCGGGCTGCCAGGCGGGTAAATCTGGCGCAACGGGAAGGCACAGAGGACGATGTTGATGCCAGACGATAGCATCTGAATCGGCGGCCAGCGTCCGGCAAAAATGGTAAACAAAGTGCGGGGTGGCGATCGGCTCGGCGCTGTCGCTCCAGCGTAGAGAATCCGCGTCGGGCTTGTTAGCCCAGACGGAGAACGGCGGCACCAGCAGCACCAGAAGGCTTCCGGCGCGCAGGGTCCCGCTGAGGGCGGCGAAGGCCGAGACGTCAAACCCACGACGCGCGTCAAAAACGGCGTGCAGATATTCACGTCCCAGCAGGCCGCTGATGGCCTTAGAGGGGTTTTCCTCCAGCCACAGCCAGTCTCCTGGTAACGTATCGCGCAGGATGGTCGCCTGGCTCAACGTCCACGCTTCATCGCCGCTAAGCACCACCAGCCGGCGGTGCCCGGTACGCTGAAGCTGGTTAACCAGCTGTTCAACCCCCAACATCACATAGCTTTGCCGAAGGTATTACACTGCGACGGGTTGCCGCTGTCAAAGCCACGCTTAAACCAGCTGTAGCGCTGCTCTGAGGTGCCATGGGTAAAGCTGTCCGGCACAACGCGCCCCTGGCTTTGCTGCTGCAAGCGATCGTCACCAATCGCCTGTGCGGCATTCAGGGCCTCTTCCAGATCGCCTGTTTCCAGCACGCCCTGCTGCTGCATGCTGTGTCCCCAGACGCCAGCGAAGCAGTCGGCCTGAAGCTCCATGCGTACGGAGAGATGATTCACCTCCGCCTGAGGCGCATTCTGCTGCATCTGACGCACTTTAGGTTCAATGCCGAGGAGCTTCTGCACATGGTGGCCGACTTCATGCGCGATCACGTAGCCCTGGGCAAAATCGCCGTCGGCGCCCAGCTTGCTTTTCATGTCGTCATAGAAGGAGAGATCGATATAGACGGTGCTGTCCGCCGGGCAGTAGAACGGCCCCATAACGGACTGCCCGGTGCCGCAGCCGGTGCGGGTTGCTCCCCGGTACATCACCAGTTTTGGCGGCTGATAAGTCCGCCCCATTTTCTCGAACTGCTGACCCCAGGTATCTTCAGTCGTCGCGAGAATAACGGAAGTAAATTTCGCCGCTTCATCTTCATTCGGGCTGATGGAGCGCTGAGAATACTGCTGCTGTTGCCCGGTTTCACCGGTCATCAAACCGGTCAGGTCGACACCGTAGTAGCCCGCTACCAGCACGACGACCAGCAGAATAATACCGCCCTTGCCGCTGGGTAACCGGAAACCTGGCCCGCCCATAGACGGCCCACCGCCACCACTGCTGCGTCTGTCTTCTACGTTGTCACTTTCACGACGCCCTTGCCAGCGCATAAACACCTCGAACTATTCCATTTATAATAGCTATGATCGTAGGCGGTTAATGAAAGGATTACCATAGTAAACAAGGATAAGACGCCAAAGGATGCCAACATCCTTTGGCAAATGCGCAGTTTAGTCGAGCTTAACGCCTAAACGGTGAGCAACCGCTTCGTACGCTTCGACCACGCCACCCAGACTCTGGCGGAAACGGTCTTTGTCCATTTTATCCAGCGTCTCTTTGTCCCACAGGCGGCTGCCGTCAGGAGAGAACTCGTCGCCCAGCACCACTTCGCCTTTGTACAGACCGAACTCCAGCTTGAAGTCGACCAGGATCAGGCCCGCGTCATCAAACAGCTTTTTCAGCACGTCGTTGGCTTTGTAGGTCAGTTCCTGCATGCGCGCCAGGTTCTCTTTGCTGACCCAGCCGAAGGTTTCGCAGTAGGATTCGTTGACCATCGGGTCATGCATGGCGTCGTTTTTCAGGAACAGATCGAACAGCGGTGGATTCAGTTCGATACCCTCTTCAATGCCCAGACGCTTCACCAGGGAGCCTGCGGCACGGTTACGGATCACGCACTCAACCGGCACCATATCCAGTTTTTTTACCAGACATTCCGTATCGGACAACAACGCTTCCATCTGAGTCGGGATACCGGCTTCGGCCAGTTTGGTCATAATGAAGTGGTTGAACTTGTTGTTCACCATGCCCTTACGATCGAACTGCTCAATGCGTGCGCCGTCTCCTGCTGACGTATCATTGCGGAATTCGAGCACCAACAGATCCGGGTTTTCCGTGCTGTATACGGTTTTCGCTTTGCCACGATACAACTCAGCTTGCTTCTGCATCTTCATTACTCCTGGTGTGATGATTTGTATTCAAAACTGGCCATATTATGCCACGCACACGTTTGCGTGGCACGAAAATAAAAAGGGCTGGATTAACCAGCCCTCACTATTATTTGCTGAATGCGGCCTGGAAGGCAGCGACAAGCGCATCGTTCTGCGCCTGGGTCAGCGTGTGTCCTTTCGGATCGATAAACTGCAGGCTGCTGCGGTTATCGAGGTCGCCGACCTGGATTTTGTAGTCACCGGAAGGCAGCTGTGGATCGCTTGCCCCCAGCTCCTGCCAGGCACTTTCAGACAGCGGCTTATAGGTCGCTGTGATGCTGCCCGTTGAACGGGTGCTGTCGGTCACCTTCATGCCCACTTTTTCCAGCGTGGCTGGCAGACGCTGCCAGGTCTGGTTAAACGGCGCACGCACCACCAGCATTGGCAGGCCGGTATCGTCTGCACCGCTCTGCACGTCAAACGTTGAACCGTTACGGTTCTGCGCGGCGTTTGCGGCATCAGCAGCGTTCTTATCCAGACCCGCTGCAATCACGTTCAGCATTTCGGTACTGTAGCGCTGCATGGCGGACGGATCGGCAACCGGTTTACCTGCCTGCTCAAGATTCAACAGCTTAACGGTAACCGCCTGCTGATAACCCTGCGGCTTAACGGAGACTTGATAACGACCACGATACTGCTGGTCTTCATCGAGACGGTTCCACTCAATCCAGTCGGTGGTTAAGGTCTGGCTGGCGTCGTCGCGTTTATCAATCGTATAGTTTTTCGACTGAATGACGCTCACAACCTGCGGCCACAGCGTGGTACCGCGTGCGCTTTCCACCAGCAGAGAAGCTGTATCACCGGCGAACTGCGTGCGCGCGCCACTCACCAGCGCCAGAGGCTGAGCTGGTGGACGAATATCGAGCGCTTTACCCACCAGGCCGCTGCCGTTGGTAACCGGAATATTATAATCACCGTTCTGGATCGGCAGGATCATGCCGGCAGGCGCGTGAAGTTCAGCAAGCGGCGGCGCATCCAGATAGGATTCATCACCGCTCACCTGGCGCTTGTAGCGCGAGTCTGAACTACAGGCAGCGAGGAGCATAACAAGCGAAACACCCGCAACCTTGGCCAGGCGCGACTTCTGTACTGAATAAGCCATCAAATCTCCCTAAACTTTACAGCAAACCGGCATGCTTCAGCGCGCCAGCGACAATTTCACGACCATGGTCGGTAATCGGTGTCATTGGCAGACGCAGCGTGTCGGTTGCTACAAGCCCCAACTCCTTACATGCCCATTTCACTGGGATCGGATTGGGTTCGACAAATAATTTATTATGCAACGGCATCAGACGCTGATTAATCACGCGAGCTTCATCAAAGTGACCGGCTGCGGCCAGTTTGCACATGTCAGCCATATCACGCGCCGCCACGTTCGCCGTCACGGAAATAACGCCGTTACCACCGAGCTGCATAAAGTCCAGTGCGGTCGCATCATCACCGCTCAACAGGATAAAGTCGTCTGAAACCAGCTCTTTGATCTGATGAACGCGGCTTAAGTTCCCTGTCGCCTCTTTAATCCCGATAATATTTTTTACTTTCGAGAGACGGCCAACGGTTTCCGGCAGCATATCGCAACCGGTACGGGACGGCACATTATACAGAATTTGTGGCAAGTCAGTATGTTCAGCGATGGCTTTGAAATGCTGGAACAAACCTTCCTGAGTTGGGCGGTTGTAGTAAGGGGTCACCGTCAGACAGCCAACAATGCCGCTGTCGTTAAAACGCTGAGTCAGGCTAATGGCCTCTGCCGTTGCGTTTGCGCCCGTACCCGCGATGACCGGAATACGCCCGTCCGCCAGTTCCAGGGTCAGCATCACAACATCGCCGTGCTCTTCGTGGCTCAGCGTGGCGGATTCACCGGTAGTCCCTACCGAAACGATCGCCGAGGTTCCATTGGCGACATGGTAATCAATGAGCTTCTTCATGCTTGACCGGCAGACATTACCTTTTTCATCCATCGGTGTAACAAGCGCGACAATACTTCCCGTGAACATGAGCCATCCTCTGTGCGAACAAGAGCCTCAATGTTACGTTTGGAACTGTAATAAAAGCAAGCGACCTGAGGCTCTCAGGCGGTTGTATGCATGTTTTTTTTATGCTTTCCTTAGGAAGACTTAACCACGCAAAGGAAGAACAGGTTTGACAACCTCATCACAACATTACCTGGTTATCACTGCGCTGGGTGCTGACAGGCCGGGTATCGTGAATACCATCACTCGCCACGTGAGCAGCTGCGGCTGCAATATCGAAGACAGCCGGCTGGCTATGCTTGGCGAAGAGTTCACGTTCATCATGCTGCTTTCCGGAACATGGAATGCCATTACCCTCATCGAATCTACCCTGCCGCTGAAAGGCGCAGAGCTGGATTTACTGATTGTGATGAAGCGCACCACCGCGCGCCCGCGTCCGGCTCTGCCTGCCACAGTCTGGGTACAGGTTGAAGTGCCTGATTCACATCATCTGATTGAACGTTTTACGGCACTGTTTGACAGCCATCAGATGAACATTGCCGAACTGGTTTCCCGCACGCAGCCTGGCGATGAAAACGCCATCCCGACGCTATTTATTCAAATTACCGCCCACAGCCCTGCCTCGCAGGATGCGTCAAATATCGAGCAAGCGTTCAAAGCCCTCTGTACAGAATTACACGCGCAAGGCAGTATAAGCGTCGTCGATTATTCGCAGCACGAACAGGATGGAGTTGAGTAATGAACCCACTGAAAGCCGGTGATATCGCACCGAAATTTAGCTTACCGGATCAAGACGGCGAGCAAGTAAATTTGACCGACTTCCAGGGACAGCGTGTTCTGGTCTATTTCTACCCGAAAGCCATGACCCCGGGCTGTACCGTACAGGCCTGCGGTTTACGCGACAACATGGATGAGTTGAAAAAGGTCGGTGTGGAAGTGCTGGGCATCAGCACCGATAAACCAGAGAAGCTGTCACGTTTTGCGGAAAAAGAGCTGCTGAACTTCACGCTGCTTTCCGATGAAGACCACCAGGTTTGCGAGCAGTTTGGCGTCTGGGGTGAGAAGTCCTTTATGGGCAAAACGTACGACGGTATTCACCGCATCAGCTTCCTGATTGACGCTGACGGTAAAGTTGAGCACGTGTTTGATGATTTCAAAACCAGCAACCACCACGACGTGGTGTTGAACTGGCTGAAACAAAGCGCCTGATAAACAGCAAAACGGCAACCCAGGTTGCCGTTTTTGGTGTTTGCCCCCTCTCCCCGTGGGCTGAGGGTTCCCCACAAATTAATGCGAGCACTGAGCAATCCCCTCGCCCCTCCGGGGAGAGGGTTAGGGTGAGGGGAACATACGGCGGTGGTGGTCATTCCGTTCACTTTATGTTCCTTGCTACTCTGTAACGACATGACCGGTGAACGTGCCAGGGTGGCTCAGTCGCCACCACCCTGGCGACCCGGGCTCCCGGCGGTAAATCGCCGCTTCGCGGTGCCCTCGGCTTATTCCTTCCGGCTTATCGGGTACGGGCGGAGGCAACGTCCCTGTAAAGCCGCCCTCTCGGCGCATCCCTGCGCCTCGCCCCGGCCTGCAGGAAACGCCTCAGCGATTTACAGCCGGACCAGAGCATCGCTGACAGCCCTCAGCCATTTAGAAAGCAACTTTATTGCTTCTGCATAAAAAAATTACTGGGGATCCCTCAGCCCCGTGGGAGAGGGTTGGGTGAGGGCATCAGCCCGCACTAAATCTACTTCTCTTCCACCGCCGGCACATCCGGCCACGCGTGGACCACGGCTTTAATCAGCGTCGCCAGCGGAATGGCGAAGAACACGCCCCAGAATCCCCACAGCCCGCCGAAAATCACCACTGACAGGATAATCACCAGCGGATGCAGGTTAACTGCTTCTGAGAACAGCACCGGTACCAGCAGGTTCCCGTCCAGTCCCTGAATAATCAGGTATACGGCGAAACAGCTCCAGAACTCCGTACCCAGACCAAACTGGAACAGCGCCACACCGACTACCGGAATGGTCACCACAAACGCGCCGATATACGGGATCAGAACCGAGAATCCGACCAACACCGCCAGCAGCAGCGAGTAGTTCAGCCCGAAAATCACGAAGCCAATCCAGGTCGCCACGCCCACCACAATCATCTCAAGCACTTTGCCGCGAATGTAGTTGGTGATCTGCTGGTTCATCTCCTGCCAGACCTGTCCTGCGAGACCGCGATTGCGCGGCAGCACGCGGCGCACCGCATTCAGCATCTGCTCTTTATCTTTGACCAGGAAAAACACCATTAGCGGCACGAGAACAAGGTAAACCGCCAGCGTCAGCAACCCCACCAGCGAGGCCAGAGAGTATTTCACCACCGAGTCACCCATGGTCATGATGCGGGCGCGCATGTTTTCGGCCATCGCATCGATGATCCCGGCGTCCATCAGCGCAGGATAGCGGCGCGGCAGCGTGGCGGCAAAATCAGACAGTTTATTCAGCATGCCGGGCATGTCGCGGATCAGGTAGATCCCCTGTTGCCAGGCGATGGGCATCACCACGAAGGACATCAGCAGCAGAATGCCGACAAACAGCACCAGGACAATGCTGGTCGCCCAGCGTCGGGAACAGCCGATATGTTCCAGACGCGCGGTGGGCCACTCCAGCAGATACGCCAGCACAATCGCCACCAGAAGCGGTGCCAACAGGCCACTAAAGAAGAACAGGATACCGAATCCGGCAACCAGAATGACCAGCAAAGCAATGGCTTCCGGATCGCTAAACCGACGCCGATACCACTGCATTAACATTTCGAGCATACAACCCTTCCCTGAATCGAATGGCGGGAGTGAGACGGTGAATTGTATCTAACTGTCACAAAAAAGACTTTCCTTTTTGTTTCACTGTCAGGTTTCGCAAAACCCTGATGAATGGGATTTTCTTCATCTCTTAACACGGCTACACTCGCAGAGCAGCGGAGATGAACGTTATGCGGGTTCATCGGTCAAATTAGCACATCCAACATACAGGACAGTGGTTATGTTCAGGCAGTTGAGAAAAACACTGGTTGCGACACTGATTGCCGCCGTGACGGTGGGTCAGGTGTTGCCCGCTTTCGCTGACTCGTCCGATTCATTGCCGGACATGGGCACCACGGCAGGAAGCACGCTCTCCATCGGGCAGGAGATGCAGATGGGTGATTATTACGTACGCCAGCTGCGCGGCAGTGCTCCGCTGATTAACGACCCTTTGCTGGTGCAGTACATCAACGGTCTGGGGATGCGACTGGTGGCGCACGCAGACTCGGTAAAAACGCCCTTCCACTTCTATTTAATCAATAACGACGAAATCAACGCCTTCGCCTTCTTTGGCGGGAACGTGGTGCTGCATTCGGCGTTGTTCCGTTATTCCGATAACGAAAGCCAGCTGGCGTCCGTCATGGCGCACGAAATTTCGCACGTCACCCAGCGCCATCTGGCGCGTGCGATGGAAGATCAGAAGCGTAACGCCCCCCTGACCTGGGTGGGCGCGCTGGGCTCTATTCTGCTGGCGATGGCCAGCCCGCAGGCCGGGATGGCGGCGCTTACCGGGACACTGGCGGGAACGCGTCAGGGGATGATCAGCTTTACCCAGCAGAATGAGCAGGAAGCAGACCGCATCGGCATTCAGGTTTTACAGCGTTCCGGCTTTGACCCGCAGGCTATGCCGAGCTTCCTGGAAAAACTGCTCGACCAGGCACGCTACTCGTCGCGCCCGCCTGAAATTCTATTGACCCACCCGTTGCCGGAAAGCCGTCTCTCGGATGCGCGTAACCGTGCTAACCAGATGCGTCCGGTCGTCGTGCAGTCCTCGCAGGATTTCTACATGGCCAAAGTGAGAACGCTTGGCATGTACAACTCCGGACGTAATCAGCTCACCAGCGATCTGCTGGACGCGCTGGCGAAAGGCAACGTGCGCGAGAAGAACGCCGCGCAGTATGGTCAGGCACTCCAGGCGATGGAGGCCAGCAAGTACGATGAAGCGCGTAAAGCCCTACAGCCGCTGCTGGCGTCGGCGCCTGACAATCCGTGGTATCTCGACCTCGCAACCGATATCGATTTAGGACAGAAAAAAGCGACCGATGCGATCAACCGTCTGAAAGGGGCGAAAGACATTCGCAACAATCCGGTATTGCAGCTAAACCTGGCGAACGCCTACTTACAGGGCGGCCAGCCCGGCGAGGCGGTGACCATTCTGAACCGCTATACCTTTAACAATAAAGATGACCAGAACGGCTGGGAGCTGCTCGCCCAGGCCCAGGGGCAACTGGGTAATCGCGATCAGGAGCTGGCCGCGCGTGCGGAAGGTCTGGCGCTTGCGGGGCGCCTCGATCAGGCCATTTCCCTGCTAAGCAGCGCCAGCTCACAGGTGAAGCTCGGCAGCCTGCAACAGGCCCGCTACGATGCGCGAATCGACCAGCTGCGTGGCCTGCAACAACGCTTTAAGCCGTACGAGAAGATGTAATAAAGGAGAAGTCATGACAGACGCGGTAAAAATTTACCATAACCCTCGCTGCTCCAAGAGCCGCGAGACTCTGAATCTGCTGAAGTCTAACGACATCGATCCGGAAGTGGTGTTGTATCTGGAGACGCCCCCGGACGCGCAGACGATCCGCCAGTTGCTGAAGATGCTGAACATGGGCAGCGCACGCGAGCTGATGCGTCAGAAAGAAGATCTGTATAAATCGCTCAATCTGAACGATACCAGTCTCACTGAAGATCGGCTGATTCAGGCGATGGTCGACAATCCTAAGCTGATTGAGCGCCCGATTGTCGTGGCGAACGGCAAGGCGCGTATCGGCCGTCCGCCGGAAGACGTACTCGGGATCGTCTAATCGTTACGCCGCAGCGCTTCCAGAAACGCCTGCGGCGTACTCTCCCCCAGCTTTTTCTGCGCTTTTCCCCGGTTGAAAAATTCACACAGCTGGATCAACAGTTCTCCCGCCGGTTCACTATTCACGCGCGGAATGATCTCACGTAACGGCACGGCGACCTGAAGGGCAAGATAATACTGTGCATGCACTTTTACGATGACGTTATGCTCCGGCAAGTTCACTTCTAGCCCAAAAGTCTCAATAGATTGAATATCAGCCGGACAGGCAGCCAGCACCTCGTTCGTCCAGCGGGTCAGCAACTGCGGCGAGACACCGGCATAAAGCCGGGCGTAGCACCAGCCGCTGACGGGTTCACGCGCCCAGAGCAGGTGTTGCTCCCCACCGTCGTCCATATGCAGCGATAGCGGCTGATGATGCAGAAGTAGCTTCTGCGGCATGATACCGGCCTTCAGCGCCTTTTTGCCCTGCAACGACGCCCCCTTTTGTCTTACCGAAGCCGGTTTGAGGTAGCGGTTCAGGGTCGCGCGGGAAACGGCGATCCCGAGTCCGTCATTCACCAGCAGCAGCAGTTCATCCAGCGGTGCCCCAGTGATATCCCGCAGGGCATTTATCAGTGCCGCCTGCTCTTGTCTCAATGCTTTGTGTATCACTTTTGGCGTTGTGTGGTTATCCGAAACCTGGTCGCGGTTGCGCCAGCGCCTGACGGTGGTGACCGAGATCCCCAGTTCAACAGCTAGCTCTCTGTCGCTTTTATCTGACTGCTGAAGATAGCGACGGATACGCGGTGTGGTGGTGGCGTTAGCATGCAGTTTGATTTCCATCGCGTCTCTCTCCGCAACTAATCTTATGAGATTTATAGTAGAACAGCGAATGCTTTGTGACCGATTTCACCTTTCGCTCGCCGCGCTTCACTGATAATCCACAGACATAACATAAACAACACCTCTCAATCTTGTACGGAGTTCACAATGAACAATGTTCTGGGATTTCTTGAAGCAAAACTGATGCCGCTGGCGGCGAAAACGGCCCAGCAGCGTCATCTTGGGGCCATTCGTGGGGCCTACGTTTCATTCATGCCGTTTATCATCGTCGGCTCCATCCTGCTGGTGATCTCCTCCTTCCCGAATCAGGCCTATCAGCAGTTTATGTCTCAGGTCTTTGGTGAGAGCTGGAGTGCGATTATAGAGATTCCATTCAACGCGGTATTCTCAACCATGTCGCTGTTTATCAGCTTCCTGGTGGCCTACCGCCTGGCTGAGCACTATGGCGAGGACCGCATCTCCTGCGGCATCCTGGCGCTGGTCGCCTTCCTGATCCTGACGCCCTTTATCAAAGTGGCGGAAAACGGCGGCATTACCGTGATGCCGGTGGAGTGGATTGGCAGCAAAGGGTTGTTTGTGGCGATGATCGGTTCCCTGCTGTGGACGGAACTGTTCTGCTGGCTGAAGCGCAAAAAGCTGGTCATCAAAATGCCGGACGGGGTACCTCCGGCGGTGCAGGAGTCGTTCGCGGCGCTGATCCCGGCCCTGCTGGTGATGATTCTGGTGCTTATTATCCGCATCATATTTGAAAACACCCACTACCACACCATCCACCAGTTTATTTATGAAGTGGTTGCCACCCCGGTGCGCCACTACGGCACCTCTTATTTCGGTGCGCTGATGACCGTATTCAGTATCACCATTCTGTGGTCAGTGGGCATTAACTCCGGTTCGATGATCAACGGCATTATTCGCCCGCTGTGGATGGAAAACCAGACCGACAACATCGCCGCGATCCAGGCGGGAACGACGCCGCCGCACATCATCACCGAACAGTTTTTTGACATGATCTGGATGGGCGGCGCGGGCGCCACGCTGTCGCTGGTGATAGCGATGCTGATTTTCGCCCGCAGCAAAAACATGCGAGAGGTGGCGCGCCTCGGCGCAGGAGCCTCAGTGTTTAACATCAACGAACCGATCCTGTTTGGCCTGCCGGTGATCATGAACCCGATCATGCTCATCCCGTTTAATCTGGTGCCGCTGGTGCTGGTCACCGTGCAGTATGCGGCGATGAAAATTGGCGCGGTCGCCGTCACCACCGGGGTGTTTATTCCCTGGACCCTGCCGCCGGTTATCAGCGGCTTTATCGTCACCGGGCACCTGAGCGGCAGCGTGATGCAGCTGATCAACCTGCTGATTGGCGCCATGCTGTACCTGCCTTTCATGCGTATCGTGGATAAACAGTACCGCGCCGCGGAGCTGACTATTGCTACGCAACCCGACACCACCCTTGCAAAACAGGAGTAAAGCATGTGGGGAATTATCGCAACCTGGCGAATGGCACTTGAAGGGGTAACGGAATCCGCGTCTGCCCTGGCGGCGGGAAAACCGGTCGCTTCGGCGGTGGTCGATGCCGTCGCTGCCGTGGAAGACTTTCCGCTGTATAAATCCGTCGGCTACGGTGGCCTGCCGACCGAAAACGGCGAGGTGGAGCTGGACGCGGCCTATATGGACGGCGACACGCTGGCGTTCGGCGCCGTGGGGAATCTGGTGGATATCGCCAACCCGGTGCGCGTGGCGCACGCGCTCAGCCGTCAACGCTATAACAGCCTGCTGGTCGGCCAGGGCGCGCGCGAATGGGCGCTGAGCCAGGGCTTTGCCGACAAAACTATGCTCACGGATCGCGCCATGCAGCACTACCGCAAGCGCTGCCGCGAAACGCTGGATAAGGGGTTAAGCCCCTACGACGGACATGACACCGTCGGCATCATTGGCCTTGATAAACAGGGTTCGATGAGCGTCGCCACCTCCACCAGTGGCCTGTTTATGAAAAAACGTGGTCGCCTCGGTGACTCACCCATCATCGGCTCCGGCTTTTACTGCGACAGCGAAACCGGCGCGGCCACCGCCACAGGCGTCGGTGAAGACCTGATGAAGGGCTGTACCAGCTACGAAATCGTTCGCCGGATGGCGCAAGGGATGACGCCGCAGCAGGCGGCGGATTCAGTCGTATTCGAACTGGAAGACAAGCTGATGTCGCGCTTCGGTCGAGCGGGCGATCTCTCCGTGGTGTGCATGAACAACCAGGGCGAATTTGGCGCCGCGACTAACATAAAAACCTTCTCGTTCGTGGTGGCGACGGCTCGCCAGCCCCTCACCGTTTTTCGTACTGAACGCCTGCGGGAGAAAACGCACTATCACGCGGTAGATGAGGAGTGGATGCAGGCCTATGCCGCACGGATCCGCGCGCCGATTGAGGAATCATGATGATCACTTACCAGTTTATCAACGCGCTTTCAGACGCGAAGCCGAACAGCCATTTGATTGCGCGCGCTGACAGTTCCCTGTTACCGGAAAGCGCTCTTGTCGCTGAAATGCGCCAGCAGAGCACCGTCGCGGACGCGCGCTTTGGCTGCGCGCCGTTTGCGCGCATTACTCTGTTGCCGGACACGATCTGGCATGACGCCCTGACCGAAGGGTTGCTCACCGCCCTGCGACCGTTGCTTACCGCCCCCGCCAGCGCCGAACTCGTGCTGGACGTGACGGATATCGACGATGTGGTGCTGGCGCAGGTGCTGCGTTTTCTCTTTAATCAGGCGCACAGGCTCAGTGACCTGAAGCTGAAGAAGACGGACGAAGCGGTGCGTCTTACCTGCATCACTGCCCTCTGCCTGCCGGAACAGCAGGCGAAGCTGGAGACGACCTTCCGCCAGCAGCAGGCCATTGCGCTCGGCATGATCGCGGCGCGACGTCTGGCGGATATGCCATCCGACCGCTGCACGCCGCAGTTTGTGGTGGAAGAGGCGCAAAAACTGTGTGCCGCCAGCCCTGCCCTGCGCTGCGAGGTGCTGAACGAAAAAGATATTGCTGAGCAGGGTCTTGGACTGCTGCACGCCGTTGGCAAAGGGGCGACCTGCCCGCCGCGTCTGCTGGCTATTCATTATGATGGTGCCAACGACGGCCCGATGCGCTGCTACGTGGGAAAAGGCATTACCTTTGACACCGGCGGCCTGTGGCTGAAGGAAGGCGCGGGCATGTACACCATGAAATATGACATGTGCGGCGCGGCCAACGTACTGGGGCTGATGCTGACCGTTGCGGAGCTGAAATTACCCGTGCGCATCATGGGCGTGCTGGCGCTGGCGGAAAACGCCATCGGCCCCGACGCCATGCAGCCCGGCACGGTGGCAACAGCCTGTAACGGAACCACCGTTGAAATCAATAATACCGATGCCGAGGGCCGGCTGGTGCTGGCTGACGCCATTGCCTGGGCCAGCCAGCGGTACCCGCAGGCCCGCTACATCATTGATATGGCGACTTTGACGGGCGCAGTGGTGAAAGCGCTGGGGTATGAGCTGAGCGGGCTGATGACCCAGGATGAACCGCTGCGCGCCGCGTTGACGCAGGCAGGAAAACGGAGCGGTGACGAGGTGTGGTCTCTGCCGCTGGACGCACGGCTGAAAAAGCAGACCGACAGCGCGATTGCCGATCTGTGCAACACACCGACTAACAATGCGGCGATAAGCGCCTCGGCGGCGTGGCTGCTGCATCACTTCTGTCCGCCGGCGATCCCATGGGCACATCTGGATATCAGCGGGACGGCGCTGTGGCGTGAGAACGGCAGAAGCATGGCGTCGGGAAGACCGATTCCGCTGCTGGTTGAGCACCTGATGGGGGATCTTTAGCCCGGTGGCGCTGCGCTTACCGGGCCTACGGGTGCCATATGTAGGCCGGGTAAGGCGCAGCCGCCACCCGGCATAACTACAGCTTAAGAATATCTTTCACAAACGGAATGGTCAGCTTGCGCTGGGCGGTGATGGAGGCGCGATCGAGCTGATCGAGCGTATCAAAGAGCGTGCGCATCTCCCGATCCAGACGCTTGAGCAGGAAGCGGCCTACGTCTTCCGGCAGTTCAAATCCGCGCAGTCTGGCGCGCAACTGAAGTGCCTGGAGTTTGTCTTCATCCGACAGCGGTTGCAGCTTGTAGATTTGCCCCCAGTCCAGACGAGACGCCAGATCCGGCAGCCCCAGATTGAGCTGACGCGGCGGACGATCGCCGGTGATCAGCAGCCGGGTTTTGCCCGACTCCAGAATGCGGTTGTAGAGGTTAAAGATCGCCATTTCCCACGGCTCGTCTCCCGCCACGCATTCAATATTATCGATGCAGACCAGGGAGAGATGTTCCATGCCCTCCAGCACTTCAGGCACAAACCAGGTGCGTTTATCCAGCGGCACATAGCCTACCGCGTCACCGCGCGCCGAAAGTTCCGCACAGGCGGCATGCAGCAGGTGGCTGCGTCCCGCGCCTTCGCGTGACCAGATATAGATATATCCGCTGTGTTCCTGGCGCAGCACGTTTTGCAGTGCAGCCAGTAAAGAGGGGTTATCACCCGGCCAGAAACTCGCGAAAGTTTCGTCGTCAGGGAGATAAAGTGGCAGAGAGAGCTGTGCCGGTCCGTTCAGAAATACCTCAACCAGAGATCTTACATAAAATCGGAATGGAGTTTAACACGGAACCAGCAAGGAGAGAACCGGGCGGATCGTCCGCCCGGTTAAAGGATCAATGTGGTGCTTTTTCGCTATCGTCAGCGTCCAGGATTTCTTCTTCCGGACGAATGACCGAGATCAGCTTGAAAATCAGGCTCAGGCCCACGCCGACGATGGTCGCCAGCGCCATACCCTTCAGCTCTGCCGCGCCGATGTGCACCTTCGCGCCGCTTACGCCGATGATCAGGATAACGGAGGTCAGGATCAGGTTCTGCGCCTTGCTGTAATCCACTTTGGATTCAATCAGCACGCGAATACCGGACGCACCGATCACCCCGTAAAGCAGCAGGGAAACGCCGCCCATCACCGGAACCGGGATAATCTGGATCGCCGCCGCCAGTTTGCCGACGCAGGAGAGCAGAATAGCGATGATCGCCGCGCCGCCGATAACCCAGGTGCTGTAGACGCGGGTGATCGCCATTACGCCGATGTTCTCCCCGTAAGTGGTGTTAGGCGTGGAGCCGAAGAAACCGGAGATGATGGTGGAGAAACCGTTGGCAAACATGGAGCGATGCAGGCCCGGGTCGCGGATCAGGTCACGCTTCACGATGTTCGCCGTCACCACCAGGTGGCCAACGTGCTCAGCAATCACCACCAGTGCAGCAGGCAGAATGGTGAAGATAGCAAACCATTCGAAGCGTGGGGTGTAGAAGGTCGGCAGCGCGAACCAGTGTGCCTCGGCAATCGGTGTGGTATCCACAACGCCCATCACGAAGGAGAGCGCGTAACCCGCCAGCACGCCGATCAGGATCGGGATAATCGCCATAAAGCCGCGGAACAGGACGGAACCGAAAACCGTCACGCCCAGCGTCACCAGCGAAATAATAATGGTTTTAGAATCCGGTGACTGACCGTCCGCAGGCAGCAGGCCAGCCATGTTAGCCGCCACACCCGCCAGTTCCAGGCCGATGACAGCAACGATTGCCCCCATTGCCGCAGGCGGGAACATCACGTCCAGCCAGCCGGTACCCGCTTTCTTCACGATGAAGGAGACCAGGCAGAACAGCACGCCGCACATGATAAAGCCGCCCAGCGCGACCTCGTAACCCAGCGGCAGCAACAGCAGTACCGGGGAGATAAACGCGAAGCTCGACCCGAGATAGGCCGGGATTTTGCCTTTACAGATGAAGAGGTAAAGCAGCGTACCGATGCCGTTAAACAGCAGCACGGTAGCCGGGTTAATGTGAAACAGGATTGGCACCAGCACGGTTGCGCCAAACATGGCGAACAGGTGCTGCAAACTAAGCGGGATTGTCTGTAAAAGCGGCGGTCTTTCACTCACCCCGATAGCACGGCGCGTCATAGTGTTTTCCTCTGAGTGTCATTGTTGGTTTTTATTCAAAAAAAAGCCGACTATCAAAGTCGGCTTCTTTATCGTTATTCGATTATTTAGTCCCAAAAATCTTATCGCCGGCATCGCCGAGCCCCGGGATGATGTACCCGTGCTCGTTCAGTCCCTGGTCGACAGACGCGGTATAGAGTTCAACGTCCGGGTGCGCTTTTTCCAGCGCCGCGATACCTTCCGGCGCCGCGACCAGCACCAGCACTTTGATGCTGCTGCAGCCTGCTTGTTTCAGCAGGTCAATGGTGGCGATCATCGAACCACCGGTCGCCAGCATCGGGTCAACTACCAGCGCCATACGCTCATCAATGTTAGAGACCAGCTTCTGGAAGTATGGGACCGGCTCAAGCGTCTCTTCGTTACGGTAGATACCCACCACGCTGATACGCGCGCTTGGGACGTGCTCCAGCACGCCTTCCATCATGCCCAGACCCGCACGCAGGATTGGCACAACGGTAATTTTTTTACCTTTGATCTGTTCAACCTGCACCGGGCCGTTCCAGCCTTCGATGGTCACTTTTTCCGTTTCCAGATCAGAGGTCGCTTCGTAGGTCAGCAGGCTACCCACTTCAGAAGCCAGTTCGCGAAAACGCTTCGTGCTGATGTCATGCTCACGCATCAGGCCCAACTTGTGTTTAACGAGTGGGTGTTTCACTTCCACAATCTTCATTCTCTTTCTCCTCTGAGGTGGCATCCGCAAAAAAATCGCGGGATTATACCGCTTTTTTCGGATTGCGCCATACCCATGTTGCTTGATGTACATCAATCAAAAACAAAAAAGCCGGAGGCTGGGCTCCGGTTTGGGTGCGGGGTCTTGCCCGGTGGCGCTGCGCTTACGCGGGCCTACGTGTAGTGTAGGTCGGGTAAGCGTTAGCGCCACCCGACAATTACAAGTTATCGCCGTTGCTCGCAATCACCTGCTTATACCAGTCGAACGATTTCTTCTTGCTGCGGTTCAGCGTGCCGTTACCTTCGTTATCTTTATCGACAAAGATAAAACCGTAGCGTTTCTTCATCTCGCCAGTGCCGGCAGAGACCAGGTCGATACAGCCCCACGGGGTATAGCCCATCAGATCCACGCCGTCTTCCACCACCGCTTTTTTCATCTCGCGGATGTGGGCGGAAAGGTAGTCGATGCGGTACTGGTCGTTCACCGTGCCGTCGCTCTCCAGCACGTCGATCGCGCCAAAGCCGTTTTCCACAATAAACAGCGGCAGCTGATAGTGATCCCAAAACCAATTCAGAGAGTAGCGCAGCCCGACAGGATCGATCTGCCAGCCCCAGTCCGATTTCTGCACGTACGGGTTAGAAACCAGGCTCTTGCTCTCGTCATAATCCAGCGTCGGATTATCCGCCGTCGCTTTGGTGGCGAACGACATATAGTAGCTGAACCCGATGTAATCCACGCAGCCCTGCGTCAGCGCCACTTTATCTTCTTCGGTGATATCCAGCGCGAAGCCGCGACGTTCAAAGTAGTTGAGCAGATGCTGCGGATACTTGCCGCGCACGTGAACGTCGGTGAACCAGTAGCGGCGATGCATGGCGTTCATCGCCATCATCATGTCGTCCGGGGCACAGGTCAGCGGATAGATGGGGCACATGGCAATCATGCAGCCGATGTGCAGTGATGGGTTGATCTTGCGCCCCGCTTTCACCGCCAGGGCGCTGGCCACCAGCTCATAGTGCGCCGCCTGGAACATCACCGGCTCGCGATTTTCTCCCGGCGCATATTTCAGCCCGGAGTTGGTAAACGGCGCAAAGTCTTCATGAAAGTTGGCCTGGTTATTGATCTCGTTAAAGGTCATCCAGTACTTCACTTTATGCTGATAGCGCTCAAAAACGACCTTCGCGAAGCGGACAAAGAAGTCGATCAGCTTACGGTTACGCCAGCCGCCGTATTCCGTTACGAGGTGGAAAGGCATCTCGAAGTGGGAAAGCGTGATCACCGGCTCGATGCCGTGCTTCAGGCACTCGTCGAAAAGATCGTCATAGAATTTGAGTCCCGCTTCGTTCGGCTCCAGCTCGTCGCCTTTCGGGAAGATACGCGTCCAGGCAATGGAGGTGCGGAAGCATTTGAACCCCATCTCGGCAAAGAGTTTGATGTCTTCTTTATAGCGGTGGTAAAAGTCGATGGCTTCGTGGTTTGGGTAATTTTTCCCCTCCAGCACGCCGTTGGTGATTTCACGCGGTACCCCGTGGGCGCCTGCCGTCATGACATCGGCAACGCTCACGCCCTTGCCGCCCTCTTTCCAGCCGCCTTCAAGCTGGTGCGCCGCAACGGCCCCACCCCACAGAAAACCTGCTTTAAATCCTGACATTCGCTTTCCCTCATTCTGCGTTATTGTCTGCAAAAACAGTTACAGAAACCGGTTTCATTTTGATGATGTGCAAAGGGGATAGCCGTTGCAAGCAGATCGCCGAAACCGGTTTCATTTTCGTGAACGGAGTCAAGTTTGTTGCCCTGGACAGTCCGCACAGAAAAAAAGATCCCCGCGCCGAGAATAGGCTCGCAAACGTTTGCCTGGACTGTTAGAATTGCGCCGATTTTTCTTACTAGCTATGCAATCGCGTGGGGATTTAAGCCGTGACCAACAAAACTTCTCTCAGCTACAAAGATGCCGGTGTTGATATTGACGCAGGTAATGCGCTGGTTGACCGAATCAAAGGTGTGGTGAAAAAAACCCGCCGCCCGGAAGTGATGGGTGGCCTGGGTGGATTCGGCGCACTGTGCGCGCTGCCGCAAAAATATCGTGAACCTGTGCTGGTCTCGGGTACGGATGGTGTCGGTACAAAACTGCGCCTGGCGATGGATCTTAAGCGTCACGATACGATTGGTATTGATCTGGTGGCGATGTGCGTCAACGACCTGGTGGTACAGGGCGCTGAGCCGCTGTTCTTCCTGGATTACTACGCGACCGGCAAGCTGGATGTGGATACCGCAGCCAGCGTCATTAACGGTATCGCCGAAGGCTGTCTGCAATCCGGCTGTGCGCTGGTCGGCGGTGAAACCGCTGAAATGCCAGGCATGTATCACGGTGAAGATTATGACGTCGCAGGCTTCTGCGTCGGTGTGGTAGAAAAATCAGAAATTATCGACGGCAGCAAAGTGGCTGACGGCGATGTGCTGGTTGCGCTGGCCTCCAGCGGTCCGCACTCCAACGGCTACTCTCTGGTGCGTAAGATCCTCGAAGTGAGCGGTTGCGACCCGCTGACCACCGAGCTGGACGGCAAACCGCTGGCCGATCACCTGCTGGCCCCGACCCGTATCTACGTCAAAAACGTGCTGGAGCTGATTGAGAACGTTGACGTGCACGCCATCGCTCACCTTACCGGCGGCGGCTTCTGGGAAAACATTCCGCGCGTGCTGCCGGACAATACCCAGGCGGTGATCGACGCCTCCTCATGGCAGTGGCCGCCCGTCTTCAACTGGCTGCAATCCGCAGGCAACGTGAGCGAGCATGAAATGTACCGCACCTTTAACTGCGGCGTGGGCATGGTTATCGCCCTGCCCGCCAGCGAAGCGGATAAAGCGGTTAAGCTGCTGACAGAAAAAGGTGAAAACGCGTGGAAAATCGGTACGATTAAAGCTTCCGATTCCGAACAGCGTGTGGTCATTGAATGAAAAACATCGTGGTGCTCATTTCCGGCAACGGAAGCAATTTGCAGGCAATTATAGACGCCTGCAAACAGAAGAAAATCAATGGCACCATTCGGGCAGTATTCAGCAACAAGGCCGATGCGTTCGGCCTTGAGCGCGCGCGGGAAGCGAACATTCCTGCGCACGCGCTGGAAGCCAGCCAGTTCGCCGGGCGTGAAGCCTTTGACCGTGAGCTGGTGCAGGAGATTGACGCCTACGCGCCTGACGTGGTGGTGCTGGCGGGCTACATGCGTATCCTGAGCCCGGCCTTCGTCGCGCATTACAACGGACGTTTGCTGAATATCCACCCTTCTCTTCTGCCGAAATATCCTGGCCTGCATACCCATCGTCAGGTGCTGGAGAACGGCGATGAGGAGCATGGTACCTCCGTGCATTTCGTTACCGACGAGCTGGACGGCGGTCCGGTCATTTTGCAGGCAAAAGTACCGGTCTTTGACGGTGACAACGAAGACGACGTGACGGAACGTGTACAGGCTCAGGAACACGCCATTTATCCGCTGGTGGTAAGCTGGTTTGTTGACGGCCGTCTTGAGATGCGCGACGGTGCCGCCTGGCTGGACGGCGTGAAGTTGCCCCCGCAGGGTCATGCGGCTGAAGAGTAGTTTGTTCTGTCGGGTGGCGCTGCGCTTACCCGACCTACATATTGCATTACCCGATATTCCCTTCTCCAACCCCCTAAAATCCCCAACAAAAAAAATAACTGTCATACTTTTCTGGCACTGTTGGACATATCGTGGAAATGCTCGCCATAATAAGGACGAGACGGATTTACCACGTCCTGTGATTGAACTGGAGTGTGAGCTGTAATGGGTCAGGAAAAGTTATATATCGAGAAAGAGCTAAGCTGGTTAGCATTCAACGAACGTGTACTTCAGGAAGCGGCCGATAAAAGTAACCCGCTGATTGAGCGTATGCGTTTTTTAGGCATCTATTCCAACAATCTGGATGAGTTCTACAAGGTTCGCTTCGCCGAACTGAAACGCCGAATCATCATCAGCGAAGAACAGGGCTTAAACTCCCACTCGCGGCATCTGCTTGGAAAAATCCAGTCTCGCGTCATGAAAGCCGATCAGGAATTTGATGGCCTCTATAACGAGCTGCTGCTGGAAATGGCACGCAACCAAATCTTCCTGATCAACGAACGCCAGCTCTCCGCGAATCAGCAAAACTGGCTGCGCCACTATTTCAAACACTATCTGCGCCAGCATATCACCCCGATTCTGATCAACCGTGAAACCGATCTGGTGCAGTTCCTGAAAGATGATTACACCTATCTGGCGGTAGAAATCATTCGTGGTGAGACCATTAACTACGCGCTGCTGGAAATACCGTCTGATAAAGTCCCGCGCTTTGTAAATCTGCCGCCGGAAACCCCGCGCCGACGTAAGCCGATGATCCTGCTGGATAACATTCTGCGCTACTGTCTGGACGATATCTTCAAAGGTTTCTTCGATTACGACGCGCTCAACGCCTACTCGATGAAGATGACCCGTGACGCCGAGTACGATCTGGTGCATGAGATGGAGGCCAGCCTGATGGAGCTGATGTCTTCCAGCCTCAAGCAGCGCCTGACGGCAGAGCCGGTGCGTTTTGTCTATCAGCGCGATATGCCGGACGCGATGGTGGAGATGCTGCGCGATAAACTGACCATCTCCCGCTACGACTCCATAATCCCAGGTGGGCGTTACCACAACTTTAAAGATTTCATTGGCTTCCCGAACGTCGGCAAAGCCAATCTGGTAAACAAACCGCTGCCGCGCCTGCGCCATATCTGGTTCGATAAATTCCGCAACGGGTTCGATGCCATCCGCGAGCGGGATGTGCTGCTCTACTATCCGTATCACACCTTTGAACACGTGCTGGAATTGCTGCGTCAGGCCTCGTTCGATCCGAACGTGCTGGCGATTAAAATCAACATTTATCGCGTGGCGAAAGATTCCCGCATCATCGATGCGATGATCCACGCAGCGCACAACGGCAAGAAAGTGACCGTGGTGGTTGAGCTCCAGGCTCGCTTCGACGAAGAGGCCAACATCCACTGGGCGCGCCGACTGACGGAAGCGGGCGTGCACGTCATCTTCTCCGCGCCGGGGCTGAAAATTCACGCCAAGTTGTTCCTGATCTCCCGTAAAGAGGGCGACGATGTGGTGCGCTACGCCCATATCGGTACCGGGAACTTTAACGAGAAAACCGCGCGTATTTACACCGACTATTCGCTGCTGACTGCCGATGCCCGCATCACCAACGAAGTGCGTCGGGTGTTCAACTTCATTGAGAACCCGTACCGCCCGGTGAGCTTCGATTATCTGCTGGTGTCACCGCAGAACTCACGGCGCCTGCTGTACGATATGATCGACAAAGAGATTGCCAATGCGCAGAACGGCTTGTCGTCCGGCATCACGCTGAAGCTCAACAATCTGGTGGACAAAGGCCTGGTGGATCGCCTGTATGCGGCCTCCAGCTCCGGCGTTCCGGTAAATCTGCTCATTCGCGGCATGTGCTCGCTCATTCCGGAACTGGAAGGCATCAGCGACAACATCCGCGTGATCAGCATTGTGGATCGCTATCTTGAACACGATCGCGTCTATATTTTCGATAACGCCGGTGATAAGCGCGTATACCTCTCGTCCGCCGACTGGATGACGCGTAACATTGATTACCGTATTGAAGTGGCGGCACCGCTGCTGGATCCTCGCCTGAAGCAGCGTATCCTGGACATTATCGAGATCCTGTTCAGCGATACGGTGAAAGCACGTTATATCGACAAAGAACTCAGTAATCGCTATGTACCGCGCGGCAATCGCCGTAAAGTGCGGTCGCAGCTGGCGATTTACGATTACATCAAATCACTTGAGCAACCCGATTAACCTATGCCAATAAACGATAATACCCCACGCCCGCAGGAGTTCGCTGCGGTCGATCTTGGCTCAAACAGTTTCCATATGGTCATCGCCCGCGAGGTGGATGGCGCGATGCAGATCATCGGTCGTCTGAAGCAGCGCGTGCATCTGGCCGATGGGCTCGACGCGCGTAACATGCTGAGCGAAGAGGCAATGGAGCGCGGGCTTAACTGCCTGTCGCTGTTCGCAGAACGTCTGCAAGGCTTTTCGCCGTCCAGCGTCTGCATCGTCGGGACGCATACGCTACGCCAGGCGCTGAACGCGCCGGAATTTCTTAAGCGCGCGGAAAAGGTTATCCCCTACCCGATTGAGATCATCTCTGGTAACGAAGAAGCGCGCCTGATTTTTATGGGCGTGGAGCATACGCAGCCGGAAAAAGGCCGCAAGCTGGTGATTGATATCGGCGGAGGCTCAACCGAACTGGTGATTGGCGAAGATTTCGAGCCGCGTCTGGTTGAAAGCCGCCGTATGGGCTGCGTCAGCTTCGCGCAAATGTATTTTCCGGGCGGCGTCATAACCCGCGAAAACTTCCAGCGCGCGCGCATGGCCGCCGTGCAAAAACTGGAAAATCTGGCCTGGCAGTATCGTATTCAGGGCTGGAACGTGGCGCTGGGCGCATCGGGGTCGATTAAAGCGGCCCATGAAGTGCTGCTGGCGATGGGTGAAAAGGACGGGTTTATTACGCCTGAGCGCCTGGTGAAACTCACCGAAGAGGTGCTTAAGCACAAGAGCTTCGACGCCCTGAGTCTGCCGGGCTTGTCCGACGAGCGTAAAGCGGTGTTCGTACCGGGGCTGGCGATCCTCTGCGGCGTGTTTGACGCGCTGGCGATCAAAGAGCTGCGCCTCTCTGACGGCGC
Organism: Enterobacter sp. 301B; assembly: GCF_003850715.1. Lineage (NCBI taxonomy): Bacteria > Pseudomonadati > Pseudomonadota > Gammaproteobacteria > Enterobacterales > Enterobacteriaceae > Enterobacter > Enterobacter sp. 301B. Next base: position 283,989 of record NZ_PQTC01000002.1, read on the forward strand.
CCTGCGCGAAGGTGTGCTGTATGAGATGGAAGGCCGTTTCCGTCATCAGGATATTCGCAGCCGCACCGCGCAGAGCCTTGCCAACCAGTACAACATCGACCGCGAACAGGCGAAACGGGTGCTGGAAACCACGGTTCAGATGTACGAGCAGTGGGAGGAGCAGAATCCAAAGCTGGCGCATCCGCAGCTGGCCGCGCTGTTAAAATGGGCCGCGATGCTGCATGAGGTGGGGCTGAACATTAACCACAGCGGAATGCATCGCCATTCAGCCTATATTCTGCAAAATAGCGATCTGCCTGGCTTCAACCAGGAGCAGCAAACCATGATGGCGACGCTGGTGCGCTATCACCGCAAAGCCATCAAGCTCGACGATCTGCCGCGCTTTACGCTATTTAAGAAAAAGCAGTTCCTGCCACTCATTCAGCTTCTGCGCCTGGGCGTGCTGCTCAATAATCAGCGACAGGCGACCACCACGCCGCCGACGTTGAAGCTTAAAACGGATGACTATCACTGGACGCTGAGCTTCCCGCACGACTGGTTTAGCCAGAACGCGCTGGTGCTGCTGGATCTGGAAAAAGAGCAGCAGTACTGGGAAGCGGTCACCGGCTGGCTGTTGAAGATTGAAGAAGAGAGTTCTGAGGCGGCAGCGTAACGGCTAAGGCGCTCTCCTGAGAAGGCTGTGTTTCGAGCAACGTATCAAGCTCAACTGGCAATCCAATCAAGTAGCCCTGCACATAATCGATACCTAGCGCGTGCACCGCGCTACGTATCTCTTCTGTTTCCACACATTCTGCCACCACCAGCATTTTCTTCATCCGGGCCAGATGGCAAATGGATGCCACGATCTGGTAATCCAGGCTGTTGCTGACAATATTGCGAATAAAGCCGCCGTCGATTTTGAGAATGTCGGCGTCCACGCTTTTTAACCGCGCATAGCTGGCGTAGCCGGTGCCAAAATCATCAATGGCGATCCGTATTCCCATTTTTTGCAATTGCCTGAGGGTGGATGCCGCCAGATCCGCATGACCAAAGGCGCTACTTTCGGTCACTTCAAAGATCAGCTGCCATGCTTCAACGGCATATCTGGCTAACAGGCGGCTCACTTCAAGGGGGAACTGCGCCCGGTAGACGGTAGAAGGTGCGAGGTTGATGGCAAAGCGCTGGCCCGGCAAACGCTGGCGGTGTTGTGCCAGGAAACTCAACGTACGCTCCAGTACCCATAAATCGACACGCGACGATAAACCAAACTCCTGTGCTATGGGCAGGAACTGCTCGGGAAAGATCAGCGCCCCGTTATCATCACGCATTCGCAGCAGCACTTCGTGGTAATGATCGCCGCGCAGGCCGCGAACGGGCTGAACTAACAGGCTAAAAGCGTTCTGCTCCAGCGCTGTCTGCAAACGGCTCATCATCGCCACCTTATCTTTCAGGCTACGCTGCAAGTGAACAGCCCCGCGCTGCTGAAGATTTTCCGGGTGATTCGTTGAGAGGGAGAGGTCAGCCACGATGCCCAGTTCCCCCAGCACCAGATAGAGGTGATTGACGGGTGAGCGTACATAGCAGTAGCTCACGCCAACCTGAGGCTGCACCGGCATACCATCCCAGATAAAAACAAATTGCTTAATATGCTCGTCCAGCGTCTCAATGCGCTGTTGATGCGACTCCGCCTCCAGACGCACCGCCATGTCATATCCGGTGAGGTGATAGACTTGCTCTTTTGGCTGAAGGGTGCCATTTATCCATTGCGCCAGCTGCTGTTTATACTGGATCCGTAGCAGTACGCCGTAATTGCGTCCCAGTACCTCCAGCTCGGGCACGCGCAGTAAACAGAGCGCTGACCACGGATGACTGGCCAGCTCGCGCGACAGCGCCCGCAGGTTGGGCATATGCACCACCGGATCGAGAAAAGCCTGACTGCGGGAGCGAATATTGATGGTCCGCTGGCGTGTCGCCAGCATCGACATGTACGTCACAACGAAGGAAAAGACCAGATAGCTGGATGAGGTGATCGCCAGCTGAATGCCATAACCCCCCTGCACCGGAATGTAGTGATAAAAAAAGTGAATCGACACCAGCAGGACCGGCGTCCAGATGATTGACATCAGCTTGTAGCCAAAGCGCATCGCCCCCCAGAGCATCACGGGCATCAGCAGTGACAAAGTGTAGTTGGTGCTGAAAATGGAACTGTTTTCATTCATGGGCAGCAGCAGCATAGCCAGCAACCCTCCCAGAGCTAAAAACCACACCACAAACTCAACGGCCGTCACCTTTTTGTCTATTTGCGTGCGGAGCTGGGACATCAGTCCCTTGAAATAGCGCGGATGACGTATCAGGCGGATCAGCAGGTAGCTTAGCGGCACACCCGTCAGCCCGCTCACCAGCAGCCCCTGATAGTTAATAAGGGTCCGAATATTGAGGGGATTCAATCCTGCAAGGCTCTGGCGGCTCTCATAGACCCCGAGATAAACCGCAAACTGAAATAGCACCAGAAAAAGCGTTGCCGGGCAAAACACCTGCCAGAAGATACGTTGCCCCATCAGGCGTATGTCACCGTAAGCGGTCATATTGCGTCGGGGCGCAAACACGCGGTAACCGCCCCAGCTGAGCACCAGGGGAACGATAAAATGCAGAATGCCGGTCACGGTTTCAAACAGCCCAACGGACGGGTAATAACGTAAAAACAGCGACACCACCACTCCGGGAAGGGCTTCCAGGCCAAAGAACAACATCAGCGTCAGCAGAAAGGAGAGCGGGAGATAATAGAGCGCAACGATACCGTCGCCCAGCTGCGTAAAGGTATTAGCCACACTAAGCACCGGGAGTAACACGACGGGTAATATAAGAGGAAGTGCCCACCAGCGGTCTTTATTTTGCTTCAGGATGTGGTGAATATTCATAGATGCTCGTTTACAACCCTTGCGCTCCAGAGGGTAAATGAAGACAGGCATCCAACCTGACGTACACGATGCCCGGAAAATTCCTGGCAAGCACAGTGGAAGTGGGATTTTAAATATCAACGACGAGATGCCGTTGACCTAAATCAAATTAATTTATCTGAATAAACATTTCTTACGTTTTATTTGAGTATTTTTCCTGTAATTATCAATGCGATAAATAAAAGCGTTGTTTTTAATAACATAAATTAATGTAAGCATTGACGGTATTTTACATTTCGCTGAATTGACCCCGACTTGCGGCTGTGCCTTAATAGCCGTATCGCCCAAAAGGGTATACTCAGGAAAAGAAAGTGAGTCAGGCTACGCGTATGCGAAAACGACATCGATTTAACACCCGGATGACCCGCATCATACTGCTCATCAGTTTCCTGTTTTTCTTTGGCCGCTTTGTTTATTCCTCCATTGGCGCCTGGTATCACCATCAGGACAAAATTCAGTCGCAGCAATCAGGTCTTGTAGTGGATTCGCCCGAGCGCTAAAGCGTGTTCGCTCCAGGCAGACAAACTGTATCGCACTGTATCCCGAGCGCTACGCTGACAAACCGGTACAAAACGCCCGCAAAAGCAAACATCCCCGATACATAAAAATGGTCTTCTGTGTCCCTCGCCATAATAAACTGATGAGGAGAGCCACAGATGATTCGTCGATATTTCCTGCTTCCTGTATTTGCGCTGACGTCCTTTGCTGGCGCACTGGCCGCACCGTTGGATGGCCTGAGCGCCGCTGATGTTAATGGCCCGGCCGCCGTAGCGCCGCAGGAAAAACCCCAGCCGCCAGCAAAACTGATCGTCGACCCACCGCTGGCGGGACCGCTGAGTAAAGGTGCGGTCTTTATTCAGTACCGCGTCGAAAACCTGCGCATTGAACCTGTATTTGGACCCGACGCGCTGAAAGTCACTCCGCGTATCGGCCATATTCACGTAGTGGTGGATGACGCGCCCTGGCACTGGGCTGATACCAGCGGCGAGCCGGTGATCCTGGTCGGGCTGCCCGCCGGGAAACACAAGGTAACCATCATCGTTGCCGACCCGACGCATAAGCCCATCGACCATAAAACCGTTGAATTCACCGTACCGCCCCACGCGGCGGTTCATCACTTTTAAGGAGCCTGTTATGAAAGCATTGTCTGTATTAACAGCGGCGCTGCTGGCAGTTTCCACCAGCGCGCTGGCAGAGACGAAAGCCAGCGTGGTGCTGGTGCACGGGGCGTTTGCCGACGGGAGCAGCTGGAATAAGGTGATCACCCGGCTGCAAAAACACCATACCGAGGTCATTGCGGTACAACTTCCGCTCACGTCTCTGAAAGATGATGTCGCCGCCACGCAGCGTGCTATTGCCCGGGCTCATGGGGATGTGGTGCTGGTCGGTCACTCCTGGGGCGGGACGGTAATCAGCGAGGCGGGAAACAATGCCCGCTGAAGTCACTGGTTTACGTTGCCGCTTTTGCGCCGGATTCCGGCCAGTCGACGGCAGAACTGGCAAATAGCTTCCCTGCTCCGCCAGGGAGCGCCAGCCTCGCTAAAACGGCAGAGGGGTATTTATATCTGCCGACAAAAGCGGTCAGCGAGAATTTTGCCCTTGACGTGAAGGACGTTGAGCGCAGCGTGATTGCCGCGACGCAGAGCCCCATTAAGGCCAATGCGTTTGGGGAGAAAGTCGCGCATGCCGCCTGGCATGACAAACCGAGCTGGTATGTGGTCAGCAAAAATGACCGGATGATCAATCCTGAGCTTGAGCGCGCAATGGCGAAGAAAATCAACGCCAACACCACGGAGGTTGCGGCAAGCCATGTATCGATGGTCAGCCAGCCGGACGTTGTTACCCGTACGATTGAACAGGCGTTATCGGGTCAACAGTGATAAAAAAAGCCCGCATGATGAACGGTCCGACTTCGGGCCACGCCATCCTATGGGCTTTATGTACTTCCGGCTCCTGTAACGGGGTTATGTGCGGTTTTGTCACAAACGCGCCTTCGCCCTCACTGAACCATCAGAAGCTATACGTCACCTTCAAACTTCCCACAGGAGACGTTTTTCGCTGAACAATGGGGCTATCGCCCGCCTCTCCCGTCAGCTGCGTAACGCCAGCTGCGGCAAGCAGGCTCCAGCGGGAGGTGAGCTTATGGGTCCAGTCCAGGTTCAGCGAATAGGCGTATATGCCCGATCCGGCATCATGTCGGGCAAATCCCGATGCGGCCGACTGGGCGGCGCTGACCCCGTAGTACGTTTGCATGTACTTGCTGGATCCCCAGCTGCCGGTCAGCGCCAGCGTCACCGAGTTTTCAGGAGAGGTGTAGAGCGGGCTGGCAATGCCAAAGTGCACAGCCTCACCGTTGTCTCTTTCCGAAACCGGGACCTCAGCCTGCAGCTGCACGTTAAGCCAGTCAGTTATCCTGTACCCCAGCCCCGGCACAACGACGACCGAGCCTTTGATGTCACCCATCCCCCGCAGGTAGTCGCTGCCGGAGGCGATTGAATCGCTGCTTACGTCGCGATCCTTACGTCCTGCGCGATAGCTCAGCGCAGCGCTGTAATCCAGGTTGCCAACGCGGTTGCCGTAGCCGAGCCCGCGGGTGGTACTGATAAAGAACCCATTTGCCATCGCGTAATCAACCACCTGAGCCGCAGTAACGCGGCTCTTATCCGAACCGGAATAGCGTGGCGCAACATCCACGCCGCCCCCCAGGGTTAAAACGTTGCCCTGGCGCTGCCCGGCCGCCAGCGCCGGGGTAGCCAGTAACGCCAGGACGGCCCCCGACAGGATGCTTTTCACGCTGCGACCGATGAGTGAACGGGGGAACCTGTGACGCAGTTTGCAGTTTCTCATTAAAGAAGCCCTTTTGGATTCAGATGGTTACGATTCAGGCGGTGTTAAACGCCAGCGCGCTCATTCTGAATACCCTCCCTAAGGTTCTTATGAGCCGAAAATGAAGAAACGCTGAAGCACGTGCTGGTTATGTAAAGCTAAATGATTTCCTGATACCGTTTTTTTCTTAAGCTGTTCCTCATCCACTGCTGATACCGTTACCTTTGTGAAAATTCTACTAATTGAAGACGACCTGGATCTCGGCAACGGCGTACGTTTCGCCCTTGCAGATCAAGGATTTGATGTCATATGGGTACGCCGGAAAGAGGATGCGCTGCATCAGCTTGAGCTCTGCGTGCCGGAACTTATTCTGCTCGACCTGGGGCTGCCCGATGGCGATGGCATGAGCCTGATGACGCGCCTGCGTCAGCAACTCCGGGGGATGCCCGTCATTATCCTGACGGCGCGAGGCACGCTGCAGGACCGCCTGTGCGGGCTGGACGCGGGCGCGGACGATTATCTGGTCAAACCTTTTGTTCTCGCCGAGCTGCTGGCACGCGTGAGAGCCCTTGCGCGACGCAGTTACGGTTTTGAAAATGAGGCAATAGAAATTCGCGGTTTGTCGCTTCATATTCCGACGCGTCGCGTAACGGTGAGCGCACGCCACGTTGAGCTGACGGCAAGCGAATATGCGCTGCTTGAAACGTTAATGCTGCGCGCCGATCGCGTGCTTACGCGGCGGTATCTGGAAGAGAGGATATTCGGCACGAAAGAAAATCTCAGCAACGCGCTCGACGTGCATATGGGTAACCTGCGGCGAAAAATTGGCGATGGCTTTGTGCGAACGGTGCGGGGCGTAGGGTACGTCATTGATACCGTACCGGTTCAGAAGGCGGCAGGTTGATGCGTAATTTTTGGTACCGCCTCAGGCTCCCTACGCTGGTCAGGCGAATGCTGGTCGCCCAGATGCTGCTGCTTACGTTGCTCTGGTGTTTCTTTTTAACCTTCATTTTGCTGGAGGACCTGCGCAGCCCTCCAATACTCACGGGCAGTGAGACTTACGAAACCCTCTTTTCCCTGGTTGAGAGCATGGAGGATAGGCCGCAGGCGCGTAATGAGGTGCTGGCCGCGTTCAGCAAGGCGCTGCGGGAGGGGTATGGCGGCGGTGAAGATCCGGAACTCGCTATCAACCTGATCGTTCGCAAGCATAATGAGATTATTTTTTCTTCGCGTGGCGCGCCAACGGAGGTGAAAAATAGCCGCCTGGGGGAAATGCAGCGCGTCCGGACCGGAGACCACACCTGGACGAGCCGCACGCTCAAATCTGCGCGCTCCGACTTGGAGGTCACCCTTTTCACCCCGGCCGGCAGCTGGAATTTCTTTATCTACCTGAACTCGCGCGGCTATTACGTCATGCCGCTGCTGGTATGCATCCCTTTTCTTCTGTTTCCCGCGTGGCTGTCAATCCGCATCGCGATGCGCCCCTGGAACAGGGTAGTGAATGAAATTTCATTGCGCACGCCAGACGATCTCTCTCCCTTAAAAGCCGTTCCCAGGCACAGGGAGCTGCGCCAGACGGTGGACGCGATTAATGACTTTCTCGCCAGGGTGCGGGAAAGCGCCGAAAGGGAAAGGGTGTTTATTGCCGATGCCGCGCACGAGCTGCGTACGCCGCTGGCCGCGATGCGAATCAACGTCGAGGCGCTGCAGTCCTGGGTCATCAGCGAAAGCCAGCAGGAGCTGCTTGCAGGCATTGTTCGCAGCAATAGCCGTGCTGCTCGTCTCGTCAATCAGCTTCTGCTGATGAAGCACAGCGAAGCGCACATCGACACGGTAATGGAGCCTGTGCCGCTGACAACGCTTATTCAGGAGCGAATGGCCGCACTGGAGCCGCTGGCATCGGCACGCGGGATTGAGTTTGAATTCTTCGCCGACGATGAAATCCATGTCGCAGGCATTCGGGAACTTCTGGTGTCGCTGATCGACAATTTAATTGAGAATGCCGTGAAGTACAGCCCTGAGGGTGGACGCATTGAGGTACAACTGCAATCGCGTGATACGTCCGCTCAGCTGCGCGTCTCAGACGCGGGCCCCGGTATCCCGGTTGAACTGCGGGAGCGCGTGTTCGACAGATTTTTCCGCGATCCTAATCAGACCCAAAGCGGGAGTGGACTGGGGCTTGCCATCGTCAAAGCCGTTACGCAGCAACACAACGGCAGGGTCAATCTGAGTACGTCAGCCGAAGGTGGTCTTATGGTGACCGTTGATTTCCCGAATCCGTCGTTCGCATGAACGTAAACCCGGCGCTACACGTCCTGACATGTGTCAGCGCAGCGTTACTTCACGTATGCCGCAGATTGCTTCAATAAAATTACCGTATTTGTTATATTGTTACTTACTGATTATTCACCTCTGCGGTGCCAAAAAGAACAAGATTCACCGCAACCCAGGACAGAAAAATGTTAGATTACCGCTTCCCGACAGCTTTGCAGATGGTTCTCAGCGTAGCGATGGCGGAGCAATCGGGTGAACGTTCGACGAGTGCAATCCTGGCTTACGGCCTGGAAGCGAATCCGAGCTTTATCCGCAAATTAATGGTTCCTCTCGCCCGCGACGGCATTATCGTCTCCACGCTTGGCCGCAACGGCTCTATTCACCTTGGCCGCCCGGCTGAAGAGATCACCCTGCGTGATATCTACCTTTCCGTCACTGAAGATAAAAAGCTGTGGGCGTCCCGTCCTGACGTCCCGGCCCGCTGTGTGGTCAGCGCCAACGCCTGCTGGTACTTCAAATCAATCGCTGATGAAGCGGAGCAGGCTTCGTTAGCGGTTTTAGCGCGCCATACCGTCGCCAGCGCGCTGGAAGAGGTGAAAAAAGCCGATACCAGCGGGTGCGATCCGGTGCCGGAACTCTGTACGCAGCATAAAAAAGCGCCTTAATCCTGACGGATTGCGAAAAAAAAGCCGCCTTCACAATGAAGGCGGCTTTTTGTTATCTGCTACGTCCTACGCAGGCAACACCTCTCTTTCCGCTTTGCCGCGCGTCACGAACTTACGCAGCGTCACGTAAAAGACCGGCGTCAGGAACAGACCAAACAGCGTCACGCCCAGCATCCCGGAGAAGACGGTGATCCCGGTGACGCCGCGGACTTCTGCCCCTGCCCCGTGACCTAGGATCAGTGGAATGGTCCCGGCAATAAAGGCGATAGAGGTCATTACAATCGGGCGTAAACGCAGGCGGCACGCCTCCAGCGCAGCCTCCATGATGCCTTTGCCCTGAATTTCCAGCTCGCGGGCAAACTCCACGATAAGTATCGCGTTTTTACAGGCCAGCCCCATCAGCACGACCAGCCCCACCTGCACGAAGACGTTGTTATCGCCCCCGGTCAGCCAGACGCCGAACAGCGCGGAGAGCATCGTCATCGGCACGATAAGGATCACCGCCAGCGGCAGCGTCCAGCTTTCATACAGCGCCGCCAGCACCAGGAACGCCAGCAGCACCGCGACCGGGAAGACGATCAGCGCCGTATTGCCCTGGGTGGCCTGCTGGAAACTCAGGTCCGTCCATTCAATATTCATCCCGTTCGGCAGGATCTGCTTAGACATGGCGTCCAGCTGCGTCATCGCCTGCGCGGAAGAGAGCACGCGCGGGTCAGCATCACCAATAAGATCCGCCGCCGGGTAACCATTATAGCGGATCACCGGGTCCGGCCCGTAGGTGGTCGTGATTTTCACCATACTGCCAATCGGCACCATTTCGCCCTGGTCATTGCGTGTGCGTAAATTCGCGATATCTTCCACGCTGTCGCGGAACTGCCCGTCGGCCTGTGCCATTACGCGCCAGGTCCGTCCAAACTGGTTAAAGTCGTTTACATATGACGAGCCCAGATAGGTTTGCAGCGTGCCGAAAAGATCGGTAAGCGATACGCCCTGCGCTTTCGCTTTATCACGGTCAACCTGCACATCCAGCTGCGGAACGTTAGCCTGGTAGGTTGAGATGGGGAAATGCATACCCGGCGTCTGCATAATCGCCCCGGACATGGTGTTCACCGCGTTTTGCAGCGCGCCATAGCCCAGACCAGCACGGTCCTGAATGTACAGCGAATAACCGGACCCTTGACCCAGCCCTAAAATCGGCGGCGGCAGAATCGAGAAGCCAAAGCCCTGCTGGATTTGAGCGATTTTCGCATTGATCTCCGCGTTAATTTCCGCCGCACTATGTTTACGCTGGTCGAACGGCTTCAGGCCAAAGAAGACCGTCCCGGTGTTCGGCGTATTGGTGAACTGGAGCGCGTTCAGGCCAGGAAACGCGACCGCATAATCCACACCTTCGGTATTCATCCCGATTTCGCTCATTTTGCGGATCACCGCATCGGTACGCGCCAGCGACGAGCCTTCCGGCATTTTCACGCCGCCGATCAGGTACAGCTTATCCTGCGTCGGAATAAACCCGCCGGGTACGACTTTAAACATCACACCCGCGGCACAAAGCAGCAGCAAATAAACCGCAAAAACTGCACCGCGTCGGCCAAGCGTTTTCCCTACCAGTCCCTGATAGCCGGTCGAGCTGCGATGGAAAAAGCGGTTAAACGGACGGAAAATCCAGCCGAACAGACGATCGATAAGCCGGGTCGGGAAATCTTTCGGGGCACCATGCGGCTTCAACAGCAGCGCGGCCAGCGCCGGAGAAAGCGTCAGCGAGTTGATCGCGGAGATCACCGTGGAAATAGCTATCGTTACCGCAAACTGTTTGTAGAACTGGCCGGTCACGCCAGAGAGGAACGCCATCGGCACAAACACTGCACACAGCACCAGCGCAATGGCGATAATCGGCCCGGACACTTCACGCATCGCCTGATGCGCCGCCGCAAGCGGGGCGAGCCCCTCTTCGATATTTCGCTCGACGTTCTCCACCACCACGATGGCATCATCCACCACGATACCGATGGCCAGCACCAGCCCGAACAGGCTCAGTGTATTCAGCGAGAAGCCCAGCAGGTAAAGAATGCTGAAGGTACCCACGACCGATACCGGCACCGCGATCAGCGGGATGATCGACGCGCGCCAGGTTTGCAGGAACAGGATCACCACCAGCACGACCAGCACCACCGCTTCCAGCAGCGTTTGTACAACCGCACGGATCGAGTCGCGCACAAATACCGTTGGGTCGTAAGGTGCCGCCCACTTCATATCGTCCGGAAAACGGGTGGACAGTTCGTCCATTTTGGCGCGCACCGCGTTAGACAGATCGATGGCGTTTGCCCCCGGTGACTGGAAGATACCAATCCCGACCGCGTCTTTATTGTTCAGCTGGGAGCGCAGCGCATAGCTGCCGGAACCCATCTCGATACGCGCCACGTCGCGCAGGCGGACGACCGTGCCGTCCTGCGTTGTTTTCAGGACAATATTGCCAAACTCTTCTTCGGTATGCAGACGGCCCTGGGCGTTAATGGAGATCAGGAAATCGCTCTCTTTCGGCAGCGGCTCGGCGCCAAGCTGCCCGGCGGAGACCTGTACGTTTTGCTCCTGCATCGCCGTCACCACGTCCGAGGCCGTCAGTCCGCGCGCCGCCACCTTGTTTGGATCCAGCCAGACGCGCATCGCGTATTCACCCGAGCCGAAAATCTGGATCTGACCCACGCCGGGCAGACGCGCCAGCTCGTCCTTCACCTTCAGCGTGGCGTAGTTACGCATATACAGTGAATCGTACTTACCGCCAGGCGAAAAGAGATGCACCACCAGCGTCAGCGTTGGCGACTGTTTCTGAGTCGTGATGCCCAGACGCCGAACGTCTTCCGGCAGACGCGCCTCGGCCTGTGCAACGCGGTTTTGCACCTGTACCTGCGCCTGATCCGGGTCGGTACCCGGACGGAAGGTGACGGTAGTCACCAGCACGCCGTCGGAGCCCGCGACGGATTTCATGTACATCATGTTTTCAACGCCGTTGATCGCCTCTTCCAGCGGCGTCGCCACGGTTTCGGCAATCACTTTCGGGTTGGCGCCCGGGTACTCGGCGCGCACCTGCACGCTTGGCGGCACGACATCAGGATATTCGCTCACCGGCAGCAGCGGGATGGCGATTAATCCTGTGATAAAAATCAGAATCGACAGTACGGCGGCAAAAATCGGCCTGTCGATGAAAAAACGGGAAAAGTCCATGGATTGGATTCTCAGGTAAGGGATCAGTTGAGGGCGGCGCTGGCGGTCATGGCAACGGTTTTCGCGTTAACCGGCATACCCGGCATAAACACTTTTTGTAAACCATCGACGATGACTTTATCCCCGGGTTTCAGCCCCTGCTGTACGATACGTAAACCGTCGGCCAGACGCCCCGGCGTAATGTCGCGGCGCTGCGCTTTCCCGTCTTTATCAACGACATAAACATACTTACGATCCTGATCGGTCAGCACCGCCTTATCGTCAACAAGCGTGGCTTTAAATTCCGCACTGCCCGGCAGGCGCACGCGTGCGAAGAGTCCCGGCGTGAACTGACGCTGTGAGTTATCCAGCAGCGCGCGCATGCGGATTGTACCGGTACTCGGCGTGAGCTGGTTATCCAGGAAATCCACTTTGCCCTGATGGGGATAGCCCTCCTCACCCGTCAGACCAATCTCCACCGGCAGCGCCGTGTGGTGACTGGACGCCCCCTGCCCGCTGCGGGCCAGGTTCTGATAGTGAAGATAGGTGGACTCGTCCACGTCGAAGTAGACGTAAACCGTCTTCTGTGAGACCAGGGTGGTGAGCACGCTGGCGCTGTCACCCGCAGTCACCAGGTTACCGCTGGTGATCAGCGCCCGGCTGGCGCGACCGTCGATAGGCGCGGTCACTTTGGTGAAGTCGAGGTTGAGCTGCGCGGCATCAACCGCCGCCTGCGCCGCGCGAATATCGGCCTGCGCCTGGGTAGCGGCGGAACGGCGCTGCTCCCACTCTTCACGAGATACCACGTTGGTATTGACTAATTTATCGGTACGGTTAGCCTCGCTTCGCGCCAGGCTGGCCTGCGTTTTGGCTCTCGCCAGGTTCGCCTGCGCCTGTTCCAGCGCCGCGCGATAGGTTCGGTCATCAATCGTGAACAGCACCTCGCCCTTTTTCACCTCCTGGCCGTCGGTGTAATTCACTTTATCAATGTAGCCGGAGACGCGTGGGCGCAGCTGAACGCTTTCCACCGCTTCAATGCGACCGTTAAAGCTGTCCCACTGGCTAATGGATTTCACCACCACGTCAGCTGCGCTGACGACGGGCGCTTGCGGTGCGGCATTTTGCGCGACGCTGTCATCGCACCCGACGAGAAGCGCGGAGAGTAAAACCACCCCCGTCGCGCTCAGATGAAAGTAACCCCAGGTTTTTTGCAGGCTCATTATTTTTATTCCGGTTATTGTAGCCGCCGGGCAAGACGCAGCGGGAGGCGCCGCGCCACTTCCTTTGTCCGGTCTGGCTTAAGGCCATTTGTGTCGTTCATCGCCACAAAACTGTAACAGTTGCGAATACACTATCGCGGCGATTGTAGGAAGGCGCTTAATTAAGTGCAAGAATAATTGTTGCACTTTATGTGCTATTTGCGGCGAAGGTAAATCACGGGTTTTGAGAAGGGATTTAAATGTAACAATAAAACTTGCAATTAATATCAAAACGGGCCACCTTTAAGTGCAACAAACAAAGATGCTTTTAATGCGTGGCGTAGGGGGAAGCAAGATGAACACGGGTGCATTCATTCACGATTTGCTCGACTGGATCGACAACAACCTTGATAGCCGCCTGGACATTGAAACCGTCTCCAGGCGAGCCGGCTATTCGAAATGGCATCTCCAGCGGATCTTCAAAGAACATACCGGCTCCCCTCTCGCCGAATATATTCGCGCGCAAAAGCTGCAAAAATCGGTTGAGCGCTTAGCCCAAAGCGATGAACCGATTCTGAACGTGGCGATCGCGCTGGGCTTTGACTCTCAGCAGTCCTTCAACCGCAGCTTTAAGCGTCAGTATGGTCAGGCTCCAGGGGCATGGCGACGCAGTATCGGCTGCCGTGGATCCCGACAGATGAGCCAATAATTCACGTCCCGTTCGGATATCAGTTACAAAAGAAAAACCCTCTGTAAAAGGGGGGTTTATCAGTCTTAACTGCTTATGACTTGCAGAAAGGTTTACGGGCTTATTCCTACTCAATCATATCAGCTCAGTCCTTGCATTTTGGCTTTACGCTATTCTCGATAATCGGCTTTCTTATATATTGTCCTTAATCTCGTTACGTCGAGATTCCGAGCACAACTGTAGGGATGATTTTTGTCGGGATTATCTGTGGAACTTCACTTTATATTTTTATGAACACATCCCTTAAAACGATCTACTATCGGGTGTAGCTGTAAAATTGATATAGATCTACTTTCCAAAGGCAAGCCAACCTTTTTTAGAGTAAAATAATTAAATGCGCACTTTATGTATATTTTATTTTAAAAATACACGCACTATATGCAGATAATTTTCATAAGCATCTATAAAGAAAAGAGAGATACATGACTTTGCATGGAAAGTTTATTATAAATGATGCTGATTACTCACCACTTGAATTTGATGGTGTTGGAGTCTTTATGGCTTTTTCTGGTAACGGTGCATACAGAAACAAAGGAGCATGTGGCATCATTCCTAACGTTGGACCGCTACCAAAAGGTAAATATTATATAGTAGACAGGCCTAAAGGAAGTATGGCTAACAGATTTAGAGCCTGGGGAGTCGATACATATAAAAGCACTTTTAGTTATCATGTTGATCATTCTGAATGGTTTGCTTTATTTCGCGACGATGGGAATATAGATGATTCTACATTTTACAAAAGCGTAGCCAGAGGTGGATTTAGGCTACATCCCGGTCAGGTATCAGAAGGGTGTATAACTTTACCAAGCCAATCAGATTACAATAGATTAAGAAACGCACTATTAAGAACAAAGACAGCAAAGGTTAAAGGTCTTGATTTAGAATCCTATGGAACAATTGAGGTCATTATTGGTGGTTATCAGAAAACTTGTCCTTAGTTCTGTTAGAATGGTTCTTTTCATCGGCATATTCGCTATTGTTTCATGGTTAGATGTTTGCTACTTAACTGAACATCCATTAATAAGTCACGAAACAGCTATTAGAATTTCCTATTTAATTAGCAACAACCCAACACCCGAAGATATCTATTATAGTTATGATTATGTATTAATTTCATTCAACACTCTTACCTCTCTCTTTTTCTACATCATAACAATGAAGTTTATTAAACTAATAAGGAGTAAATAAAATGCCTATCCCTCCCTATCTTTGGCTAAAAGATGATGGTGGTGCAGATATCAAAGGCTCTGTAGATGTTCAGGATCGTGAGGGCTCTATCGAGGTAATCAGTATGGGTCATGGTGTTAACCTTCCCGTCGATACTGCCAATGGAAAGATCACCGGAACACGCCAACATTCATCATTTAATTTTGAAAAAGAAGTCGACAGTTCCAGTCCCTATCTCTACAAAGCAGCAGCTACAGGGCAAACATTAAAAAGTGCAGAAGTAAAATTTTATCATATCAATGATGCGGGCCAGGAGGTGTATTATTACACCGTATTAATGGAAAATGTAAAAATAACGGGTGTTAATTGTGGTGTGCCCAATGTTAAATTATCAGGCAATGATAAGTTAAATCATATGGAATCCGTCTCTATGCAATATGAAAAAATCACATGGCGTATTGTAGATGGGAATATCCAATTCTCTGATTCATGGTACGAGAGGCCAACAGCATAAATTTCTGTTACTTTCTGCGCCACAGTGCGTTCTGAAATTATGCTCTTCGTTGCTAACGCTGCCAGAAAGTGCCAGACATAAAAAACAAAAAAGCCCGCAGTTACGCGGGCTTAGAGATACTTTACTGCATTTACCTACAGGCTGTAGCCAGACGCGAAATCATTCCCACTCTATTATCAATAGAGTGATATTTCCCTTATACATCAAAAACATGAATATCACCAACATCATGATACCATGGAGAATACCATGAAGTATAAGCCACAGCCATATTCTCCCCTTTAATGCCTTAACCGACGACGGATACCGGCTTCAGTATCGTGTTGCTCAGCTTCACGCTCATACGTATTGACCATCGACATCAGCAACGATGACGCCACGAAGGGATGCGTAAATTGCAAGGTGTCGGCCCAGACGCGATACTTGTCTGCAAGCTCCCGCTCCTGACCACCGCCTTCCCCGCGCCAATGGACGCCGCGCGCGTTGTATAAACCCGTATGTGCGCCGCTGCTGATGTCCTCAGACCGTAGATCCTCCATCACATCGCGAACAGCTTCGTTCGGCCACGCGCCATCCTCGCCAGCCGGTGCGTTAGAGAATAGCTTTCCAAGGCACACGTCCGCGATCTCCGCGCGGTCAAGTTCAGCACAAGACCGCCTTACCGTTGCCACCCATTCTGCGAGCTTTTCCTGCTGTTCCTCTTTAGTTGCTTTATCTTGACCAGGGATACGTTCAATGGCTTCAAGGAGGCGGTACCCGCGCTGTGCCATATGCTCGCGACCTTCTGTAATGCGAAACTCGGCGGGATCTTCGCCACGATCCTTGCGCTTATAGGCCCACACTACAGCCTGCACGAATAGTTCAGGATGTTCCTCAATGTAGCGCTCAAGGTTTGGAATCTGCTGCTGGTCTCCCCCTCGGAAAGAGCGAGCCAGAACCTCTAAATATGCGAATTCCAGTCCAGCTTTTTCCTCTAGAGTGAGGTCTGAGTTGCGATTGAGAAGCTGGAAGGCGCGCCGCACATCGTAGTCGTGCAGCTGGTACTCCCCAGCTTTATCCTGACTATTTTTCGCCATGGCAGATAGAGTCTGCACTAGGAGAGATGGGTGTATTTCTTCAAGCTTGAAATGTATTGATGCGAAGGCTGCCCTCGGACGTTCGACTTCAAGCAGGCGGCGAACGCTCTCATTGTTTTCCTCAGGCGAGTCAAAAACATATTGTGGAACTACTTCAACCCAGTAACGACTCCGAGCTTCAGCCGAAAGTTGATCTACAAGCACCCACGTAGAAACCCGGTAAGGTGAAAGCAACAAGAGACGGAGCGTTTCCTCTTCGACCACTTTATCCCGCAGGCCCGCATATATGGCCTTTCTCCTATCCTCGTCCAACGACCAGAGCGCGCCGGCGACAATGCCATCACGACCCGAATAATTTTCTGCCGGACGCAGGCATTGCAAGATCAAATCTTCAATCTGCTCGTCGGTAAGTATGCCGGACACCAGGTGAGCACCGATTTGGCGTTGGGAATTTCCTTTTTCAGAGAGTGCGAGAATGCCCGGAATACCTCGTTCTTGCACAATGTCTGTCAGGGCTTCAACGCGGAGCTTTTCTATGCGTTGCTCACGCGCTCGGAAGTCCATCTCGTCTCCTGCGAGTTCGTCTGCCGACTCCTCAACCCATCCCTGCCGAAACAGCCATTCATACTTATTCACAATGTCCTTGGGCTGCAACTCCGCATAGACTGCCTTGGCTTTCTCCGTCAGGCTCGCTTGGCCTTCCTCATTGACCTTTTTACGCCCCCGGCGAGAGAGAACAGTCACACGAATTTTCTCGCGGATCTTCGCAACTTCCTCGTCAAGCGCGCCCGAGTTGCGCCACTCGTCGATAATCTCCCATACGCGCGCCTGATCCTCCGCCGCGAGTGCATGCAGCCTTGACACAAGGTCGCATAACATCTCGACAGTGTAGGACGGCCTGCTTAGCGCGACTTTTACCATCTCTCTGACGAATGCATGGATTGGTCCCCATGTTTTGAAAGGCTCCCCAAACCCGTAGCCGTCAGGACGCCACTTCGGCTTATGGCTATAGCCGCCGACGCCACTGCCGTAATCACCGAACTGCTGGAGGCAAACCCTCCACCCGACCGCCGGGTGCTTATCCAAAAGCATGCTGACCGCCTTCAGGCGCATCTCGTGGTTTGCCGCCGTCTGCGGCATCCATGCACGAAGAATGGAGCCAAGCGATTCGATAGGCTTATTTGCCCAGTTATCGTTAATCTCTACCTCAGAAAGCTGGCCCAGAATCTTCACTACCCGCGGAAAGGTGGTCGGATTCCAAGCAAGTCCTTCGAGAGCCCAAAGCAGTCCAGTGCGCGGACATGAGCCAAAAAGCCCGGTATCGGTAGGCCTCAGCAAGCCCATGACTTCGGACTTTTCTGCTCGCAGATCACGCTCGATGATATCAAGAAACTCGGCGGGAGCAGCTTCTGCATAAAGTGGAAGGTCGCGCCCATTAGCCTCTAGCTTTCTAGTCGTTACAGGCACAAGAAGATCACGCACGATTTTCGCGGCTTCAAATTCCCCATCAAAGCCAAGGTGCTTCCCGAAGAGATTCTTGCCGTACACAGCCAGCAAAACCAAAGTCTCGGAAACGCCTTCTCGCACAGCCCCCGAGAACTCTCGTCTTTTGCCATGAATGGCCGCCGCCCAACGATCTTTCTCGGGCAAGTCGAGGGCAGGATCATCTTCACCCAGTACAGTCCGCGCAACGTCAAGAAAGCGGTCAAGATCAGCCTTGGAGACCGTGCCCGCAATTGCGAAGAGGGAGTCAATTTTCGAAATCACCCCCCGATACCCACCAATTGACCAGACTGGAGAATCGTTGAGCCGCAACAAATCAAGAATGCGCTTTTCCAACACCTCAAAAGGTGCCTCAGCCAGATGGGACAGGATAGTTTGATCCGCCTTGTTCTGAGCGTCCCATGCGCCGACAAGAACAAGCGGAACAATCCCCGATGCGATTCTTGGATCTTCAGCCCAAGCAGGTGTGTGGATTGCCGGAATATTCGAGAGTTGACGTCGAAGAACCGTCAACGAACGCCCCGAGGCGTTAGTTAGTTTCGCTATGTCATCGCGCGATTTTCCCATCGCTTCCAGAGCTTTAGTGAACGGCTCGAACCCGAGCGGCTCCAACACGACATGAGGCTCCACGCTAGTAGCATTGCGGGGATAAACAACAATGGTTCGCAGCGATGTGCTGTAGGGCCCAAGCTCACGCTCCACTTCCCGCGTATGGGCTACTGCAATGAAATCGGTAGTGCCTTGGGCGAGTTTCGGGAGTACTCCTGCCTTGTCAAATACCAACACCCGATCCCTATACTGTTCAAACTCGGGGGGGGCCAAGACTTGATTTAAAAACGCCAGCGCCTCTTCAACGGAGTCAGCCGCTATTACTAAGGGATTCGCATCGTCTTTCGCCAGGAAGGATTTGATCTTGCCGTTCCACGCCTCATTCGCCGTAGTAAAAAGAGAAGGATGAAGCGCGGGGGCCGCTACGTTTGCCCAATCGCTCCAGCAACGCTCTAAGGTTCTGACACCATTAGAAGGACGATCCGTCTGGTTCGCAAACCAGGTCTGGGCCGCGAGTGATTGCTCCATCCACTGCTCAAGATCACTGGCGTCGTATGCACGAATGTCTTTCCAAAGCTTTTTGCTCTTCATATCCGCGACCCAGGCCGTCTTACCCGGCCACCGCCTTGGAGTGACAAAGACAAACGTAATATTTGCCCTTTCAGCGCTCTTGATAGCCCGGACGCTTTTTGCAAAATCCCCGTCTGCCTTGGCCTTGATGTCCGCGGTGACACCGAACTCCCACCCAGAGGCACCAGAAGGTATCCAAGGTGTGCCGGAACTGGCCTCAATGAAGCCATCCCAGCCGGCACGCTCGGCATCGTCGTTACCGGGGAAATCTACTTTCTGAAGATCACGTCCCGTGGAGTGAATGAGCGTTCGCAGCAGCACCGACAGCTTAGTGCGCGCAAGAATTGTCGTTGTGAACCAATTTACGAGATCGTTGGCTTGGACATTTAAAAAAGAGGGCACGTAAGTACGCGCCTTTTGAGCTGCGCCTGCCGTTTTATCACCCTGCGCGTCATATTCTGTCTGCAAATCGAGAATGGCCTTGGCGGAAATCCCGAAAGCACGTTCAAGACGTGCTGCCATATCGGGCGTTGCAGATACCTTCCCATTGAGAAAATTCGATAGGCCCGGGCGGCTAACGCCGATCAACTTCGCCACCTCAGTAACCGTGAGCCCACGAGGATCAAGGACGTTTTTCCGAACATAGGAACCGGGATGAAGGGGGAGGGAATCATCAGTCATGGTCGCTGCCTCTATGTAAAGTGTGACGTTACACTTTACACATTAAGTTCAAAAACGGTTCATTGCAATGTCTTTATGCAGCTCTTCCCGTAATCATCCTCCAAGATAGCGGCTCGCCAGCGTAGCTTTTGCCCATTCGATAAGCAGCAATGCCTTCCTTACTTACGTATCGAGCATGTCCCACTCATCACCCAAGACCCATCGCAGGGCAGAAAGCTTCCCATTGAGCACCCCCCATTCAAAGTCGCTCCAAGGCCCAGTATCTTCATATTTATCCCTGACTCGTTGAGCTGCAATTTTTGCTTGGTCGAGGGTATCTTCGTGAATCACATCATTGCCGTGGCGTTTTGTGCCAGCGGGGATTACCTCTATATCACCATTATCTAGGTGATACATCATGTTCATATGGCGGTTGTACCAAACTTTATCGAAGAGCTCGTCCATCGCAGACATGATTTCCTGAAGCCCACGAGTTTCGTCCTCCCAAGCAAAGCTATTCTCATAGTGAAATTCTTCAAGATCGAGCAGATCCTCGATGGCAGCGCTCGTGGCGTTAAAGAATAAAGAGCTGTTGCCGTCAAAAATATCTGCGAAATCGTCGTGTGGCTGCCTGTGGTCTTTGCCGGAAAAATCCGTCACATTGTGAGTGACAAATCTAAAGGTCTCGTACTCACTTATATGCGACAGCCGAAACTCTTGGAAAGTTTCTGCTAACATTGCATCAGCCACACTATTCTTCTGCTTATGGAACGGTGCCTTCTTAGCGATAGCCCGCTCTGCCGCTCTTATTTTTGCGGCATCAGAGATTATAACTTCGTGGGCCATGTCAAAAAGTTTGGTAACACGATTTACTGTATTTTGATTAACTTCGGAAAGAATAGGCAATCTGTGATTAACATCATCTAAGGTCCTGAGCGCAGTATCTTTACCTTCACCGCCAAAAGACTCAACTACCCCTTTAATTACTCGAAATTCACTGGAGAGTCGTTTTCGCGTAGCCTCAATCACCCTTTCTTTATTTCGTTCGTACTCGGCACGTATCAGATCGGGCAGTAGTATTTTGATACTCCCATCCTCTACCAGATGCTCGATGGCAGTAAGCATTGGCAATTCAGCTTTTTTAGAGGAAATATCAAGCCAAACACATGTATCGAGCATTATTAGATGCATTAAAGCTCCCAAAAGTCATGAAAGTCAAAGACCTATACTATATAAGATCGTTACCTGATAATCGAAGGTGTTTCAAGATGCTATGACTTGAAGAACTACTGTCATGACACTTGAGGGGCTTTGGTATCGTCCATAATGCTTCACTAAAATTGATCTCGCTCCAGGTCGCGTTAGTAAGCTCGCTTTTACGTACCATCGTTAACAGCAAAAGTTTAACCGCTGCTCTGATTGATGGCGTCGTTCCTACCCGTTCCATATACCGATACATCAGACCGATTTCAACTGGCGTCAATGCCCTGTCACGAGGCTCAAATTTCGCTATGCTTGCAGGCCGTACCAGATCAGCTGGATTCTCCACCTTCTGACCGCGCTCAATAGCCCAGCGATAGACTTGCAATACAATCTCTCTGGCGTGTACAGCTGTCGCCGGTGCCCCTCTCTCGACAATGTTATCGGTTAATGCACGTAAGTCTTCATGTGTAATCTCGCTAAGTTTCTGCTGGGCAAATTTTGACTTCAACTCCCTTTGATATACCGAACGCCGCATATCACGTGTCGATTCAGCCATTTGATAACCGCGTAACCATTTCTCAGCCCACGCACCAAAAGTCTCAGCATCTTTGATACGCGCTTTATCTCTGGCTTTTTCCCTAGCAGGCGATCTTCCACTGGCAACAATTTTTTTGGCTTCATTGAGCCGTTCACGCGCTTCTGCAAGCGTGATCCCTCCAACACCATAGCGGCCAAAAGTAACGGTCTCCTGTCTTCCGTTTATTGAATAGTTATAACGAAATGAAATAGTTCCAGCCGGAGTGACCGCAACATACAGACCATCACGGTCATTAACTTTATAGAGTTTCTCCTTCGGCTTAAGGTGACGCAGCCTGGTGTCAGTCAACATGGTTTATTGTTTTCCTTTATCAAAAAATACCATGTTGTAAAAAATCCAGAAAAGTCATTTAACTCTCTGTTTTTAATTGAGTTATAAAAAACAAATACCATAACTCAACCGAAATTTATCACATGGTACTTTTTCAAACCTGAATTCAAAACCAGAGAGTACCATCAAAAATTCCATTGAAAAAACCGTGCTTCCCGTTGCTAACGCTGCCAGAAAGTGCCAGACATAAAAAACAAAAAAGCCCGCAGTTACGCGGGCTTAGAGATACTTTACTGCATTTACCTACAGGCTGTAGCCAGACGCGAAATCATTCCCACTCGATCGTCGCCGGTGGCTTGCCGCTGATGTCATACACCACGCGGGAAATGCCGTTCACTTCGTTGATGATGCGGTTAGACACGCGGCCTAAGAAGTCATACGGCAGGTGCGCCCAGTGCGCGGTCATGAAGTCGATGGTTTCCACTGCACGCAGGGAAACAACCCAGTCGTACTTACGTCCATCGCCCATTACGCCTACAGAACGAACCGGCAGGAACACGGTGAACGCCTGGCTTACCTTGTTGTACAGGTCAGCCTTGTGCAGCTCTTCGATGAAGATCGCGTCCGCACGACGCAGCAGGTCGCAGTACTCTTTCTTCACTTCGCCCAGCACGCGTACGCCGAGGCCCGGGCCCGGGAATGGGTGACGGTAGAGCATATCGTACGGCAGCCCCAGCTCCAGACCGATCTTACGCACTTCGTCTTTGAATAGCTCACGCAGTGGTTCAACCAGGCCCATCTTCATCTCTTTCGGCAGGCCGCCCACGTTGTGGTGAGATTTGATAACGTGCGCTTTACCGGTCGCGGAGGCCGCAGACTCGATCACGTCAGGGTAGATAGTGCCCTGCGCCAGCCATTTCACGTCTTCCAGCTTCAGCGCTTCTTCGTCGAACACTTCCACGAATACGCGGCCGATGATTTTACGTTTCGCTTCCGGATCGTTCTCGCCTTTCAGCGCGTCCAGGAAGCGCTGTTCGCCTTCCACGTGAACGATGTTCAGACCGAAGTGGTCGCCGAACATGTCCATGACCTGCTGGGCTTCGTTCAGACGCAGCAGGCCGTTGTCCACGAAGACGCAGGTCAGGTTTTTGCCGATGGCGCGGTGCAGCAGCATCGCGGTCACGGAGGAGTCCACGCCGCCGGAGAGGCCGAGGATCACTTTGTCATCACCAACCTGCTGGCGGATACGCTCCACGGCGTCGTCGATGATTTTTGCCGGAGTCCACAGGGCTTCACACTGGCAGATATCACGCACGAAGCGCTCCAGCATGCGCATACCCTGACGGGTGTGAGTCACTTCCGGGTGGAACTGCACGCCGTAGAAGCGTTTTTCTTCGTTCGCCATAATCGCGAACGGGCAGCTTTCGGTGCTGGCTACGGTCACGAAGTCCGATGGGATGGCGGTGACTTTGTCGCCGTGGCTCATCCACACGTCCAGCAGCGGTTTGCCGTCTGCGGTCAGGGAGTCTTCGATACCGCGCACCAGCGCGCTGTCGGTGACGACTTCTACCTGCGCGTAGCCGAACTCACGCTCGTTAGAGCCTTCTACGTGGCCGCCCAGCTGCATCGCCATAGTCTGCATGCCGTAGCACACGCCGAACACCGGTACGCCCGCTTCGAATACGTACTGTGGCGCGCGCGGGCTGTTCTCTTCGGTGGTGCTCTCCGGGCCGCCGGACAGGATGATGCCGCTTGGATTGAACTCGCGAATCTGTGCTTCCGTAACATCCCACGCCCACAGTTCACAGTAAACGCCCAGCTCACGCACGCGACGCGCCACCAGTTGAGTGTACTGAGAACCAAAATCGAGGATGAGGATGCGATGTTTATGAATGTTTTCCGTCATTGACGCTAATTCCGAGGCAAGTGAAACAGATTAAATAAATCGCCCGACACGAGGTCGGGCGAAGAAAATCATGATCCCAGACGGTAGTTCGGGGACTCTTTGGTGATCGTCACGTCGTGCACGTGGCTCTCCTGGATACCCGCACCGCTGATGCGTACGAATTCCGCTTTGGTACGCAGCAGGTCAATGGTACCACAGCCGGTCAGACCCATACAGGAACGCAGGCCGCCCATCTGCTGGTGGATGATCTCTTTCAGACGGCCTTTATAGGCCACGCGGCCTTCGATGCCTTCCGGTACCAGTTTGTCAGCGGCGTTATCGGTCTGGAAGTAACGGTCGGAGGAACCTTTGGACATCGCGCCCAGGGAGCCCATACCGCGGTAGGATTTATAAGAACGGCCCTGGTAGAGTTCGATTTCGCCCGGGGATTCTTCGGTACCAGCCAGCATGGAGCCTACCATCACGGCTGCGGCACCTGCGGCGATCGCTTTGGCGATGTCGCCAGAGAAGCGGATACCGCCGTCCGCGATAACCGGAATACCGGTGCCTTCCAGCGCTTCAACCGCGTCAGACACCGCGGTGATCTGCGGAACGCCCACGCCGGTGACGATACGGGTAGTACAGATAGAGCCAGGGCCGATACCCACTTTCACCGCGCTGCAACCGGCTTCCGCCAGCGCGCGAGCACCTGCGCCCGTAGCCACGTTACCGCCGATGATCTGGAGATCCGGGTATTTAGCACGGGTTTCACGAATACGTTGCAGAACGCCTTCGGAGTGGCCATGTGAGGAGTCAATCAGCAGCACGTCAACGCCCGCGGCAACCAGCGCGTCAACGCGCTCTTCGTTACCTGCGCCCGCGCCAACCGCAGCGCCGACGCGCAGACGGCCATGCTCGTCTTTACAGGCGTTCGGTTTACGTTCTGCTTTCTGGAAATCTTTAACGGTGATCATGCCACGCAGGTGGAAGTTCGCATCCACAACCAGCGCTTTCTCAACGCGTTTTTCGTGCATTTTCGCCAGCACCACGTCGCGGGTTTCGCCTTCGCGAACGGTCACCAGGCGCTCTTTTGGTGTCATATAGACGCTGACAGGCTGGTTCAGGTCAGTCACGAAACGCACATCACGACCGGTGATGATGCCCACCAGCTCGTTGTCTTCGGTCACAACCGGGTAACCTGCAAAGCCGTTACGCTCGGTTAGCGCTTTCACTTCGTGCAGGGTGGTGGTTGGCAGAACGGTCTGAGGATCGGACACGATACCGGATTCATGTTTCTTCACGCGGCGAACTTCTTCCGCCTGACGCTCGATAGACATGTTTTTGTGGATAAAGCCAATGCCGCCTTCCTGTGCCAAAGCGATAGCCAGACGCGCTTCAGTCACGGTGTCCATTGCTGCGGAGAGCATAGGAATGTTCAGACGAATGGTTTTCGTCAACTGCGTGCTGAGGTCGGCAGTATTCGGCAGAACGGTGGAATGAGCGGGAACGAGGAGGACGTCGTCAAACGTCAGTGCTTCTTTAGCGATACGTAGCATGGGCAATATCTCTGACCTGGGTGGTTAAATATTGCCGTGGCATTATACAGAGCGTAACCGATTGCATCTACACTTTTTTGAAAAAAATGCTTGCGATCGCCTCTCAGCAGGTTACTATCGACTGAATAACTTGCTGATTTAGAATTTGATCCCGCTCACATGTTATCCTCTCAATCCCCCTCAATTTATACTGTCAGCCGCCTTAATCAGACGGTGCGTTTGCTGCTTGAGCAGGAAATGGGACAGGTCTGGATCAGCGGTGAAATCTCTAACTTCACACAGCCTGCTTCCGGTCACTGGTACTTTACGCTAAAAGACGACACCGCTCAGGTGCGCTGCGCGATGTTCCGCAACAGCAATCGTCGCGTGACGTTCCGCCCTCAGCATGGCCAGCAGGTTCTGGTTCGCGCCAACATTACCCTGTATGAGCCGCGCGGCGATTATCAGATTATCGTCGAGAGCATGCAGCCCGCCGGTGAAGGCTTGTTGCAGCAGAAGTACGAGCAGTTAAAAGCCATGCTTTCGGCTGAGGGATTGTTTGACCAGCAGTTTAAAAAGCCCCTGCCCTCACCTGCCCACTGTGTTGGAGTTATCACCTCGAAAACCGGCGCGGCGCTGCACGATATTTTGCACGTCCTGAAGCGCCGTGACCCTTCCCTGCCCGTCATTATCTACCCAACTGCCGTTCAGGGTGACGATGCGCCGGGGCAGATCGTGCGCGCGATTGAGCTGGCGAATGCGCGTCAGGAGTGCGATGTCCTGATCGTCGGGCGCGGCGGCGGCTCGCTGGAAGACCTGTGGAGCTTTAACGACGAGCGCGTGGCGCGGGCAATCTTTGCCAGCCTTATCCCTGTGGTGAGCGCCGTCGGCCATGAAACGGATGTGACGATAGCCGATTTTGTCGCGGATTTACGCGCGCCCACGCCGTCCGCGGCGGCAGAGGTGGTCAGCCGTAATCAGCAGGAGCTACTGCGCCAGATCCAGAACGGGCAGCAGCGCCTGGAGATGGCGATGGACTACTTCCTCGCCAACCGTACCCGCCGCTTTACCCAGCTTCATCATCGTCTGCAACAGCAGCATCCGCAATTGCGTCTGGCGCGTCAGCAAACCGTACTGGAGCGTCTGCGTCAGCGGATGAACTTCGCGCTGGATAACCAGCTTAAGAAAGCGATATCGCGCCAGCAGCGCACGACTCAGCGTCTGAACCAGCAGAATCCGCAGCCAAAGATTTATCGCGCACAAACGCGGATCCAGCAGCTTGAGTTCCGCCTCGCGGAAAATATCCGCTCACGCCTGAGCGCCACCCGCGAGCGTTTTGGCAATGCGGTCACCCATCTGGAAGCCGTCAGCCCACTCTCCACGCTGGCCCGCGGCTATAGCGTGACCACCGCGACGGACGGCAAAGTGCTGAAGCAGACGAAGCAGGTTAAAGCAGGGGATGTGCTCACCACCCGGCTTTCTGACGGCTGGGTCGAGAGTGAAGTGAAAGAGATCAAACCGGTGAAAAAAACGCGTCAGCGTAAAAGCGGATAAATCTTCACCGGTTACAAACTATACTGCTGCTATTGCCTTTTTTAATAAGGAGAGCAGCATGCCCCATCTACATAGCGTCATCCCTCCGTATATTCTTCGCCGTATTATCGAAAGCGGTTCTGAGCCGCAGCAGCGCTGCGCCCGTCAGACCTTAACCCACGTCCAGACGCTGATGGCCCATATGCCGGGCAAGCCCGCCGCGCCGCATGTGAATAAAGCCGGTCAGCTTGAGCGTGACACCTACGATGCGAAACAGACCCAGGAGCTGCCGGGTACGCAGGTACGCTATGAAGGCCAGCCCTCCAACGGAGATGTGGCGGTGGATGAAGCGTACGATTATCTGGGTATTACCCATGATTTCTTCTGGAAGGAATATCAGCGCGATTCGCTCGATAACAAAGGGCTGATCCTCACCGGCACCGTGCACTATGGCCGTGAGTATCAAAACGCCTTCTGGAACGGCCAGCAGATGGTCTTTGGCGATGGCGACGGGGAAATCTTCAACCGCTTTACCATTGCCATCGACGTGGTAGCGCATGAGCTTAGCCACGGCGTGACGGAGACCGAAGCCGGACTCATCTACTTTGAACAATCGGGCGCGCTGAACGAGTCGTTATCCGACGTGTTCGGTTCGCTGGTGAAGCAATACCATCTTAAGCAAACCGCCGATCGGGCAGACTGGCTGATTGGTGAAGGGCTGCTGGCGGAGGGCATCAACGGGAAAGGGCTTCGCTCCATGTCTGAACCCGGCACGGCCTATAACGATCCGCTGCTCGGTAAAGATCCGCAGCCCGGGCATATGAAAGATTTCATCAAAACGCGCGAGGATAACGGCGGCGTACACCTTAACTCCGGTATCCCCAACCGCGCGTTTTACCTGGCCGCAACGGCGATCGGTGGCTACGCCTGGGAAAAAGCGGGTTATGCCTGGTACGACACGGTTTGCGATCGCAACCTGGCGCAGGATGCGGATTTTGATGCCTTTGCAAAACTGACGATAGCGCACGGCGAGAAACGCTCCGGTAGCGACGTTGGGGGGGCTATAAAACAAGCCTGGGAACAGGTAGGAGTGCTGTAATGCAGGTTCCGGAACTGACGGATGACGCCGTGGTTGAGCTGGCCCGGGAAGGCGGCGTCGCTTTTATCCCTAAGCTGAGCGGCCAGCGCACCATTGCGCTCTCCTCGCTTAATGAGGCCCAGCGCCAGCGCCTGGTGAGCATTCTGGAGCAGGCTTTCCCGCGCGGCCAGCCGCCCGGACAAGCCTCTTCCCCCGGCAGAGGTGACCAGCGCTATTTCCGCATCCAGATTATCTGGACCGGCCAAAATCAGGCGCACTACGCCGATATCATCGTGCTGGTACCCGAGCAGGAAGCACCCGAGTCGCTGGTGGAACTGTGGCAGAAAGGTGAAGGCTGCGTGTGCGATTAACCTTCAGCCCGAACAAACTCCACGCGTTTTTTAGAGATAAGACCGTGGCCGTTCTGGCAAAAGTAATCCACCGCACCGCAGGCCTTGAGTACCTGAAGCGGTTGATGGCAGTCAGGGCAGCGCGCTTCGAGGGGAATATCGTTATTGCAGCTGTCGCAGTGCGCGATACCGTTTTGCGGCTCGAGCGCTGCGTGGCAATCCGGACAGGTTATCGACATGCTCTCTCCTGTTGAGTTGGGCCGGGGCTGGATAACTGCCCCGGCAGGCTGAATAGTATCAGGCTTCGGTAGCCGGTTTTGTCTGCACATTTTCCAGCATGCGACGCACCGGAACAATGAGGACGATCAGCACCGCAGCACAAATCAACAGCGCGATGGAGCAACGGGCAAAGAGGTCCGGCAGCATATCCAGCTGGTCGGCCTTCACGTGACCACCAATCAGGCCCGCAGCCAGGTTACCCAGCGCACTGGCGCAGAACCACAGGCCCATCATCTGACCGCGCATTCTTTCCGGCGCCAGCAGGGTCATGGTTGCCAGACCAATCGGACTCAGGCACAGTTCCCCGAGCGTCAGCATCAGGATACTGCCCACCAG
Organism: Enterobacter sp. 301B; assembly: GCF_003850715.1. Taxonomy (NCBI): domain Bacteria; kingdom Pseudomonadati; phylum Pseudomonadota; class Gammaproteobacteria; order Enterobacterales; family Enterobacteriaceae; genus Enterobacter; species Enterobacter sp. 301B. Next base: position 312,941 of record NZ_PQTC01000002.1, read on the forward strand.
CCAGAACGGAGAAACCCCTGCTCCACCGTTGCTCAGCACGTTCTGTGCCGCCAGCATCATCAGGCCGAAGCCCGCCGCCGCGCACAAAATACCGATCACGAACTTGGTGATACTGCTCGGGCGAATATTATTGCTCGCCAGCTTCGGCCATGCCCAGCTAAATACCGGTGCCAGCAGAATGATGAACAGGGCATTAATCGACTGGAACCACACCGCCGGGATCTCAAAATCACCGATCATGCGGTTAGTGTAGTCGTTGGCGAACAGGTTGAAAGAGGTTGGCTTCTGCTCGAACGCGGACCAGAAGAACGCGGCGGAGACCAGCAGAATAAAGCATACCAGCAGCCTTGCGCGCTCTTTGCGATTCAGCCCGGCGAAGATGAACAGGTAGATGAAGTAGAGCGCGACGGAGGCGGCAATCACATATACCAGCACGCTGGCCACCGCGACCGGATTAATCACAATCACGCCCTGGGCAATCAACGTGACGATGATTGCAACACCCACAGCCAGCGCCAGCAGCCAGGCACCCACGCCGTTACGTTTCACTACTGGACTGTTCCAGGTGGAGTCCAGACCGACTTCGCTGTCGTAGCGCTTCATGGCCGGAACGGCAAACACGCGGAAGATAATCAGGGCGACCAGCATCCCGATACCGCCGATACCAAAGCCCCAGTGCCAGCCGTGGGTTTTAATCAGCCAGCCGGAAATCAGAGGAGCAATGAACGAGCCCATGTTGATGCCCATATAGAACAGCGAGAAACCGCCGTCACGACGCGCATCGCCCTTTTTGTAGAGGGTACCGACCATGACCGAGATACAGGTCTTGAACAGGCCGGAGCCGAGCACGATGAACATCAGGCCGATGAAGAACAGGTTGTCGCCCATAATGGCCGACAGGGCAATCGACAGGTGCCCAAGCGCAATCAAAATCGAACCGTACCAGACGGCCCGCTGCTGGCCGAGCCAGTTATCCGCCAGCCAGCCGCCCGGCAGTGCGGCGAGGTACATGGTGCCCGCGAAGATGCCGACAATCGCCGAGGCGTTTTCACGCGCCAGGCCCATCCCCCCGTCGTACACGGTGGCGGCCATAAACAGGATCAATAGCGGGCGAATACCGTAAAACGAGAAACGCTCCCACATCTCGGTGAAGAACAGCGAACCGAGCGGATAAGGATGGCCGAAGAAGGTTCGGCTCTCTTTTTGATTAACAGAGGATTGCATAATTCTCCCGAAAAGGTATGTGTCGTGCTTGTAAACACCAGCATGTACGCCGAACGGTTACGTATCCGATCGATTTTTTACATGCGGCGAAATGTTGGTTAACCATTTGATAACCAGGCGCTAGTTTTGTCTAGTACCGAACCCTGGACTTTAAGATGAAAATTCGACGATTGTCTACTTTCTTAGATATAAACATGGTTAAAAGCGAATAGTGATTGACATCACACAGGGAAGGCAGACCTTTTGAATGAGCGAAAAAAACCCGCGACAGGCGCGGGTTTTAGTGAGTTCGGTAAGAATTATTTGCTTTTCTTAATGTGCTTAATCAAACGCTTACGCTTACGCATCTGGTTCGGCGTCAGGGTATTACGTTTATTCGCAAACGGGTTTTCCCCTTCCTTGAACTGAATACGGATAGGCGTACCCATCACGTCCAGCGACTTGCGGAAGTAGTTCATCAGGTAGCGTTTGTAGGAGTCCGGCAGGTCTTTCACCTGGTTACCGTGGATCACCACGATAGGCGGGTTATACCCCCCGGCGTGGGCATATTTCAGCTTCACGCGACGGCCACGCACCAGCGGCGGCTGGTGATCTTCTGCTGCCATGTTCATGATACGGGTCAGCATCGCCGTGCTCTGGCGGCGGGTAGAGCTGTCATAGGCTTCACGAACGGATTCGAACAGGTTGCCTACGCCGCTGCCGTGCAGGGCAGAGATGAAGTGAACGCGGGCAAAGTCGATAAAGCCCAGACGGAAGTCCAGCGTCTCTTTCACCTGTTCGCGTACTTCATTGCTCAGGCCATCCCACTTGTTGACGACGATAACCAGTGAGCGCCCGCTATTAAGAATAAAGCCGAGCAGAGAGAGATCCTGATCGGAGATACCTTCACGTGCGTCAATAACCAGCAGCACCACGTTGGCGTCTTCAATCGCCTGAAGTGTTTTGATCACCGAGAATTTTTCCACTACATCGGTGATTTTCCCGCGCTTACGCACCCCTGCAGTGTCGATAAGTACGTACTCACGTTCATCGCGCTGCATTGGAATGTAAATGCTGTCACGCGTTGTGCCTGGCATGTCGTAAACCACCACGCGCTCTTCGCCCAGAATACGGTTAGTAAGCGTAGACTTACCTACGTTTGGGCGACCAACGATAGCCAGCTTAATCGGCAGATCCTGCGGGTTGAAGTCATCTTCCGGCTCTTCCTCGCCTTCCTCTCCGGCTTCAAACTGTGCCCAGTATTCGGCGTCTTCGTCCACCTCTTCCGGCGGGTTTACTTCATCAACCCACGGCAGCAGAACGGTTTCCAGCAGGCTGGTGACGCCACGGCCATGCGAGGCCGCGATAGGATAAATATCACCCAGACCTAAAGACCAGAAATCCGCAACGGCCTGATCGGCATCAATGCCGTCAGTTTTGTTCGCCACCAGGAAGGTTGGCTTTTCGCGTGAACGCAGATGTTTAGCGATAGCAGAATCCGCGGGCATCAGGCCAGCGCGCGCATCCACCATAAACAGAACCACATCCGCTTCTTCGATAGCCAGCAGAGATTGCTCTGCCATGCGGGTTTCTACGCCGTCTTCCGTACCGTCAATACCCCCGGTATCGATACAGATGAACTCGCGTCCTTCCACCTCTGCACGACCGTACTTACGGTCACGCGTCAGCCCCGGGAAATCCGCAACCAGCGCATCACGGGTGCGTGTTAAACGGTTAAAAAGAGTGGATTTTCCAACATTAGGGCGCCCGACAAGCGCGACCACAGGTACCATGTTTGAAGCCTCATAAAATTCAAAATAACGTCGCTTTCGCAGCGTTTTTAAAAATGTCAAAACGGCTCCTGAGTGAACAGGAGCCGTTTAGTATACTACAACCGCCGTGTAATTAACGCGTGATCGCGTACAGCGTGCCGTCTTTTGCCTGAATCAGCAGTTTGCCGTCAGCCACAACCGGGTCGGTCAGGAAGCCTGAGCCGTCCACTTTCTGCTGCGCCACGAAGCGGCCATTCTCTGGATCGATCCAGTGCATATAGCCTTCGCTGTCGCCCACCACCAGGCTACCGTTATACAGTGCCGGTGCGGTCAGCAGACGGTGCAGCAGATCGCTCTGCGTCCACAGCGTCACGCCACCTTCGGTGCTCAGCGCCAGCAGACGGTCGTTCTGATCCACCATATAAATACGGTTGCCGTCGACAATGAAATCGTTCACGGAACCCAGCTCACGTTTCCACATGATCTGACCGCTACGCAGGTCCAGCGCCGTCAGGTTGCCGTTATACGCCAGCGCGTAAACCACACCGTCAACGATGACCGGCGTGGTGTCCACGTCACTCAGACGGTCGATTTCAGTTGAACCGGTCGCCTGGGAAATACGCTGCTGCCAGATCATCTGGCCCTGCTGCATCAGTACTGCGCTGACACGACCGTTGTCACCACCCACAATGGCGGCGCCAAATGCAGTCGCCGGAGCAGATTCACCACGCAGAGACAGCGCTGGCATATCCAGGTTAACCGTCCATTTTACCAGACCATCGGCTTCGTTCAGCGCCTGCAACTGGCCGTTGCTGGTATGGATCAACACCAGGCCGTCGCTGACAACCGGACGTGACAAGGATTCACCGGCAACGCTGGTCTGCCATGCAACCGAACCGTCGCTGGCATTCAGCGCGTAAACCTGCGCTTTTTCGCTGCCCACATACACGTGACCGCCGGCAACGGTCAGGCCGCCAGAAAGCAGCGCAGGTTTACGGGAGAACCAGCCGTCTTTTTCCGCCAGGTTAATGGACCACACTTCTTTTCCGTCATCAGCGTTCAGCGCTTTAACGGTGCCTTTGCGATCGGCCGCATAGACCACGCCGTCAGCAAATGCCGGGTGCAGGTTGGAATAAAAATCGCCAATACCATCACCCACGGAGGTGTCCCAGGCGGTGGACGGAGTGAACTGGTTTTCAACCGTCGGCAGCGGGGACATTTTGACAACGTCTTCTTCGCCACTGAACAGTGAACAACCACTCAATAACGTAACAGAAAGCAGTCCTGGCAGAAGTAATTTACGCAATTGCATTGGGTCCCTCTCAGACGGACAAATTATTTATTTTCATCTGCATCATTTCGCTCAGCGCAGGTGAAGCTTTACTATCCACGCCAGCTTGCCACGCTTTACGCGCGCCCGCTTTATCACCCTTACTCAGCAGTGCTTCACCGCGAAGATCGGCGACAATAGCGGCAAAGCCATCACCTTTGATGGTATCAAGCGTTTTCAGCGCGTCGTCGGCTTTTTTCTGCTGAACCTGAATACGTGCCAGGCGCAGATTGATCACCGCTTTCAGATTTTCGTCACTGGCAGCAGCAAGCCCCTGAGACAGTTGCGCAGCGGCTTTGTCCAGTTCGTTTTTATCAACATACTGCTGAGCCACTTCCAGCGCAGCCAGCGCACCGTAGGTGTTTTTGTTGTCAGCGGCAAATTTCTCCGCAGCCGTCAGCGTTTGCGGCTGATCGGCACGGATTGCGCTAACGGTGTTTTCGTAGTTCAGGGATGAACCGCGAGCAGAGTCAGCCTGATGATTGTTCCAGTAACGCCAGCCAACCAGCGCACCAACACCTAAAATAACCCCTACAACCAGTGCCTTGCCGTTTTCAGCAAAGAAGCGTTTAACCGCATCAACCTGGTCGTGTTCGTTCTCGTACATTTCCACGCAGTCCTTCTCCTTAGCCCAATAGAGTGCGCAAGTGCGCCGCAACGCCATCCTGCGTTACCGTAGTTTGCTCACCAGAGCGCAGGTCTTTAACCACCACTTCGCCGTTGGCCACTTCGGACTCACCCAGCACCAGTGCAATACTTGCGCCCCACTTATCGGCACGAGCAAACTGTTTTTTAAAGTTGCCGCCGCCGTGGTTGGTCATCAGCTTTACGTCCGGCAGCGCATCGCGCACGCGTTCGGCAAGCTGCATCGCCGCAGACTGTGTATCCGCAACTGAGGCCACCAGGTATATATCGACAACAGGATCGGCTTTAAATTCCGGATTAACTGCCTGAACCAGCAAAACAAGTCGCTCAAGGCCCATCGCGAAGCCTACAGCCGGTGCTGCGCGACCACCCAGTTGCTCGACCAGTCCGTCATAACGACCGCCAGCACAGACGGTGCCCTGCGAACCGAGGCTGGTGGTGACCCACTCAAATACGGTGCGGTTGTAGTAGTCCAGACCGCGCACCAGACGCTGGTTAACGGTATAAGCAATGCCCGCCGCTTCAAGCAGCTTGCACAGGCCAGCAAAGTGTTCGCGGGAATCCTCATCCAGGTAGTCACCCAGCGCTGGCGCATCGTTCAGCAGCGCCTGTACGTCAGGATTTTTGGAATCGAGTACGCGCAGCGGGTTGCTGTACATACGACGCTTACAGTCTTCGTCGAGCTTCTCTTTGTGTTGTTCCAGGAACGCCACCAGCGCATCGCGATAGTTCGCACGCGCTTCCAGAGAACCGATAGAGTTCAGCTCCAGGGAAACGTGCTCAGAAATACCGAGCGCACGCCACCAGCGGGCAGTCAGCATAATCAGTTCGGCATCGATATCTGGTCCTTGCAGACCAAACACTTCCACGCCAAGCTGGTTGAACTGACGGTAGCGGCCTTTTTGCGGACGTTCGTGGCGGAACATCGGGCCGATATACCACAGGCGCTGCTCCTGATTGTACAGGAGACCATGTTCGATGCCGGCGCGTACGCAACCCGCCGTCCCCTCAGGGCGCAGGGTCAGGCTGTCGCCGTTGCGGTCCTCAAAGGTATACATCTCTTTTTCAACCACGTCGGTTACTTCGCCGATCGCGCGTTTGAATAACGGGGTCTGCTCTACAATCGGCAAACGAATTTCGCTGTAACCGTAGCTGCCGAGCACCTGCTTCAGTGTGCCTTCAATGCGCTGCCAGATGGCGGTTTCGCCAGGCAGATAATCGTTCATGCCGCGGATGGCTTGAATGTTTTTTGCCACGTTTATTCTCTTTCTATATACAAAAAAGAACCCAAAGAATGGGTTCAATCATACATGGGAAGCAGCCTGCTTCCCATCACGTTATTTTTCAACCTGCTGAACGCTGATGCGCTGCGCTTCGTCCATCATCGTCGCTTTTGCGCGAATGCGGGCTTCAAGCTGGTCGATCATATCACTATTATCCAGACGATCTTTACGAACGCCATCTTCATAGAGACCACTTTTCTTGTTACCGCCGGTAACGCCCAGCGTGGACACCAGCGCTTCACCCGGACCGTTCACCACGCAGCCGATGATGGAAACGTCCATCGGGGTGATGATGTCTTCCAGACGCTGCTCCAGGGCATTCACGGTGCCGATCACGTCAAACTCCTGACGTGAACAGGTTGGGCAGGCGATGAAGTTGATCCCACGCGCGCGGATACGCAGTGATTTCAGGATGTCGAAACCGACTTTGATCTCTTCCACCGGATCGGCGGCCAGGGAGACGCGTAACGTGTCACCGATGCCTTCAGAGAGCAGCAGGCCGAGACCAATTGCCGATTTTACTGAGCCGCTGCGCAGCCCACCCGCCTCGGTGATGCCAAGGTGCAGCGGCTGATCGATCTGTTTTGCCAGCAGACGATACGATTCAACGGCCAGGAAAACGTCAGACGCTTTCACGCTCACTTTGAACTGATCGAAGTTAAGGCGATCCAGATGATCGACGTGACGCATGGCGGATTCGAGCAGCGCCTGCGGCGTCGGCTCACCGTACTTTTCCTGGAGATCTTTTTCCAGAGAGCCAGCGTTTACGCCGATACGGATTGGAATGTTTTTGTCGCGGGCGCAGTCAACCACCATGCGAATGCGCTCTTCGTTGCCGATGTTGCCTGGGTTAATACGCAGACAATCGACACCGTATTCAGCGACTTTCAGCGCGATACGGTAATCGAAGTGAATATCGGCAACCAGCGGAACGCTCACCTGCTGCTTGATCAGTTTGAACGCCTCAGCGGCGTCCATGGTCGGCACTGAGACGCGAACAATGTCCGCGCCGACGCGTTCTAATGCTTTGATTTGATTAACCGTCGCTTCTACATCCGTAGTACGCGTATTGGTCATCGACTGGACGGCGATAGGCGCCCCATCGCCGATTGGCACGTTCCCAACGTAAATCCGTTTCGATTTTCTACGTTGAATAGGAGCCTGGTTATGCATGTAAAATCTCCCGCATTGCCCGTCTGTTACTGTGCTGCTGATTGTTCGGCATTAACGGTAAGACGCGCAACCTGGTTAGTTCTGATAAAGCGGCTCAGATCGACAGGTTTTCCTTGATACTGGATCTGTACCGCTGCCGGTGCGCCGATTTTAAGCTTGTATGGTGCCTGGCCCGTTAGATTTAACGTGCCATCTTTACGTTGCAGGCCGCTGAACAGCTTTTTACCTGTCGCGTCAGTCACTTCCAGCCAGCAATCAGCCGTGAAATTCATCACCAGCGCATTCGGGTCAACGGCAGGTGCCGCCGTACCCGCCGGGTCAGTTGGCAGTGACGCTGCGGTGTTATCTGCCGGTGCCGTTGCCGCAGGGGCGGTATCAACATTGGCCTGAGAAGGTGATACGACCGCGTTCTGATCCTGGGCCTGGGTGGCTGGTGCGGTATTCGCCGTCGCTTCTGGCGTCGCCGCTGGCTCGGTTGCAGGCGTGCTGGTTGCTGCCGCCTGAGGTTCGCTGGAGGTCGCAGCCCCTTCGGTGCTCAACGGCACGCTTTGCGCGCCGTTAGTACCAGATTGATTAAGCTCAGCGGAGGACTGATCGGCCATGGTGGTGATCTCTTCCTGTTGCGCTTTGTGGTTTTGCCACCACCATGCGCCCGTCAGGCCGACAACCACGAACAGGACCAGCCAGGTAAAGCTCATCAGCCAGCCATCGCGTTTTTTACGACGTTTACCCAAAGAGAAGCTTTGCATCGGCGCAACTTTTGCCGCACGCACAGGCGCCTGCTTCTCCATCATCGGCAGTAATTCGTCTTCAGGAATATGAACCAGTTTGGCGTAAGAACGGATATAACCGCGCAGAAACGTTGAAGCCAGATCGGCGGGCGCCTTATCTTCTTCAATGTCGCGAACGGTGGAAACCTTCAGGCACAGGCGTTCTGCAACGGCTTGCTGGCTGAGTCCGAGTTGTTCACGGGCGTTGCGAAGACGAACGCCAGTGGAGAGTGCTGCATTTTGATCGTGAGTGGCTTCAGTATTCATTCGCTACAACTACTGGTACGTGAAAATAAGGGTTCAGGTGCCGGTGAGTCACAATGCCACCCGCACCGCGAAACTTTAGGTCAGTTAACCTGGAACAAACAGTATAAGACTGTCGGGCCGCAGATGACAGCGCTGGCAGGCCTTCACGCTAAACTGTTGTTACGTCGTTACATACTGCCCGAAAGTCGTATGAAACGCACCGTAATTATTAATCAGTCGTGATGATTGTGGCTGGTTATTCAGTAAATTAATGCTTCACGGCGCAAAAAATGCGCCGTGTTTGCATAATAATCAAACGGTTTTAACCGCGATTGACTCACCCTGCATACGCTTACGCAGCGTACGTTTGGTACGGTCAATAACGTCACCCGCCAGCTGACCACAGGCTGCGTCGATATCGTCGCCACGCGTTTTACGTACGATGGTGGTGAAACCATACTCCATCAGCACTTTTGAGAAGCGATCGATACGGCTGTTCGAGCTACGGCCATACGGCGCGCCCGGGAACGGGTTCCATGGGATCAGGTTGATCTTACATGGCGTATCTTTCAGCAGTTCAGCCAGCTCATGTGCATGCTCGGTACCGTCGTTAACATGATCCAGCATCACGTATTCAATGGTCACGCGGCCCTGGTTAGCGTTGGATTTCTCCAGGTAACGGCGCACGCCAGCCAGGAAAGTTTCGATATTGTACTTTTTGTTGATCGGCACAATTTCGTCACGGATGGCGTCGTTTGGCGCGTGAAGGGAGATGGCCAGCGCAACGTCAATCATGTCACCCAGTTTGTCCAGCGCAGGCACAACGCCGGAAGTAGAGAGCGTAACGCGGCGCTTGGACAGACCAAAACCGAAATCGTCGAGCATGATTTCCATCGCCGGAACGACGTTGGTCAGGTTGAGCAGCGGTTCACCCATCCCCATCATCACCACGTTGGTGATTGGACGTGTACCGGTGACTTTCGCTGCACCCACGATTTTCGCGGCACGCCAGACCTGGCCGATAATTTCCGATACGCGCAGGTTACGGTTAAAGCCCTGCTGCGCCGTAGAGCAGAATTTACACTCCAGCGCACAGCCCACCTGAGAAGAGACGCACAGCGTGGCGCGATCGTCTTCCGGGATATACACGGTTTCAACACGCTGATCGCCAACGGCAATGGCCCACTTGATAGTGCCATCTGAAGAGCGCTGCTCTTCCACCACTTCCGGTGCGCGGATTTCCGCCACTTCTTTAAGCTTATTGCGCAGCACTTTGTTGATGTCCGTCATGTCATCAAAGTTGTCGCTGCAATAGTGGTACATCCATTTCATGACCTGATCGGCACGAAACGGCTTCTCGCCCATCTCTTTAAAGAACTCGCGCATCTGCTGACGGTTCAGGTCCAGCAGGTTAATTTTTCCATTTTTATTGGGAACCGCAGGAATGGCGACTTCGGAGGTATTCACTAATTCAGACATAATTTTTTCCGGCCTCGTTGTTACACGTTGTGGCCCTTGGTGGGTTGAAAAGAAACGCCCCGGTAAGCAGTCTGCTCGTCCGGGGCGTTGCATTGTACAAAGTCTGGCGCAGGGATGCCACGTTTGCACGCGGCATTTACGAAATTATTAGCGAGTGCGCGGGCACACTTCGCCTTCTGCAAAGAAGAACGCGATTTCGCGCGCAGCAGATTCAACAGAGTCGGAACCGTGGGTGCCGTTCTCGGTGAAGCTGTCTGCGTAGTCAGCGCGCAGAGTACCTGCCAGCGCGTTGTCCGGGTTGGTTGCACCCAGCAGATCGCGGTGACGCTGTACCGCGTTTTCGCCTTCCAGTACGGATACCACGATTGGGCCAGAAGTCATGAACTCGACCAGACCGTCAAAGAATGGGCGACCTTCGTGCTCAGCGTAGAAACCGCGAGCCTGTTCAACGGTCAGGTGCAGCATTTTGGTGCCAACGATCTTAAACCCTGCTGATTCAAAGCGAGCGAAGATGCTGCCAATAACGTTTTTTGCCACCGCGTTTGGTTTGATGATGGAAAAAGTACGTTCAATAGCCATTGATAACCTCTGTAAAATGTTCTGTTGTTTTTGCATACCTGAGTATGGTGTGGCGCGGATTATAAAGAGCAATAGCGCCATTGCCTATGGTTATGCATAACATTTTTTTAAAATGAGACGAAGATTAGCAACAGCTCGTATTTCGCATGCCGTACTGATGGTGAAAACAGAGCGGACACTGCTTTTCATCAGAACTAAATGACCAGAAATGGCGGTGGCACGTCAAACAAACGGCTTCATATGCCGGTATGGTCACGCTTTTCGCTGTCCCGTCTGTTTGCGTCACGTTTATCGCCGCATGCTGGCATACCGCTTCGCAGCCGCCACACCCCGTACAGCGTCCGGTTTCCACGACCAGTTCAGCGTTCTCAAACCGAATCGCGTTTTCCGTACAACTCCGCCAGCACGCGCCGCAGAGTACGCAGGATTCGGTATCGAGAGTTATCTCTGCCTCGCTAAACGCAGAAAACGCCCTGCGCCGTTCTCGCTGACCGGGCACGACGCAACAGACCCGGACATCCTCACGGGGAACGTGCATCAGCGCACGCCGGGCGGTATTTACCTCGTTGACGGGTATATGTTTAAACGCCCACGCTGCTTCACCACGTCGACGAAGCGCCAGATTCAGCCGGGCAATCGCCAGCAACCAGTCAGGATTCTGCTCCGCGTCGATACTGATAAAACGAACGTGGTGCTGCGCGTGCCACAGCAGAAGCTCATTCACCCCTGGCGCACGGTCAGTAAAAGGCCCAACAAGCGTATCGCCACACAGAAAACGTTTTCGCGGCGTGATGCCGGTGATGGCTTCAGCGGGGCAGACAAACAGGCAGTCACCGCATTCAATACAGCGGCTGTCATCAACCGAGACGCCGGTGTCGTTAAAAGAAAAAGCCTGCACGGGACAGACGTCCGCGCAGGCGCAGCAGGAAGAGTGGCGAAAACGGCGACGCACGCACGCATGCGTCACGTCCATCGCCGGGGCAAAGGTTAATCCGCCCATCAGCCAATACTGAAGAAAACAAAGCGCAGCATTAGCTCACCCACAATCAGCAAGGCGCTGCCCAACAGCATTGTGCCTCGCGCCGCTTTTAAGCCGCCCGCAGCAAAGCACAGCATACCCGCAACGGAAACGCACCAGCTCAGCAGATGCACGGTTCGCAGTTGCTCCAGCATTTGTAACGGTGCGTGTGGGAACGTCACAACGGTGTTGTCCATAGCCGTAATATCTGCCAGCCAGACGGGCTGCATCACCAGACGTGCAATCACCAGCAGCGTGATAATGACAATCGCCGTTCGCACGCGAGTCTGGGAACGTGCCCCAACGGCCATGCAGGCTGAACCGATAATTCCCACCGAACCGATAAACAGCACCAGGGTATTAATGTGATGCCACGTCACCACGGATGCATGCATGTAGATCTGCGCCATGCAGAACACATCCACCAGCCCGACAAGACCTGCCACAACCAACAGCGGCTTCCAGCCTGGTTTTTTGACAAACATCAGCAGCGTTGCGAGGCCAAGTGCCGCAAGATAAAGACTGGCAAAGATAATCTCACGGCTCAGCCAGGAGCTGGATACGTGACGCAGCGCGTTGAACGCATTAAGTGGATAGCCCATGTGCAACGCGGAGGCGAGCAGACCGAGGCTGGCCAACACAAACGCTCCGGCAGCCGGCAGCAGCACGCTGCGTTGCGTGCTTCCGAAGGCCAGCCACAGCGTAACGCCAACCGATCCTTGCAGGAACAGCGTAAAAATCAGCAGCGGTAACTCATGCATGACGTTTCCCCTCTTTCTCTGCGCCCTGATGCGCTTTGATCACCAGGTTCGGTTTGGTGATGGAGGAATCAGGCAAGCCTTTCACATCACAGACCGCACCATACTTCGCCCGCAGTTCATCAATCGGCCCGAATTTAATCGCTTCGAGAGGACAGGTTGCCACACAGACAGGCTGTTCCCCCTTCGCCTGTAGATCCACGCAGAAATCACATTTGGACATCTGCCCGGTCTGCTCGTTGAGCTGTGGCGCGCCGTAAGGGCATGACCACGCGCAGTAGCCGCAGCCGACGCACTTATCAGTATCTACGCGCACAATACCGTCCCCCGGACGCTTATGCATCGCAGTGGTCGGACAGTTTTTGGTGCAGATTGGGTCGGCACAGTGGTTACAGGAGATAGAGAGCGTGTAGGCAAAAACGTTATTGCTGACGCCACCCTGCCCGGTCGGGATAAAGCTCCCGCCATTAACTTCGTACACGCGACGGAAACGACGTCCGACCTCAAGGTTGTTTTTATCTTTGCACGCCACCTGACATGCTTTGCAGCCCGAGCAGCGAGAAGAGTCGATATAAAAACCCAGCTGTTTGTCGCTTACCGGTGCGTAATGTTTAAACTGACTCATGCTTTAGCTACCTCCACCAGCATGGTTTGATGGGAATTCCCTTTCGCAAGCGCGGTAATACGTGCGGAACTGAGCACGTTCGCGCAGCCGCCCTTATCAATACCCTGCTCGTCCGGCTGCCACCAGGCACCTGCCTGCATGGCCACAACGCCTGGAATGATGCGCGGCGTGACCTCCGCCGGGATCTCGCAAATGCCGCGCGCGTTATGAATACGCACGGTATCTCCCTGCGCAATGCCGCGTTTTTGCGCATCCTGCGGGTTGATCCACAGCTTTTGCTGCTGCGCCTCAATTAACCACGGGTTGGCGTACTGGGTGGAGTTAGCGCGGTTTTTTCCTTTCCAGGTAATCAGCTGGAGCGGGAAGCGTTTCGCCAGCGCGTCTTCCGGCCCTTCATGGGCAGGCACGTAGTGCGACAGCGCCGGAATTTCCGGGTGATGCATGTCGTACAGACGCTTCGAGAAGATCTCAATTTTTCCGGACGGCGTCGGAAACGGATGATTCTGCGGATCGCGAATGTTGTCTTCAAAGGCGACGAACGGCGCGCTTTTGAAAAGGTGCTGACGCGTCTTCTGTAGCGTCGCGAAGTCCGGCAGGTTTTCGTCAGGCATGGAAAGACGCGTCTGCTCCCAGATGTGCTCAATCCACGCTTTTTCGTCACGCCCTTCACTGAACGCGGGTTCGACGCCAAGCTTAGCGGCGACCTCCCGCAGCCAGTCGTAGTCTGAACGGCGTTCAAATTCAGGTTCAATGAGCTTTTCTGACAGGATCAGATAGCTTGCCGTGCCCCAGGTTTCGCCGATATTCCAGCGTTCCATAAAGCTGGTTTCCGGCAAAAGAAGGTCGGCGTATCGGGCGCTCGGCGTCATAAACAGATCGCTTGCGACGATAAACTCAATTTTCGACTCGTCTTCCAGGACACGGGTTGCCTGATGAAGATCCGGGTTCTGGTTAGCCAGATAATTTCCCGCCAGCGAGAACAGGATGCGGATATTGCTGTCCAGCTTTTCGGCATCCTTCAGGCCGACGTCCGCGGTGACCTGAGAGGCATCGTCGGCGGCCTGCACCCAGTTCATCACCGATATTTTGGCTTTGACCGGGTTGTCCGGCATTTCTGGTCCGGCGGCAAATTTCCGGTTTGCGCAGCCGCCATAGCCCGCTGCCCAACCGCCTTTCACCCCGACGTTACCCGTGAGCGTAGCCAGCAACGTCGAGCCGCGCGCGGTGCGCTCGCCGCAGTTATGACGCTGCGGTCCCCAGCCCTGGATCAGCGCAGCGGGTTTGGTGGTTGCGTAGTCGCGCGCCAGTTGCCGAATTGTTTGTGCAGGCACGTGAGTGATTTTCTCTGCCCACTCGGGCGTTTTCGCCACGCCATCTTTTGCGCCGCTCAGGTAAGCCATCAGGGATTCATTGGCCGGAACGCCTTCTGGCATAGTGTCTTCGTCAAAGCCCAGGGTGTAGCGCTGAATAAAGTCGCGATCGTGCAGGTTCTCCGTGACGATCACATACATCATCGCGTCCATCAGGGCGTTGTCCGTGGTGGGAAGCAGCGGGATCCACTGATCGGCCAGGGAGGAAACCGTATCGGAATAGCGAGGGTCGACAACAATAAAGCGAGTGCCGTTTTGCTTCATCTTCTGGTAGAAGTGGTTGCTGTGACCAAAGATCGTTTCCGTCGGGTTATGTCCCCAGAGGATGACCAGTTTGGTGTCCAGCAGCGTGTCCAGAGAACTGCCGCTGGCAGCGGTGCCATAGGTATACGGCGTTGCTGCCGCCGTGTTACCCATACTGACCGAGTGATAGCTTTCGAGATAGCCGCCGGTTAAGTTGAGCAGACGACGAACCATTTTATCGCCGGAAAAAGTCCCGCCGGACACAGCGGTGCCCACATGAACATAGCGTGAAGCCGCACCGTATTTTTGCGTAATAGTTTTTAATTGATTCGCAATAAGGGTGGTGGCTTCATCCCAGGTAATACGCTCGAATTTTCCTTCGCCACGTTTCCCTACACGTTTCATTGGGTATTTCAGCCGATCGGGATGGTAAACAAATTTCCGATAAGCCCGGCCACGCACGCAGGCGCGCATTACGGGCATTTGCGGATCCAATGCGTTATCCGGACGCGTAGAAATTCGGGTCACAACGCCCTCACTGACGTGAGCACGAATATCACACTTGCCGCCGCAGTCAAACGTACTACAGGTTTGCACCACTTTTTCTTCAGGCGTAGTGTCTGAAACCGCCGCGCCCTGTGCCTGTACTTTGCCGGTTTTGACGACAAAAGGCAGAGCGGCGAGCGCCGATCCTGCCTGAATAAACTGACGCCGGGATATGGCGGGAATAGTCCCCTCTCCCTGATGTTTATTTTTTTCCATTGCTCGTTCCTTAAAATAAAAACGCATTCTCGTTTTTTTTCAGGAACGGATATTGATAATTATCAAGCTAACTCTTGAGGAGTAACACTTAGCGATCTAACTCAAAATTGACCGTCGCCGTTTGTCCTGTTTCATCTAATACAACTAACTGATATTTACCCGACAAATATAATTGCAGTGAATAATTCTTCTGATGTCCGTCCAGCGGTTCTCCATTCAAAAACCACCATCGTTGCCCCTCCCCGCCGCTGGTTGAAACGAACAGGGTCATATTTTTCTCACCCGGAAGACGTTTAATTACCGCCCCTTCTCTGACGCCTGACAACATCAGCGGCGCCGCATTATGATTATCCAGCGGAGGGCAAACCGCTGAACGGGCGGGGAGACGAGCGGCCCGTTTTTCGGCAGCAGGCAGCCAGGGCTCCAGCGGCAGCGGCCAGACATCCAGCACTTTTTCTGTCGCATCAGGACAATCCGCTGCGACGCGTTTGCCTTCTTTATCCAGCCAGACCGGGAAACGGATCCCGCGAATACCCTCTTGTTCCGGCAGCAGCAGCGTAGGCGGTTCACTGCCTTCCAGCAGCCAGGTTGACAGCCGACGCCGACAGTTTTCGTTCCCTTCAGGCAGGGACTGGCCCCCCGGCCAGCAAATCACGCCCCGTCCTACGCTTGCAGGACGCGGATCGCGCGGCAGACGGGCTTCATCCACCATCGAGCGGGACTGAAGCATGTTATTGACCTGATTCAGGAGCGGAACTGCGCTGGCGAAACCAAACTGCCCGGCAACGGGCGTGCCGTCCGGACGTCCGGTCCAGATTCCAATGACATACCGGGCGTTCAGCCCGATGGCCCAGGCATCCCGGTAGCCATAGCTGGTGCCCGTTTTCCACGCCAGCGGCGCAACCTGGGGCAGCGCACTGTCCGGCAGGGGCTGTGCTTCACTGGCGAGAATGCGACGAATGATCCACGCCGCCCCCTGCGACAGGAGCGGACGTTCGATCAGCGGATCGCCCGGCTGTAAACGCAACCGGCCCGCCTGACCCTGCCGCGCAAAGGCACTGTAGGCGGCAGCGATATCAGCCAGGCGTGCCCCTGCGCCCCCCAGGATCAGGGAGAGGTTGGGCTGCGCCCCCGCGGGGAGTATGAGCGGTAATCCCGCGTTGCTCAGCATGCCTGCAAAACGTTTTGGGCCGTACGCTTCCAGTACCTGCACCGCAGGCAGGTTGAGGGAACGCACCAGGGCTTCGCTCATGCTGACCGGCCCATGGAAACCGCTGTCAAAGTTGCCGGGGCGATAATCCCCCGTTTTTCTTGGAACATCCTGTAATAACGAAGCGGGATGGATCAGGCCATCGTCCAGCGCCATGCCATAGATGAATGGCTTGAGGACCGATCCCGGCGATCGGATCGCATTGACCATATCCACGTGACTAAAGCGACTGTCATCATTGATATCTACCGAGCCTACCCAGCCACGCACTTTCATGGATGTATGATCCACGACGATCATCGCCAGTGAATTGCGGGCAGGCAGGCGCGATTTCCAGTTCATTGCCAGCTCTTCAAGCTGTCGTTGCAAAGCTGCATCCAGCGTGGTGACTATTTTTGTGTCGCGGCTTTTACTCAACATCATGCGGGAAAAGAGCGGCGCCAGCTGCGGCATCTGCCGGGGGGCCAGCCAGACCGCCTCTTCACGGGACTCTTTCACCTGCTTCTCAGACCAGACGCCCTGAGTCAGCATGCGGTCGAGCACTTTGTTCCGCGCCGCTTCGGCACGTTCCGGCCAGCGGTCGGGGCGCAGACGGCTGGGTGCCTGTGGCAGTACAGCCAGCAGCGCCGCGTCGGAATAGCTCAGCTGAGACGGCGGTTTGCCAAGATAAGTCCAGCTTGCCGCGCCCACGCCTTGCAACGTGCCGCCAAACGGGGCACGGTTGAGATACAGCGTCAGGATTTCACGCTTGGAGAGATGCCACTCCAGCTGCATCGCCCGCCACAGCTGACGAATTTTACCGCCAAAGGTACGCGGATGCGGATCCAGAAGACGTGCCACCTGCATGGTAAGCGTGCTCCCGCCAGAAACCACTCTCCCGGCGGTGAGATCCTGCCAGGCGGCACGCAGTACAGAAAGCGGATTGACGCCAGGGTGATCCCAGAACCAGCGATCTTCATACTGGATCAGCGCCTCAAGATAGCGTGGGGAAACCTCTTCAATGGTAACCGGATAGCGCCAGATGCCTTCGCTGTCGGCAAAACGCCACAACGGAACACCCTGCTCATCCACCACCACTCGCGCAGGGTTGACCTCTTTCAGGGGCAACGGCCACACGCGGTCAGCGGCGACAATCAGCCCCCCTAAAAAGAGAAGCGCTCCCGCAAGCCACAGCCAGCGGGAGCGAATCAGGCGTGCTATCTGCATCTTACGGAACAACGATCAGCGGGCCACTGGCCGCCCCCGTTGCCCGCCACTGCGGAACATACATGGACTCGACCATAGGAACAGGCACCTGGTAGGTTCCCGGCGTAACGGCACGGGCCAGGTAAACCAGCGTGACCGGCTGACCTTCATTGACCGGCACGGCGGCCACAAAGCGATCGTCGCGGAATTCCATGTGCTGAATATCAGACTGTTGCATCTGATTCAGCAGGTTTTGCACTTCACTGCCGCTGTCCTGCAAGCTGGCGCTGCTGCTCGCCAGATTCTGGTTTTCCAGCTCCAGACCTGCCGGGAGCAGATCCACCACCAGCGCATCCGGTACGTTCTGGCTTGCCTTCACTTCCAGCCACACCAGAACCAGCTCACCGCTCTTAAGTGAAGAGAGCGACTTGCTGCTGCCGTCTGTCGACAGGATATGACGTTCAATCTGCAAGACGTGAGAAGATGGCTGGGGCGCATACTCCGGATAGCCAGTAGTGTCCAGTCGTACCCACAGCGGCGTCGTGCCGGTATTCGTCACCTGCAAGGCACCAGGCTGGTCGCCGTTCAGGTTTTCTACCTGCGCTTTATCACTGCTCTGGGTCTGTTCAGAGAGGGTGGTCGTTGCCTGCCACGCGCCTGACAAGGTTTGCAGTGAACGTCCAGCCAGGAACAGCGCATTGCTCTCCTGGGTTGACAGCCAGCGCTGGCTGAACGCGTCTTCAGATAACGCGTTCAACAGCCTGTTTTGCGCATCCGGCAGCAGCTTGTACTCTTCCAGCAGGGAGAGCATCAGGGCATTATCACGCAGCTGGCTGCCGTAATCCGCCATCCAGTTTCG
This sequence comes from Enterobacter sp. 301B, assembly GCF_003850715.1. NCBI lineage: Bacteria > Pseudomonadati > Pseudomonadota > Gammaproteobacteria > Enterobacterales > Enterobacteriaceae > Enterobacter > Enterobacter sp. 301B. The sequence goes on from NZ_PQTC01000002.1 coordinate 331,451, forward strand.
GCTGTCGTTACGGGGTGTTTTGAGAGCCAGATCCAGCGCCTGCTGGCTGCGCGGTGTATCCCCCATCAGTTTGAGTGCCATGCCCAGCTGCATCAACGGAAGCCCGGAAGCGGCCTGAGCGTGGCGATCCCAGATTTCACGCAATGCACCGAGCGGCGCTTTTTGCTGACGAGCCAGCACCAGCGAAGCATACGCCTGGACAGCAAATTTGCTGGCCTGGGTGTCGTCGCTGTAGCGGATGGACATCATCCCCGGATCCTGTAAATAGCGCAGCAGTCGGCTGTTGGCGTTATTCACCGCCTCGGCAGGCACGCTGTAACCCTGCTCCCCTGCCCGCACCAGGAAGTCCGTAACATAGGCGGTCAGCCAGTACTCTTCCGGGCCGTTTTTATCCCACAAGGCAAAACCGCCATCGTCACGCTGCATTTGCAGCAGACGGGAGATGCCGATATCAATGGCCGCACGGCGTTTATCGTCGGTGTCGCCTTTAATGCCCAACGCCGTAAGCTGTGCCGCGTTGGTGTAGAGGGACGGGAACAGGCCGCTGGTGGTCTGCTCAAGACATCCGTATGGATAGGCCTGAAGTTCACGAATGTAGCGCGCCAGGTTCAAAGGTGGTTTACCGCTGAGCAACAGCTGTCCCTGTAGCGTGGCAGGCGAGAAACCGTCGATATGCTGTGCTGGCGCGCTCCAGGATTCGCCAGGGTTCAGCATCGTGCCCGTATTCACCGTTTGCGCCGGGAATGCGGGGCGTACACCAATTTTCCAGCTCTTCTGCTGCGGCGCAAACGTCTCACCAGGGAGCTGAAGCCCCGTCACCTGAGCAGTTACTTCACCATCGCCATAGCCTTCCAGCGCGCGCACCGGAATAAACAGAGTGCTACGAGCGCCAGGCGGCAGCTTAACCGGCTCTGGTTGAGCACCTTCGAGCGACACCTTACCGGTTGCGGTTAACGCAATGTTCAGCGTTTGCGGCTGGTCAGTAAGGTTGGTCAGGTCCAGCGTCAGGCGAGAGGTATCGCCACTTGCGAGGAATCGCGGCGTGTTAAGCTCGGTGATAATCGGAGCCGCCACAATGATTTTGCTTTCGCTGCTGCCGAAATCGTCTTCCGTCCAGGCCTGCGCCATCAGACGCAGTTCGCCGTTAAAATCGCCAATCGGCAGCGTGATGGTGCCTTCACCGTTGGCATCAAGCCTAACCGGCTGCGCCTGCTGAGCAATAATGGTGACATGGTTCACCGGTGGCTTACCGCCGCGTTTCAGTTCATCGCCGTCTCCGCCAAAGCGCAGTGCGGCCAAACGTCCCTGACCTTCAATCACCTGGCCATAAACATCATAGATGTCCGCGCCATAGCGCTTCTGACCGAAGAAAGCTTCCCACGGATCCGGCGTGACGTAGTCGGTAATGTTCAGCACGCCGCTATCAACAGCCGAGACCAGCACGTTCACCTTCTGTGGCACAGCCCCCTCTTTTACGCTGGCTTTCACTTTCACAGAAAGCGTCTGGTTCGGACGCATTTTTTGTGGGTTATCAAGTGCGATGCTCAGGCGACGATTTTCGTCCCCCATTGGCAGATGCAGCAGACCAACCGCGCGTTTTGGCGTGGCAGATTTAGATTTATCGCCAGGACGAACCACCAGCGTGCTGAGGTAGAGATCGTGACGTTTCCAGGCCTTATCCACCGGAATGGCGAGATCCAGACCGTTAACCGGTACGTCGATCTCTTTCCACCACAGTGGCCCTTCGCTGGATTCGATCATTGCATAGCCCTTGCCTGCGGCCGGCGCTGCAATATGCAGGTTGATGGTATCGCCTGGCTGATAGGATGGCTTGTCCAGTTTCAGCGTCACACGATCCGGGCGTGCAGCACCCGTGCCATCGCTGTTATCCTGCCAGCTGTACCCCGCCCAGAAGCGCACGCTGCTGACCATGTTATCAGGGGCTTTCACTTCCAGACGGTATGAGCCCCACTCCACCGGGAAGGTGACTTTACCGGTTTCATCGGCCTTGAGGTTAAGTTCCTGCTCGCCCTCAACCAGATCTTTTTGATCAAACTGAGACTGCCAGCCCTCGCTCTCGGACCAGTTCCAGAAGTAGTCGCGACGCTCACGGACCAGACGCACCTGCAGACCAGATACCGCTTTTTTCGCCCCGCTGGCATCGGCATAGACGATGTCAAAGCTGGCGTTGCCGTTCTCGTCGACAATCGGCTGGTTGACGGTGGTATCGGTGCGGTAGTCGTACACGGCCTTGCTGGCGAACTGTGGGCGGATCCCCGGAAGTTCAGCCGCAGGCCAGATAGCCTGCTCGGCGCGTCGCGTTACCGGACGCCCGCCTGATTCCAGCAGGCTGGCTTGCAAAATCAGTTGCAGCGGCGAGTGCACCTCTTTCCACTGGCTTTCGGTGGTAACCTGTCCGCGCCCCTGTTCGTCCAGCGTAAGCTGCACTTCATCCAGGCTGCGGCTCAGGTTCTCCTCGGCAATATCACCGAACTGGAAGCCAGGCAGTGCAGGCACCGCGTCACGTAGCGGACGCAGGAAAAGCTGGCCTTGCAGAGAATTACCGTTAGCCGGCGCGCCATACAGGTAATAGCCCACAACGTTAAAGTCCACATCCTCCTGCGGGGAAACCGGCGTTTTTTGCCCGGTCAGATTCAGCGCCATACGCTCAGGCATAAAATCTTCGACGTGGAAATCCCACATGCGCTGCTGGTTATCCCCCGTATTCGCGCGAATATGCCACATGCCGGTCTGGGCGCCGCTATCAAGCGAATAGTTGAAGCGATAAAGGCCGTTCTCAGGTTGCACAACGACCGTACGCGCTACCTGGCCGTCCGAACGCAGCACGTCAAGTTTTACCGGCTGCTCGGGAAGCGGTTTGCCATCGCTGTCGCGAAGCAGGCCGTTAAGGATCACCGTTTCACCCGGACGATAGAGATCGCGCGGGCCAAACATAAAGAACTGTTTGCTGTAACCCGGGTTACCGGCGATATCAAACTCCGCCAGATCCAGCGCCGGAAGTTTGAGATCAAGAAGCGTGGTCTGGCCATCTTTACTGGCCAGGATCAGCGCGGCTTCTTTATCGGTTTCCAGTTTCGCATGACCATCGGCGTCGCTGTTCGCCTCGGCCAGGGTCTGTCCTTTATCGTTCAGAAGGGTAATGGTCACGCCTGACTGCGCCGCACCGTTTTCAAGACTCTGGGTGAAGATGTCCAGACGGTTATGATAACGATGAGCGGACAGCCCAATATCACTTAAGGTAAAGAGCGTCGCGGCGTTACTGTAGTTATAGTGACCGGCCTGATTCATCACGGCGATATAGACGCCAGACTGCTGGAGCGGCTTAATATCTTTGAGCGGCAGGAGCAGTTTTTCACGCGTGTTGCGCGCCGGGTTGAGGTCGAAACGGCCGGTGTAGACCAGTTCCGCCATCTTCAGCAGGTTGTCAGATTCCCAGTTGGTCAGCGAGTTACGGTACTCCCACTGGCTGACAAACGAGGCCAGCGACTCCGGCTTAACGCGGTAGAAGTTCACGTCCACATTGTTGACGTTGAGCGCCATCACCGGCAACCCTTCCACCACTTTACCCGGCAGCAGCGATCCGCGGCTGGCGAATCCGACCGTCGGTTCAACATCCCGGGTGGTGATCGCTTTTTCATAGTCAATGCCGAATGTCGCTTTGTTCAGCGCCAGCAAATTACGCTCGACGGTGACGACCAGATTACGATTCGGCTCCAGATGGCGCAGGCGCAGCTCTTTCAGATTGGGGGCCAGTTCCCAGGCGCCGTCCACTTTGCCACTTTTTTTATCCACCACATGCACCGTTTTCGCAAAATCCTGGCTGGGATCCAGCGGTACAGAGAAGGTCAGAACCAGTGTCGCAGCACCGTCGAGTTGCACTTCAGAGGCATCCAGCAGCGTCAACGCCTTACCCTGACTCTGCGCGGCCAGCTTAGCCAGCTTTTCAGGATCCGGTTTTGCCGGGGTTTTCTGTTCTGATGTAGTAGACGCTGCGGGGGCAGCGGCCTGAGGTTTGTCATCGCTGTTATCACAGCCGGCAAGCGTAAAGGTGGTGAGCAGCGCGAGAGAGATCGCAGCTAAGCGAAACGGTTTCATCCTATGTCCCTGGCCTGAGGGGCCTGTTGGTCGTCGTCCGGATAAGTATTATCCGCAAGTTTCGTTAATACAAAAAGTCCAATTTTATAATCTGGAAAGCGCCTCGCAGAATGGCATCGTACTCGCATGCGAGGGTGGAACCGTGATCACACAGCGTAACGTAACATGTTACCTTTCGCGTCATTTGTTTTTAAAACAAGAAGATAGCTGGATAAGCTCGCATCATGCCTGCTAGTTTTATGACCATGACGCACCCCGAGTGCGCGGTTCAATAAGAGAGAAAGCCATGAAACGAGCCGTGAACGCCCTACAAAATTTCGGAAAATCACTTTACGGACCTGTACTTATCTTACCCATCGTCGGTCTGTTTATCGCCTTTGGGAATGTGCTGGGTAACGGCAATCTGGCCGAGTACCTGCCGTTTCTCGGCCATCCGCTGATCCAGAGTGTCGGCCAGCTGATCGCCAAATCTGCCGTGTCGGTGCTGGTCAACCTGGCGCTGGTGTTTGCCGTCGGGATCCCCATTGGCCTGGCAACCCGAGACAAAGGCTACGCGGCGCTGATTGGGCTGGTGACCTTTATCGTATTCATTAACGCGATGAACGTGACGTTACAGCTTCAGGGAGAACTGGCCCCTGCAGAGCAGATGAAAGCCGCCGGACAAAGCATGGTTCTGGGCGTCCAGGTGCTGGAGATGGGCGTTTTCGCCGGGATCCTGACCGGGGCGCTCTCCGGTTATCTGTACAACAAATATTCCGGTGTCCAGTTTAACGGCGCGATGGCGATATACTCCGGCCACTGCTTTGTCGCGATTGTGATGTTGCCAGTCTCTATGCTGCTCGGCGTGGTCATGAGCGAACTCTGGCCGTACGCACAGCATGGAATAAGCGCCCTGGCGCTGGCGATCAAAGGGTCCGGTCCGTTTGGGGTGGCGATCTACGGTTTCCTTGAACGCATTCTGGTGCCGACGGGCCTGCATCATCTGGTCTATACGCCGTTCCTGTATACCGAACTGGGCGGTACGCAGGAGGTGTGCGGTACGGCTTACCAGGGCGCGCGCAATATCTACTTCGCCGAGATGGCCTGCCCGGACGTGAAGCAGCTCAGCAGCACCGTGGTGTGGGATGCTCGCGGCATCAGCAAGATGTTCGGCCTTCCCGCCGCCGCGCTGGCGATGTACATGACCGCGAAGCCAGAGCGTAAAGCGATTGCGAAAGCCATTCTGATCCCGGCGGCGCTGACCTCGCTGCTGGTCGGCGTAACCGAGCCGATCGAGTTCTCTTTCCTGTTTGTCGCCCCGCTGTTGTTCGTGGTGCATGCGGTGCTGACCGGCATTGGCATGATGCTGTTCACCCTGTTTGGCGTTCACGCCATCGGCGCCAACGGAATTATCGATTTTATCCTCTACAACCTGCCGCTCGGCACGGAAAAGTCCAACTGGCCCATGTACATCGTGGTCGGGCTGATCATGTTCGCCCTTTATTTCGTGGTGTTCCGCTTCCTGATCCTGCGTTTCAACATGAAAACGCCCGGTCGTGAAGATGACGATCGGGAGACGCGCCTCTACAGCAAACAGGAATACCAGGCGAAGGGAAATAACGACGGGCTGGGCGAATCGATCGTCGTCGGTCTGGGCGGTCGGGAAAACATTCAGGTGGTTGATAACTGCTACACCCGCTTACGCGTCACGGTGAAGGACGTCGCCATCATCGACGAACCGCGCCTGAAAGCGACCGGCGCGAAAGGGATTATCAAACAAGGTAACAACGTTCAGGTGGTCTACGGGCTGCATGTCAAAAAAATGCGAGAAGCCGTTGAGACGTTTCTCTGAAAGGAGCTAAAGATGTTAACACCCCCATTCATTCTGTCGATTGCTGGCGGCGGCAGCACCTACACGCCAGGTATAGTGAAAAGCCTGATGGTACGCCTGCACGATTTCCCCCTGGCAGAGATTCGCCTGTATGACATCGACGAGGCGCGCCAGAACACCATTGCGCCCGTGGTGGAAAAGGTCATTCGCGACCACAGCCAGAGCATCAAATTCACGGTCACCAGCGATCCGGAGGTGGCCTTCAGCGGTGCGCATTTTGTTTTTGCTCAGATGCGCGTCGGACAGTACAAAATGCGCGAGCAGGATGAAAAAATTCCGCTGCGCCACGGGGTGGTCGGCCAGGAAACCTGCGGACCCGGCGGGCTGGCATATGGCCTGCGTACGATCCTGCCGATGGTAGAGCTGATCGATAGGGTGGAACGCTACGCGCACGAAAAGTCGTGGATCGTGAACTACTCCAACCCGGCGGCGATCGTCGCTGAGGGCGTGCGTCGCCTGCGCCCCAACGCACGCGTGCTGAACATCTGTGATATGCCTGTCGCCGCGATGCGCAATATGGGCGCCATTCTGGGCGTGGACCGTCATAAACTGGAGGTGGACTATTTTGGCCTCAACCACTTCGGCTGGTTTACCAGCGTGCTGGTGGACGGCGAGGACAAGCTGCCGGAGCTGCGTAAACATATCGCGAAGTTTGGCCTGCTGACGGAAGACGCGGCCAAAACCGACCCGCAGCACTCGGATCCGTCATGGGTGAAAACCTGGCGCAACATCAAGCCGATTATGGATAACTTCCCGGAGTACCTGCCGAACCCGTATCTACAGTACTACCTGATGCCGAACCAGATTGTGGAGCATCAGAACCCGGACTATACCCGTGCCAACGAAGTGATGAACGGACGTGAGAAAAAGCTGTTTGCCGCCGCCGAAGAGTACCAGCGCAGCGGGATCTTACCGGACGCCTTCCACGTAGGTGTTCACGGCGAATTTATCGTCGATGTCGCCTGCTCGCTGGCATTCAACCTGCGCCAACGTCATCTGGTGATGGTGGAAAACCGCGGGGCGATTACCAATCTGCCGTACGATGCGGTGGTGGAAGTACCTGCCTATATCACCTCCGAAGGGCCGGAGCCTGTCCGCGTGGGTCAGGTGCCGTTGTTCCACCAGACGCTCCTGCAACAGCAGCTCGCTTCTGAACAGCTGCTGGTGGAGGCAACCATCGAAGGCAGCTACGAGAAAGCGTTGCAGGCGTTTACTCTGAACCGCACCGTGCCGACCATGGAGCACGCGAAAGCGATTCTGGATGAGATGATCGAAGCCAACCGCGACTACTGGCCAGCGCTGCAAAAGGCATGGCAGGACGGTGAAGCGGTGAAAAAATAGGGGCTTGCTCGCGAGTTGAACGTGGTTAACTTGTCGGTGTCAGAAAAAACACCGACAATCCTTTTTTACGGAAAAGAATGGAGGCAACCATGTCCACCTCATATTTTGTCGCCGCCGACTGGCTGATTGAGCACGGCGACGACCCGGAAGTTCAGATTATCGACGCGCGCATGGCCCCTCCGGGCCAGGAGCATCGTGACGTTCCCGCTGAATATCGCGCAGGGCACCTGCCTGGCGCGGTTTTTTTCGATATCGAAGCTCTCTCCGATCACACCTCTCCCCTGCCGCACATGCTGCCTCGTCCGGAAGCGTTTTCCGTGGCGATGCGCGAGCTCGGCATCAGCAAAGACAAACACCTCGTTGTTTACGATGAGGGTAACCTCTTCTCCGCCCCGCGGGCGTGGTGGATGCTGAGAAACTTCGGCGTGGAAAAAGTGTCGATTCTGGCGGGCGGGCTTGCGGGCTGGAAGCGCGACGAGCTGCCGCTTCAGCAGGGCGACGTGACGCTGCCGGAAGGCGAATTCGATGCCACGTTCGACGCACACGTGGTGAAACGCCTGACCGACGTGCTGGTCGTGAGCCATGAAAAAACGGCGCAAATCGTCGATGCCCGTCCTGCTCCGCGCTTCAACGCTGAAGCGGATGAGCCGCGTCCGGGGCTGAAGCGCGGACATATCCCGGGGGCGCTGAACGTGCCATGGGGCGATCTGGTGTTTGAAGGCGAGCTGAAAACCACCGATGAATTGCGTGCCATTTTTGAACGTCAGGGCGTGGATTTGCATCGTCCGGTTATTGCCAGCTGCGGCTCCGGCGTGACGGCCTGCGTGGTGATCCTGGCGCTGGCAACCCTTGGCGCGAATGACGTGACGCTGTATGACGGCGCCTGGAGTGAATGGGGTGCACGGGACGATCTGCCGGTAGAACCGGCGAAATAATGGATAACCGCCTGGCAACGCTGTTAACACGCGGGTCGTCACTGACCCGCGCGGAATATCGCGTCCTCGCCCACCTCACTGAGCATCCGCTGCTGGTGGGCAATATCACGGTGCGCGAGCTGGCGCTGGCGACATTTGTTTCCACCGCGACGATTATGCGGCTGTGCCAGAAGCTGGGCTTCAGCGGATTTAGCGAGTTTATCTGGCACTGCAAGCAGCTGCTTTCTGACACGCCGCGGATCACCGTACAGTCTTCGCAACATGCAGAAATGCCCGCGCTTTTTGCCCGGTTCATTGCCAACTATCAGCAGACCTTCCAGTGGGTTACCCAGGACAAACGCCAGCAGTTTGCCAGCCTGCTGCGCCAGAAAGAGAGCTTCTTTCTCTACGGCGCCGGGTTTTCATATCTTTTTGCCGAGTACCTGACCAAGAAGTTGCAGGTGCTGGGAAAAACCGCGTTCATCTCCGGACCGGGGGACAGCCGGAATATTTTTCTCAGCAACGCCGCACGCTATCAGGTATTTATTGCCGTTTCGCGCAGCGGCGAAACGGAGCAGGTGCTGGATAAAGCGCGGATCGCCAAAAACGTCGGCATGACGATCGTCGCGTTTACCCGCGCGTCGGCCAATACGCTGGCAGGTATGGCCGACGTGCATTTTGCCCTCTATGACGAAGCGGTACATTTCGCCGCCGAAGCCGCAGGGGTGACGTCGTTTGAGTCGAATCTGGTGCTGCTGATGGATTTACTGTTGCTGGAAGCAACGGGGTGAAGGTCACCCCGCCGTAATCAGATAATGCGGTTAGTCTTGAGATCGCGCAGGAAGCCGCCCCAGCGACGCTCGTAGAACGGAGTGATGTGCTCGGTAATAAAGTGGCTGATGCCCTGCTCACCTTTCTTCACCTGACAGATATCAATCGGCTCATCGCCCGGGAGCGTGTCGGTCGCTACGCTTCCCGCCGCCTGGATGATCTCGTCGATATCGCCATCGGCCTCAATTCCAATCAGCAGAACAGGCTTTTCGTCAGCGCTCTCTTTGATGGAGCAGAGGAACGCGCGTTTTACCGGCTTGATGGTTTTAAACAGCGTGGTCAGGGAGTCAATCATCTGCGCGGGCGGCTCGGCCACTTCAGACAGTAGCAGCGTTTCGCCCCCTTCCAGCACCTCCTGGGTGCTGAGCGGGTTGCCCTCGTCACCAATCAGATGGCTGATTTCACGCGGAGTGAACTCTTTCCCTGTCGGCAGTTTGGCGTTGAGGAACAGCGTCTGCCCCAGGGTCATTTCGAATAGCGTGCGCACCGGCATCACCACGAACGCCTGTTCGTCTTCTACCGCTTCCTGCAAGGCCTCGAGCGAGGTAAAGAACGGGATCACCGACGTGCCGTCGTCTTTCTCCCAGTGCAGCAGATCCAGGGCGCTGTCTTCGACAACCTGCTCCCCTTCTGCTGCGGTGCCCGGCACCCAGACGGTGGATTCCAGCAGCGTGCGGAAAAAGGCCGGACGGTGGGCGGGCTCGGTCGCCGCCTGCTCCAGCAGGGTTTCTAATTCGTTTTTGGTTTCTGACATAGTTTGGCTACTTCACAATTGCCCGGCGGCGCAACGCTTGCACGGGCCTACGGGTTTTGTAGGCCGGGTAAGCGTAGCGCCACCCGGCAAAAAAGATCACTCAGCCGTCAGCAGGTTCGCCACGGTACGCACACCCAGACCGGTTGCGCCTGCTGACCACTGCTCAACCGCCGCTTTACGGTAGGTTGCGGAGCAGTCAATGTGCAGCCAGCCTTCATGGTAGTTCTCAACGAAGTGAGACAGGAAGCCTGCTGCTGTGCTGGCTCCCGCCGGGTACGCCGCGCTCGCGGTGTTGTTCAGCTCGGCGAAGTTAGACGGCAGCTGGCTGCGGTGGAACTCGGCCAGCGGCAGACGCCAGAACGGCTCGTTTTCCGCCGCCGCGCTGGCCAGCAGGCGAGCGGCCAGCTTGTCGTCGAAGCTGAACAGCGCGTGGTAGTCGTTACCCAGGGCCGTTTTCGCCGCGCCGGTCAGGGTCGCCATGTCGATAATCAGCTCCGGCTTCTGCGCAGAGGCGTCGATCAGGCCATCGGCCAGCACCAGACGGCCTTCGGCATCGGTGTTCATCACCTCAACATTTTTACCGTTGCGGTAGCGAATGATGTCGCCCAGCTTGAAGGCATTGCCACTCACCATGTTATCCGCGCAGCACAGGTAGAGCTTCACGCGCTTGTTCAGACCACGGGTGATGGCGAACGCCAGCGCGCCGGTAATGGTCGCCGCGCCGCCCATGTCGGACTTCATGGAGTCCATGAACGCGCTCTGCTTCAGGCTGTAACCGCCGGTATCGAAGGTGATACCTTTCCCGACCAGACAGGCAAAGACCGGCGCTTCTTTATCGCCGGTTGGGTTGTAATCCAGCGCCAGCAGGACCGGAGGACGCTCGGAGCCACGACCCACGGTGTGGATACCCATGTAATTTTGTTCGCGCAGGTCTTCACCTTTGGTGATGCGGTAGGACATCTTGTCGTCCGCCACGCCGCACAGCAGGTCAACCGCGCGCTGCGCCAGCTGCTCAGGCCCCAACTCTTCCGCCGGGGCGTTGATGGTGTCGCGCACCCAGTCGATAATTTTCAGGCGGCTTTCCAGCTCTTTATGACCGGCTTCATCGAGGTTCGCCCACTCAATTTTACGGGTGCCTTTCGGGCCTTTGTAACCCGCCCAGAAAGCCCAGCTGCGGTCTGTGTCCCAGCCTTCGCCAGCCAGAGTGACATGCTTAATGCCCAGGCCGTCAATTTTACGCGCGGCGCGCTGGATCAGGCCCAAATCATCGTTACCCGTCAGGTGCAGGGTAATACCGTCGTTATTGATGCTCCAGGTGGCTTTCTCGCCCCAGCGTGCGTCGGCTGGCTGCGTGGAGAGCGTAATCTTCATCGCTTCGGTCATTTTATTTGTCCTTATTAGCAAACGGGCCGCCTGAAGGCAGCCCGTTAAGTGATTTACTCTGCTTCATCTAACCAGACTAACAGAATCGCCTCCAGAATTTTTTCATTGGATGCGTTTGGATCGTCGTCAAAATCCTCTAAATCGCAGATCCACTGATGCATGTCGGTGAATCGTACGGTCTTCGGATCGAGATCCGGGTTCGCGTCGTAGAGCGCTTCGCCGATTTCACGGCTGTCTGTCCACTTCAGTCCCATATTAATGCTCGCGTGCGTGGTTGATGGTGTAGCGTGGGAATTCCACGACCAGATCTTCATCGGTCACCGCCGCCTGGCAGCTTAAGCGGCTGTCTGGCTCCAGACCCCATGCTTTGTCCAGCATGTCGTCTTCGTCTTCGGTGCTCTCGGCGAGAGAATCAAAACCTTCACGCACGATGCAGTGGCAGGTGGTGCAGGCACAGGATTTTTCACAGGCGTGTTCCACTTCGATACCTGCACGCAGGGCTACATCGAGAATGGTTTCACCGGTCTTCGCTTCCAGAACAGCGCCATCCGGACAGAGGTCCGCATGAGGCAAAATAACAATCTTTGGCATATTAAACCTCGTCCACGGACTGGCCTTTCAGCGCGACGCGGACAGATTTGTCCATGCGGCGAGCAGCGAAGTCCTGGGTTTGTTTATCAACGTTTTTAATGGCTTCTTCTATTGCGTCAGCGTCATTGCCTTCGGCGACTACGCTTAAGCGCGCGGCAGCCTCGTCAATCACCTGGCGCTCAGCGGCGCTTAACAGCGCGGCGTCGGCAGCGAGCGCGCCGTTCAGGCTCTCCAGCACGCGTGCGGCTTCCACTTTTTGTTCCGCCAGCATACGCGCCTTCACATCCTGCTCGGCGTAGCTCATTGAGTCCTGAATCATGGAGGCGATTTCGCCATCGGTCAGGCCGTAGGACGGCTTCACCTGAATGGACGATTCGACGCCGGTGGATTTTTCCATCGCCGTCACGCTCAGGAGACCGTCCGCATCCACCTGGAAGGTGACGCGAATATGCGCCCCGCCCGCCGGCAGCGCCGGAATTCCGCGCAGCGCAAAGCGCGCCAGAGAGCGGCAGTCCTGCACCAGCTCGCGCTCGCCCTGCATCACGTGGATGGACATCGCGGTCTGGCCGTCTTTGAAGGTCGTAAACTCCTGCGCGCGCGCCACCGGAATGGTGGTGTTACGGGGAATGACTTTCTCCACCAGGCCGCCCATGGTTTCTAAACCCAGAGACAGCGGGATGACGTCCAGCAACAGCATTTCGCTGTCCGGCTTGTTGCCGACCAGGATATCGGCCTGGATAGCGGCACCCACGGCAACCACTTTGTCCGGGTCGATAGAGGTCAGCGGCGTGCGGCCAAAGAATTCCCCTACGCGCTCACGTACCAGCGGCACGCGGGTTGAGCCGCCAACCATGACCACTTCCAGCACCTCGTTAGCCTCAACGCCCGCATCTTTCAATGCGCGACGGCAGGCCAGCAGGGTACGCTTAACCAGAGGCGCAATCAGTTCGCTGAACTGGTCGCGGGTGATCTCACCCTGCCAGCCTGCGACGTTCACGCTGACGGACTGCGCATCGCTCAGGGCGATTTTGGCGTCGATGGCCGCATCCAGCAGTTCACGCTGGACGCGCGCATCGCTGCGATCGCTGATGCCCGCCTGCTCGCGGATGTAGTCCGCCAGCAGATGGTCGAAGTCATCGCCGCCGAGCGCGGAATCCCCGCCGGTGGCCAGCACTTCGAACACACCGCGGCTTAAGCGCAGGATAGAGATATCAAACGTCCCGCCGCCGAGATCGTAAACCGCAATCACCCCTTCCTGACCGGAATCGAGGCCGTAGGCAATGGCTGCCGCTGTCGGTTCGTTCAGCAGACGCAGCACGTGCAGGCCCGCCAGACGCGCGGCGTCTTTGGTGCCCTGACGTTGTGCATCGTCGAAGTAGGCCGGAACGGTGATTACCACGCCGTCCAGATCGCCACCGAGCGTCGCCGTCGCGCGCGCCGCCAGCGCTTTGAGGATGTCAGCGGAAACACGAATCGGGTTCAGCAGACCGGCAGATGTCGCAATCATCGGCAGGCCGTTTTCGCTGGCCTGTAACTGGTACGGCAGATGCGGATAACGGGTCTGGATATCCGCCAGCGAGCGGCCCATCATGCGCTTAACCGAGCTGATGGTGTTAGCCGGATCGCGCGCGGCATTGGCGCGGGCATCAAAGCCGACAGCGTGACCCTGCTGCTGGTAGTGGACCACGGAAGGCAGCAAATGGCGGCCCTGCTCGTCAGCCAGCGTTTCCGCCTGGCCGCTACGCACGGTCGCCACGAGAGAATTGGTGGTGCCCAGGTCAATACCGACCGCCAGACGACGCTGGTGCGGTGCGGCGCTTAAGCCTGGCTCACTAATTTGTAATAAGGCCATAATTGCTTCCGAAATTAAAAATCGAGCAGCTTTTCTTCGAGTTGTTCAGCACTGCTTCGCAGTTTATCGAGAAAACGGAGTTTGCGCACAGTGTCTGCCGCCACGTCCCAGGTCTCGTTGTTCAGTTGCTCAACCATCTGCTGATGGCGGGTATCGAACATGCCCTTTACGCGCTGGAGAAAACGTTCCAGACGCGCTTCGTCTTTAGCCTGTTCAATTTCATCCAGCTCTTCGCGAAGCTCCAGCTGCTCCATCAGAAACGCGGTGTCGCGCACGGTATGCTGTTCGCTCGCCAGATCAAAACCGTGGAGCGAGAGCAGATATTCTGCACGCGCCAGCGGATGACGCAGCGTTTGCCAGGCCTGGTTGATGGTTGCGGAGTGTGATACCGCAGCCAGCTGCTCTGCCTGCGTCCCGCTGGCGAATTTATCCGGATGGTACTGACGCTGGAGATCCTGAAAACGGATCGTCAGCGCCTGGAGATCAATCGGGTATTGAGCGGGTAGTCCGAAGAGAGTGAAGTAATCCATAACAATCTCAGGGGTAGCCTGTTAGAACAAACCCCACGCGTAGCACAGCCACGGTGGGGTTATACCTTCTTACTTCGCGCTGCAGATGCGTTGTCTGCGCTCGTTCACCCCAGTCACTTACTTAAGTAAGCTCCCGGGGCTTCACTCGCTTGCCGCCTTTCTGCAACACGAATTAATCGGTATAACAGCGGAACGCGGTTAAACGTGGAAGCTTTCGCCGCAACCACACTCGTCTTTGACGTTCGGGTTCGTAAATTTGAACCCTTCGTTCAGGCCTTCTTTTACAAAGTCCAGCTGAGTGCCGTTGAGAAATTGCAGGCTTTTGCCATCGACCACCACCTTCACGCCCTTGTCTTCAAACACGGTGTCATCAGATGCCGGTTCGTCAACAAACTCCAGTACGTAAGCCATACCAGAACAGCCGGAGGTACGTACGCCCAGTCGCAGGCCAAAGCCTTTACCACGGTTCGCCAGAAAAGAGCTTACTCGCGCGGCAGCGCTGTCGCTAAGGGTAATCGACATACTCAAACCTCAATTATTTTGCTTCACGTTTGCTTTTGTAATCCGCAATGGCGGCTTTGATCGCGTCTTCTGCCAGAATTGAACAGTGAATTTTCACCGGCGGCAGTTCGAGTTCTTCAGCAATGTCCGTGTTTTTGATTGCCTGTGCTTCGTCCAGAGACTTGCCCTTCACCCACTCGGTGACCAGGGAGCTGGAGGCGATAGCAGAACCGCAGCCGTAGGTCTTGAAGCGCGCGTCTTCAATGATACCTTCATTGTTGACTTTAATCTGCAACTTCATCACGTCGCCACACGCTGGCGCGCCAACCATACCGCTACCGACAGATTCGTCGCTGTTGTCAAAAGAGCCAACGTTGCGCGGGTTCTCGTAATGATCGATAACTTTTTCGCTGTATGCCATGATTGAATTCTCCTTATGTACCGATTAGTGATGTGACCATTCAATGCTGTTCAGATCCACGCCCTGCTTGAACATTTCCCACAGTGGAGAAAGGTCGCGCAGACGGCCGATGGAGTTACGAACCAGTTTGATGGTGTAGTCAATCTCTTCTTCGGTAGTGAAACGACCTAAAGAGAAACGGATAGAGCTGTGTGCCAGCTCGTCAGTCATGCCCAGCGCACGCAGCACGTAGGATGGCTCCAGGCTTGCAGACGTACAGGCAGAACCGGAAGAAACGGCCAGGTCTTTCAGCGCCATGATCAGCGACTCGCCTTCAACATAGTTGAAGCTGACGTTGAGGATGTTCGGCGCGCCCTGCTCGAGATCGCCGTTCAGATAGACTTCTTCCATATCCTTCACGCCGTCCCAAAGACGGTTACGCAGCATACGCAGGCGTGCCATCTCGCTTTCCATCTCTTCTTTCGCGATGCGATACGCTTCGCCCATGCCCACAATCTGGTGAACAGGCAAAGTACCGGAACGCATGCCGCGCTCGTGACCGCCGCCGTGCATCTGTGCTTCGATGCGGATACGTGGCTTACGACGAACGTACAGCGCGCCGATCCCTTTCGGGCCATAGATTTTGTGACCGGAGAAGGACATCAGGTCCACTTTCAGCTGGCTCAGGTCGATAGGCAGTTTGCCCACGCTCTGGGTCGCATCCACGTGGTAGATGATGCCGCGCGCACGGCACATTTCGCCGATGGTGGCGATGTCCTGCACAACACCGATTTCGTTGTTAACGTGCATGATGGAAACCAGAATGGTGTCATCACGCATCGCCGCTTCGAGCTCTTTCAGGTCGATGATCCCGTTGCTCTGCGGCGCCAGGTAAGTCACTTCGAACCCTTCACGCTCCAGCTGACGGCAGGTGTCCAGCACGGCTTTGTGTTCGGTTTTGCTGGTGATGATGTGCTTGCCTTTTTTCTGATAAAAGTTGGCTGCACCTTTGATCGCCAGGTTGTCGGATTCGGTCGCACCGGAGGTGAAAACAATTTCACGCGGGTCGGCACCGACCAGGTCAGCAATCTGATTACGGGCGATATCAACCGCCTCTTCAGCATGCCAGCCAAAACGGTGTGAACGGGAAGCTGGGTTACCAAAGTTTCCGTCCAGGGTCAGACACTGCATCATTTTCTCGGCAACACGCGGGTCCACCGGCGTGGTTGCGGAGTAGTCGAGATAAATCGGTAATTTCATTGCTCTATAAACTCCGTACATCGCTTCAATGCAAGGAATCAGGCAACCGGCTGGATGTACGACCGAGTACGCGGGGTGTGACCACCCCGGCCTGATTCTGAATACTTATCTTTTTAATTACGCGCGCAGTTTAACGTCGATGGCGTCCTGCGTGCGGGTGCTGCGTTGTGAATCCTGACTGTGCTGACGACCAGAAACATCCAGAACTTCCTGGTTATTAACCAGCTCACCCAAGGTGATGTTATTCAGGAAGCCGGTCAGACGGTCGCTCAGATCGCGCCACAGCGCGTGGGTCAGGCATTTATCGCCGCCCTGGCAGCCGCCTTTGCCCTGGCAACGGGTCGCATCAACGGATTCGTCAACTGCGCTAATCACTTCGCCAACCGCAATACTGCCCGCGTCTTTACCCAGCAGATAACCGCCGCCCGGGCCACGAACGCTGGACACCAGTCCATTTTTACGCAGTCTGGAGAACAGCTGTTCCAGATAAGAGAGGGAGATCCCCTGTCGTTCAGAAATATCAGCCAACGGAACCGGGCCCGCTTCGGAGTTGAGCGCAACGTCCAGCATCGCGGTCACGGCATAACGCCCTTTAGATGTCAGTCTCATGTCTTACTTAACCTCAAACTCGCCCCTGCCCGGGGTTTTTTATTGTAAAATGGGGGTATTGCATAGCAGGGCCAAGTCTGACATTCCTGACTAAATTGGTCAACTATTTACTTGACTGTTTTAGTCAGGTATTTAACCTTCTGTGCCTTCATAACAAAGGTGCGGACTGATGCCCTCACCCCGGCCCTCTCCCACAGGGAGAGGGAGAAAACACACTGCACTACTCTTTATTCTTCTGCTCAATCGACGCCAGGATCCCGCGCAGGATGTTCAGCTCCTGGCTTTCCGGACGCGCGCGGGTGAACATACGGCGCAGCTTGTTCATCACCTGTCCCGGGTGACCTTCGCGGATAAAGCCGGTAGAGAGCAGCGTCTGCTCCAGGTGGCCGTAGAAGCGCTCAAGATCGTCCACCAGCGGGTAGGCCGTCTCTTCTTTAGGTTCGACCGGTTTTTCCTGCGTCGCCAGCCATGCCATGCGCACTTCGTAGGCAATCACCTGCACCGCCATCGCCAAGTTCAGCGAGCTGTATTCCGGGTTTGCGGCAATCGCCACGTGGTAGTGACACTTCTGTAGTTCCTCGTTGGTCAGGCCAACGCGTTCACGACCAAACACCAGCGCAACCGGCGCCTGTTCCGCTTCTGAGATACTTTTCAGGCCGCATTCGCGCGGGTCCAGCATCGGCCAGGGCAGCGTACGGGAGCGCGCGCTGGTCCCCACCACCAGACTGCAACCGGCCAGGGCTTCGTCCAGGGTGTCCACAATCTGTGCATTCCCGATCACGTCGCTGGCGCCGGCCGCCAGCGCAATAGCCTGAGAGTCTGGTTTCACCAGCGGGTTAACCAGCCACAGGTTCGTTAAGCCCATGGTTTTCATAGCGCGGGCCACAGAGCCCATGTTGCCGGTGTGCGATGTTTCGACCAGCACGATTCGAATGTTTTGCAGCATAATTTTTAGATGTCTGGATTCAGTGTCTGAAGAATATTCGGGCATATTATCATAAACGAGAGACATAATCCGATCCCGCTGCTATACTCTGCGCCGATTTTCCTGTTCTTTAACATCCAGTGAGAGAGACCGATGCATCCGATGCTGACCATCGCCGTGCGCGCAGCGCGCAAGGCGGGTAATGTAATTGCCAAACACTACGAAACCCCAGACTCCGTAGAAACCAGCCAGAAAGGCAGCAATGATTTCGTGACTAACGTCGATAAAGCCGCCGAAGCGATTATTATCGAAACGATCCGCAAATCTTACCCGCAGCACACCATCATCACCGAAGAAAGCGGTGAACATGAAGGTACCGATCAGGATGTTCAATGGGTTATCGATCCACTGGATGGCACCACCAACTTCGTTAAGCGCCTGCCACACTTCTCTGTGTCTATCGCAGTACGCATCAAAGGCCGTACTGAAGTCGCCGTTGTTTACGATCCAATGCGTAACGAACTGTTCACCGCGACCCGCGGTCAGGGCGCGCAGCTGAACGGCTACCGTCTGCGCTGCAGCAATGCACGCGATCTGGACGGCACGATTCTGGCGACCGGCTTCCCGTTCAAGGCGAAGCAGCACGCAACCACTTATATGAATATCCTCGGCAAACTGTTCACCGAATGCGCGGACTTCCGTCGCACCGGCTCTGCTGCACTGGATCTGGCCTACGTGGCGACCGGCCGCGTTGACGGTTACTTTGAGCTGTCACTGAAGCCGTGGGACTTCGCGGCGGGCGAGCTGATCGCACGTGAAGCTGGCGCGATTGTTTGTGACTTCACCGGCGGCCATAACTATATGTCTACCGGCAACATCGTTGCAGGTAACCCGCGCGTTGTTAAAGCCATGCTGGCAAACATGCGTGAAGAACTGAGCGATGCGCTGAAGCGTTAATCCAGTCTGTTAAGCCCGGTGGCGCTACGCTTACCGGGCCTACAAACCCCTCAGGTATGGCTAAAAAGGCCGCAACCCCCTTCCCACCGGCACCGCACTTATCCACATCGTGACCGCAGCCACCAGCAGAATCACCCCGCCCGCCAGCGCAAGCGTCGTCCAGCCAACCTGTCGCCACAATACCGGCGTTTTATTGCCGCTGAGTTTTACCGCCAGCTGACGGAAGCTGTGCACCAGCAAGGCTAACGAAGAGATAGTCAGAGATGTTCCCGCCGCCATCGCCAGCGCCGAGATCATGCCCCAGCCAAATACACCTATCACTTTGCTGAACAACAGCACCATGATTGCGCCCGAGCACGGACGCATCCCCATTGAGAGAACAATCATCAGGCGCGCACGCCAGTCGTCACCATTCTGTAATTGTTCCTGCGTCGGCAGATGCTGATGCCCGCACCCGCAGTTTTCATGGTGAACGTGATGCGGCGTAAAGATTTTGAATTTTGGTTTTTGCAGCAACGCGCGCAATTTTTTCAGCGCCCGCCAGCAGAGAATCAGCCCCAGTAAGCCTACCAGCGCGTAACTTCCCTTCTCCAGCCAGAAGCTGCTCATATGCAGCTGGCGGGCCGGGAGCTGTAGCAGCGAAAGGACGACCACGACCAGCGCAATTGCCACACCGCCCTGAAGTAACGAGGAAGCCAGCGTCAGGCCGATACTCGATTTCAGCTTCGACGGATGGGTGGCAAGCCAGGTCGTGATGACGATTTTGCCGTGCCCCGGCCCCAGGGCATGCAGCACGCCATAGATAAAGCTGAACGCCAGAAGAGAGCCGCCCGCTTTGGACGGATTTTCCGCCACGGCTTTCAGCAGCTCGCTCATCTGCTGATTAACTTCCCGCTGCCAGAGGATACTTTTCATCATCACCTGCGGCCATGCCTGCCACAGCCAGAGCGCGCCGCCAGACGCTAACAGCGAAAAGAGCGCCAGAGGCCAGAGGTGCAGCCAGCGACGCGGCTTACTGACGGGGGAGGAGATCACTGACATTGTAACGTCACCTCCTGCGCAAACTGTTTTCCTAATTCCATGTCTTCTGGAGGCGCATCTTCTTTATCAAGGGAAACAGCAAAGTTCAGCGTCTCTTCACTGGGCGTCGGCGTGTGCACGGCAATTTTGCAGCTTTTTTGCAATATTTCTGGCAACTGTACGTCGCTGTCCTGGGCGTAATGCATATCGACATAGTAGGTTGGGTCAAACGTGGAAAACCTGTACTTCTGCCCGGCCAGCGGCTGAGGGTGCGCCAGCGGAAGGATAAACGTCAGCACCGCCTGATGGCCGTCGCGGGTCATACCGTACTCCGTGGGACGGTTAAGAAATTTCACCTTTTGTCCGTTGTGCCAGAACTCGGTGAAGTAGTGCTGACCCAGCACGTTGGCCATGACTTCCGCCGCCAGCTTTTTCCAGATCTCGTCGCCGGGCTTTGCGTTTCCGGCATCGTACAGCAGGTCGGCGGAGGTGATTTCATCCATCGTCCAGCGCATCTTCAGGCCGCTGAGCTGTGTGCCGTCCGTCACCAGTTCGGTTTTCAGGCTGATAAAGCTGTGAGGATGTGCGCTGGCGGCGGAGGTGATAACCGCCAAAAATAACGCTGTCACGCTTTGTTTAACTGTTTGCATCAATTCCTCACGTCAAAAATTCTGTGATGTTCGCCAGCAATCCTGAATGAAAGGCCTGCCGGCGCGCTTTTCAGCGCCCATCCTTTAGCTATTCTTATCAAACATTCACACTGGATACCCGACAGATGATGACGACGCTTGAAATTCCATCTGTGCTTTCCAGTTCGCAGCGCCGTTGCCAGGTGCTTTTGATGCTTTACCTGCCCGATGCTGCCGTCACCGCACAGAGCATAATCGCTGCCAACGGCGTGGACGACGTCCTGGCACGGCAAGATATAGCCGAGACGCGCGATGAAATCCAGCGCTATCATCGGCTTGATATCGTCACGCACCATGACGGTTGCTACCGTATTGAGGGCTCCGCCCTGAATCAGCGTTTGTGCCTGCTGCACTGGCTGCGCAGGGCGCTTCGGCTGTGTCCACATTTTGTCGCCCAACAGTTTACCCCTGCCTTAAAAACCGCGCTCAAACAGCACGGCATTGCCCGCCCGCTTTATGACGATGCGAACCTTCGGGCGCTTATCAACTTTTGCGCGCGCAAGCTTCAGCGCCAGTTTGAGTCCCGCGACGTACAGTTTTTACAGCTTTATCTGCAATATTGTCTTATTCAGCATCATCTGGGCAATACGCCGGAGTTTTCACCCGTTCAGCGCAGCTGGACGCAATCGAGAGGGGAATACTTTACGGCGCAGGAAATTGTCCGTCACTGGAAACGGCGCGTCCCGCAGGGAACGCACAGTGATGAACAGCTGTTCCTGGCGCTGCTGTTTATGATGCTCCGCACACCCGACCCGGTACTGGATAAACACCAGCAGGATCAGCGCCTGCGTCGGGCCATCGTGCGTATGATTGCCCGTTTCCGGGCGCAAACCGGGATGAACTTCAGCGATGAGCAAGGGCTGACCGATCAGCTGTATATTCATCTGGCTCAGGCGCTGGACCGCTCCTTATTTGACATCGGCATCGACAACAGTCTGCCGGAAGAGATCCACCGTCTATACCCCCGGCTGCTGCGCACCACTAAAGAGGCGCTGTTTGAGCTGGAAGCCGAATTTGGCCTGCGATTCTCCGGTGAAGAGATGGCTCTGGTGGCAGTGATTTTTGGTGCCTGGCTGATGCAGGAAACCGATCTTCATGAAAAACAGGTAGTCCTGTTAACGGGGGAAGATAAAGCCTGCGAGGAGTTAATTGAGCAGCAGCTTCGCGAGCTGACGCTGCTGCCGCTCAATATTCGTTATCTTAGCCTGGAAGCGTTTAAGAAGGAGGGCGCCCCCCGCGAGGCGGCGCTGGTTATTACGCCTTATCCAACCGCCCTGCCGCTGTTCTCGCCGCCGCTCATTCATGCCGTTGAGACCCTGAACACGCAGCAGCAGGAACATATTCGCGTTATGCTCGAATCTTAGTTACGTGCGAGCAGCGACTTTAGGGCGGATGACAATGGCCGGTAAAGCGACCAGCGCCATCACCCAGAACACACCGTGGCCCAGGTGCTGATAGAGGAAACCGGCAAATACGGTCATCACCGCAATACTGCCGCCCATCGCCACCGCTGAATAGACTGCCTGAAGACGAATAACGTCACCACCCTCTCGCGCCGCGATATAGCGCATCGCCGCCAAATGGCAGACGGTGAAGGTTCCGCAGTGCAGAATTTGCGCCACAATCAGCCACGGCAGCTCCGTCGTCCAGCCCATGATGCCCCAGCGCGCTACGCCGCAAACGGCGGAAAGCAGCAGCAGGTCACGCGCCCCGAAACGACGGAACAGTTTTTGGCTCAGCGCGAAGATAATGACCTCCGCAACCACGCCGAGCGACCACAGGTAGCCTACCGCAGAAGCCGAGTAGCCCGCCCCCTGCCAGTAGATGGCGCTGAAGCCGTAATAGGCCGCATGCGCCCCCTGAAGCAGACAGACGCAGGCCAGGAAACGCCAGCTTTGCGCCACCAGCGAGCGCCAGGCGGGCCAGCCGGCGCTCTCCTGATGGCGGCTTTCGCCCTGCGGCATCACCGACGGACGCAGCAACATACCGAGCAGCATCGAGGCGATGCCGAGCGTTAACAGCGCCAGAATGGCGCGATAGTCATAGAGGCTGACCAGTTTCCCGACCAGCGCAGAGCCGATCACGAAGGCAATCGATCCCCACAGGCGCACGCGGCCATAGTCCATGGTGATCTGCTTTTGCCAGGTGTTCGCCAGGGCATCCGTCAGCGGCACCAGCGGGGAGAAGAACAGATTAAAGCCAACCATCACCACCATCAGCCAGGCAAACTGGTGGCTGACCCAGAAGCAGGCCGCAAAGACCAGCGTCAGGAGGGCCAGAATTCGCACCGCTTTAATCAACAGAGAGGGATCGCTGACGCGAGGCGCTATCAGCAGGCTACCCAGGAAACGTGCCACCAGCCCCGCGCCCAGCAGGATGCCGATGGTCTCAGGCGTCAGACCAATTCCCTTGAGCCAGACGCTCCAGAAAGGCAAAAAAATACCGTAACTAAAGAAATAGGTGAAATAGCTAAGCGCCAGCCAGCGCGTGGAATGCAAGACCATGAATCCCTCCCGAAATGGAGGCGATAGTCTGGCGTTAATCCCTGACTTTAGCAAGTCGTTAGCGCGCTATAAATTAACCAAAAATTAACATCATCACCAGCTGTACAGCGTATGGCGAGAGCGGTAAAACTGTATTACGTTTATAAGACATCGCCTGAAGAGGTCGTTTGCCATGAACAGCTTACGTTATTTCGATTTCGGATCCTCTCGTTCTCTCCTGCTTTTAATTGCCCGCATTGCTATCGTAGTCCTGTTTATTATTTTCGGTTATCCCAAGCTGACGGGGTTTAGCGGCACCGTTCAGTACATGACGTCGCTCGGCGCCCCCATGCCCATGCTGGCCGCGATTATTGCGGTGGTAATGGAAATCCCCGCCGCGATTCTGATCGTTCTGGGCTTTTTCACCCGCCCCCTCGCGGTGATCTTTGTCTTCTATACGCTGGGAACGGCGGTGATTGGACACCACTACTGGGATATGACGGGCGATGCGGTCCTGCCAAATATGATTAACTTCTATAAAAATGTGAGTATCGCTGGCGCCTTTATTTTGCTGGCGATTACCGGGCCGGGGGCCATCTCCCTCGACCGACGTTAGCCCATAAAAAAAGGCCGCATGAGCGGCCTTTTTCAGTTCTGAAACGCAGAGAATTATGCGTACACCGGGAAGCGTGCGCAGATGTCCAGAACTTTACCTTTAACGCGCTCGATAACCGCGTCGTCATTGATGTTGTCCAGAACGTCACACATCCAGCCCGCCAGCTCTTTCACTTCCGCTTCTTTAAAGCCACGGCGAGTTACGGCCGGAGAACCGATACGGATACCGGAAGTCACGAACGGGCTCTTCGGATCGTTTGGCACGCTGTTTTTGTTCACGGTGATGTTGGCGCGGCCGAGGGCTGCGTCAGCTTCTTTACCGGTCAGGTTCTTATCGACCAAATCCAGCAGGAACAGGTGGTTTTCAGTCCCACCGGACACCACTTTGTAACCACGATTCAGGAACACTTCCACCATCGCTTTGGCGTTTTTAGCAACCTGCTGCTGATAAACCTTGAACTCTGGCTCCATCGCTTCTTTCAGCGCGACGGCTTTCGCGGCGATAACGTGCATCAGCGGGCCGCCCTGGGCACTTGGGAACACGGCGGAGTTCAGCTTTTTGTACAGCTCTTCGTCACCGCCTTTCGCCAGGATCAGGCCACCGCGTGGACCCGCCAGGGTTTTGTGGGTGGTGGTGGTCACAACGTGCGCATGTGGAACCGGGTTCGGGTAAACGCCAGCGGCAATCAGACCGGCAACGTGCGCCATGTCGACGAACAGGTACGCGCCGATGCTGTCAGCGATTTCACGCATTTTTGCCCAGTCAACGATGCCGGAGTAAGCAGAGAAGCCACCGATGATCATCTTCGGCTTGTGCTCTTTGGCCTGCTTCGCCATGTCTTCGTAGTCAATTTTACCGGACTCATCAATACCGTAAGGGATGATGTTGTACAGTTTGCCAGAGAAGTTAACCGGAGAGCCGTGAGTCAGGTGGCCGCCCTGCGCCAGGTTCATACCCAGAACGGTATCGCCCGGCTGCAACAGCGCGGTGTAAACAGCGAAGTTAGCCTGAGAGCCAGAGTGCGGCTGGACGTTCGCGTAGTCAGCGCCAAAGAGTTCTTTCGCACGGTCAATCGCCAGCTGCTCAACGATATCAACGTATTCGCAACCGCCGTAGTAGCGCTTGCCCGGGTAACCTTCAGCATATTTGTTGGTCAGCTGAGAACCCTGCGCCTGCATCACGCGCGGGCTGGTGTAGTTTTCGGAGGCGATCAGTTCGATGTGCTCTTCCTGACGTACTTTTTCCTGCTCCATAGCCTGCCACAGTTCGGCATCATAATCGGCAATGTTCATTTCACGCTTTAACATCCGCATCTCCTGACTCAGCTAACAAGTAAATTTTTGGCCTGAAAAGGCAGTCCTGTTGGACGACGGGCAACAGTATAACTGAATAGTTCTGCGATAACAGGTCTTGACAAACGATTTTACGCAAACGTTTACCTCCACGCCACGCAAGGGTTTGAGCAATAAAGCTCTCGCCATTTTCAACGGATTTCTTTTCAGCTTTGTGATGCATATTTTTCACGATGCAAAGAACCATTTACATTGCAGGGGTATTTTTATAAGATGCATATAAAATACATCATTAAAGTAACATCAGAAGGAAGCTGCTATGCTCGACGCCCAAACCATCGCTACCGTGAAGGCCACAATCCCCCTGCTGGTTGAAACGGGTCCTAAACTGACCGCTCATTTCTACGATCGCATGTTCGCGCATAACCCGGAGCTCAAAGAGATTTTCAACATGAGCAACCAGCGTAACGGCGATCAGCGCGAAGCGCTGTTTAACGCTATTGCCGCCTATGCCAGCAACATCGAAAACCTGCCGGCTCTGCTGCCTGCGGTGGAAAAAATCGCCCAGAAGCACACCAGCTTCCAGATCAAACCTGAGCAGTACAACATCGTGGGCAGTCACCTGCTGGCAACCCTGGACGAAATGTTCAGCCCGGGCCAGGAAGTGCTGGATGCCTGGGGTAAGGCATACGGCGTGCTGGCAAACGTGTTCATCAACCGTGAAGCGCAGATCTACAGCGAAAACGCCAGCAAGAATGGCGGCTGGGAAGGCACGCGTGCTTTCCGCATCGTTGAGAAAACCCCGCGCAGCGCACTGATCACCAGCTTTGAGTTTGAGCCGGTGGACGGCCAGCCAGTTGCCGATTACCAGCCGGGGCAGTATCTGGGCGTCTGGCTGAAGCCTGAAGGCTTCCCGCACCAGGAGATTCGCCAGTATTCCCTGACCCGCAAGCCAGACGGCAAAGGCTATCGCATTGCGGTTAAACGTGAGGAAGGCGGTCAGGTATCCAGCTGGCTGCATAACGTCGCCAGCGTGGGTGATATCGTTCATCTGGCCGCGCCAGCGGGTGATTTCTTTATGGCGGTGGAATCGGGTACCCCGGTGACGCTGATTTCCGCAGGTGTTGGTCAAACGCCAATGCTGGCGATGCTGGATACGCTGGCAAAATCAAACCACAGCGCGCAGGTTAACTGGTTCCACGCGGCCGAAAACGGTGATGTGCACGCCTTTGCAGATGAAGTGAAAGCGCTCGGAGCGGGTCTGCCACACTTTACCGCGCATACCTGGTATCGTTTACCCACGGAAGCTGACCGCGCAGCGGCACGTTTTGACAGCGAAGGCCTGATGAATTTAGGGCAGCACGAAGGGGCGTTTAGCGCACCGGGGATGCAGTTCTACGTGTGTGGGCCGGTAGCGTTTATGCAGTATGCCGCGAAGCAGCTGGTAGACCTGGGCGTGAACAAAGACAACATTCATTACGAATGTTTCGGCCCGCATAAAGTGCTGTAATCGCCCGGCGGCGCTGCGCTTGCACGGACCTGCGAAGGGTTCTGTAGGCCGGGTAAGCGCAGCGCCACCCGGCAAGAATGTTAAATCGCCGCGTCGTCTTCTTCGCCGGTACGGATACGGATCACGCGCGCCACGTCAAAGACGAAGATTTTCCCGTCGCCAATTTTACCGGTCTGCGCCGTGCGGATGATGGTATCCACACAGGTATCGACGATATCATCGCTCACCACGATCTCGATTTTCACTTTCGGCAGAAAGTCCACCATGTACTCTGCGCCACGGTATAGCTCGGTGTGGCCCTTCTGACGACCAAAACCTTTCACTTCAGTTACGGTCATCCCGGTGATGCCTACTTCTGCCAGCGCTTCACGTACATCATCCAGTTTGAAAGGTTTAATAATCGCATCAATTTTTTTCATGGTGGGTCCTTAAACTCTTGCCAGTAAGCAGCCTCGTAATCGGTTGCTCACAGTATCATATTCAGGCGAATTTTGCGGTATTACTCTTTAAAATCGTTCGCTTCCAGCTCGTGGCGTGAGAGCAATTTATAGAACTCGGTACGGTTACGCCCGGCCATGCGCGCCGCGTGGGTCACGTTGCCTTTGGTGATTTGCAGCAGCTTGCGCAGATAGTTCAGCTCGAACTGATTTCGCGCTTCCGCAAACGTCGGTAAGGCCGTGTTTTCCCCCTCGAGCGCCTGCTCCACCAGCGCATCGCTGATCACCGGCGATGACGTCAGCGCCACGCACTGCTCAATCACGTTCACCAGCTGGCGTACGTTACCCGGCCAGCTTGCGGTCATCAGGCGTTTCATCGCATCGGTGGAGAACGCGCGCACAAACGGTTTGTGGCGGTCAGCGGCCTGGCGCAAAAGGTGATTTGCCAGCAGCGGGATATCTTCCGCACGCTCGGCCAGCGCCGGGATTTTCAGGTTGACGACATTCAGTCGATAGTAGAGATCTTCGCGGAACTCGTTGCGCGCCATCACCTTGGGTAAATCACGGTGGGTGGCGGAAATAATACGCACGTTGATATCGATATCGCGGTTGCTGCCAAGCGGACGCACTTTCCGCTCCTGCAACACGCGCAGCAATTTGACCTGCAGCGGCGCGGGCATATCGCCAATTTCATCAAGGAACAGCGTGCCCCCCTCAGCCGCCTGGAACAGCCCTTCACGGCTGCTCACCGCGCCGGTAAAGGCGCCGCGGGCATGGCCGAAGAGCTCTGATTCGAGCAGCTGTTCCGGCAACGCGCCACAGTTAATGGCAATAAAAGCATTTTTACTGCGCGGGCTGGCGTTGTGGATCGCCTGGGCGAGGATCTCTTTCCCGGTCCCGCTCTGGCCGTTGATCAGCACGCTAACGTCGGATTGCGCCACCATCCGCGCCTGTTCCAGCAGGCGCAGCATTACAGGGCTACGCGTCACGATGGATTCACGCCAGGCGTCGTCGCCGGATGGCGCTGCGTGCTCAAGGGCGCTGTCGATCGCTTTATAGAGGGCGTCTTTATCCACCGGTTTGGTGAGGAAGCTGAATACCCCCTGCTGCGTCGCGGCCACCGCATCAGGAATAGATCCGTGAGCGGTGAGGATAATCACCGGCATCCCGGGCTGCTGCTTCTGGATCTCCGTGAACAGTTGCAGGCCATCCATTTCATCCATGCGCAAATCGCTGATCACCAGATCGATTTTCTCACGGCTGAGCACCTTCAGCCCCTCCTGCCCGCTTTCAGCGGTGACCACGCTGTAGCCTTCGCTGACCAGACGCATCCCCAGCAGCTTTAACAGCCCGGGATCGTCATCCACCAGTAACAGATGGGCAGGTTTACGGCTTGTCATGGCTTCACATCCTCTTGTTTCGGCGTCTCACTGTCTGGCGTCGTGGCAGAGTTGCCTTTCGACCCATCGGGCAGATAGCTGCCTGCCGGCTTACGCGTCGAGAGCTGTCTTTCGATATCGGTCAGATTTTCGAGCTTGCGGGTGGTGGTTTCCAGCTGCTCGCGCAGCGACTCCTGCTGCTGGCGAAGCGCATCAAGCTCGCTGTCGCTTGACTGCTGCAATTTGCTGTAGCGGAAACGCTCTTCAGACAGCTGTAATTGCAGGGTTTGTCCGTCCCGCCAGAGCTGATAGACCGGGCGCACCTGCGGGGGAATATTGATCACGTAAGTATCCAGCCGCGTCACGTTGGCGCGGCGTTCGACAGGCGTGATTCTGGCATCCGCCATCACGATCCCGCGTTTAAACGCGTCCTGCCAGGTATCGTCCACCAGCATCGCCGCCTGGGCACGGGCCTCGGCGGGCGCCAGCCGCTGGGCGCAGTCTATTCCGCGCAGCCAGAACAGCGGATTGGATTCAACATCACGCCCCGACAGGCTCCAGATATCATCGCAACGTGTCGAAAGGAAATCAGCCAGCTGTTTTTGCGGCCATTTATCTTCCTGTTTGTGGCTAATTGCACTTTTCGGTGCATGGGTTACACAGCCTGCCAGCAGTAAGCAGGGCAGGCTGAGGCGCACATTTTTGCTGGAAAACACCGCGCGCAGTGCGCGGTAAAAGACGTGTGACATACTCACCAGGTTGTTATTCATTTCATTGATTTTTCCGGCTCAAGAGGCAGTTCGATACGAAAACAGACATCGGCGCGTTCATCACTCACGATGTTAAGCTCACCCTGCATGCGTCGTATGCAGTCGCGGGCAATACTCAGCCCCAGACCACTTCCTTTTACCGCACCTTTTCGCTGATGACTCCCCTGGAAGAAGGGTTCAAAGATCAGCGTTTTTTCATCATCCGGAATCGGGCTTCCGGTATTCGCTACGTCAATAAATACCCGCGAACCGTTGTTATTGCTTCTGATATAAATGGTACCGGATTCAGTACCATAGTGCACCG
This sequence comes from Enterobacter sp. 301B, assembly GCF_003850715.1. Classification (NCBI taxonomy): domain Bacteria; kingdom Pseudomonadati; phylum Pseudomonadota; class Gammaproteobacteria; order Enterobacterales; family Enterobacteriaceae; genus Enterobacter; species Enterobacter sp. 301B. The sequence goes on from NZ_PQTC01000002.1 coordinate 360,785, forward strand.
CATTGGAATAAAGATTATCCAGTACGCTCATTAACAGCATCGGTTCTGCAAGACAGGCTGGCGCGTTGAGTTCCACCTGGGTATGCATCATTTTAGCTCTTGCTGGCAGGCTATGGGCGGAGATCACCATGTCCACCAGCGGTTCAATCTCAACGCTTTCAAGCACCACAGCACCATCCGCCAGCTTGCGGTTATAGTCCAGCAGTTGTTCAATAAGCTTTTGTAAATTGCGGCTGCTGGCATCCAGAATCGCCACGATCTCTTTTTGCTCAGGGGTTAACGGCCCCGCCACTTCGTCGGCCAGCAGTTCCGTACCTTCACGCATGCTGGCCAGCGGCGTTTTGAGTTCGTGTGAGATATGGCGCAGGAACTGGTGGCGCTGCGATTCCAGCCATGCCAGGCGCTCTGAAAGCCAGATGATGCGTTGACCGACCGAGCGCAGCTCGCGCGGGCCTTTAAAAACGACCGTATCCCCGAGAGATTTACCCTCCCCCAGGCGGTTAATCATCCGCTGGATCCCCTTCACGGGGCCGATGATCATGCGGGTAAAGAGCAGCACCAGCCCCAGGCTGACGAGGAACAGCACCAGCGCCTGCCAGCCGAAGAACTGGCCGCGCTCGGCAATCTCCTGCTGGAGCTGCTGACCACGGGAAAAGATAACCGTACGGGTGGACTGAACCATCTCCGTATTGGCGTTCGCGAAGGCTTCAAGTCGGGCGGCGGCGGCGGCATCAGGACCGCTGTTTTTGCACTGGAGCTGCGCCAGATCGTTCAGATCCTGACGCAGCGCCTGATAGAGTTTGTCATCTGGCAGCACCCCGGCGTGGGCGTCCAGCATTTCGCTGTAGCGTTTACGCTGGTTCTGATAGACCCTCTCCAGCGTGCGATCGTCCAGCACGCAGTACTGGCGATAGCTACGCTCCATCTCAAGCGCGGCGTTGGTCATCGCCTCGCTACGGCGAGCATCAATAAGCGTGGTGCGGTTAGTCAGGGCCGCCTGTGCACTTAACGCGTTCAGGCTTTGCCAGGCCTGCCAGGCCAGAACCAGCAAAGGTAGCAGGATCAGCAGGAAGGCCATCATAACGAGCTGTCGCAGGGAGCGAGGGAAAGCGGGCCAGCGTTTCAACACATTACTCTCTTCATCCGGGTTTGAGGAGAGCGTAACTGAGTCTGCCCTTCAGATACAACAAAGCCGGGTAAAAACCCGGCTTTGTCATGGAATAAGGCGGTGCCTAACTCGACGTTTCGCCCTGGCCTGATAAAGCATTGCAATAATCAGTAGTTGGACGGCAGGCACCTTTTTGTGCGTCATTCGAAGTTTATGTAGCACGTCCCGAAGGGGCTGACATAAGAGGGTGAATGAGCCACTGGTTACTATTATGCAACACGCGTGCCAGATTGCAAAAATTAATGCTATCCTTATGATTAGTAATATTTTTATTATCAAAACGTATTGATTGTTACGTGAATGATTTCCAGGCTAAGTGTCGCTATTAAGCAACACCTTAACGGGAACCTGTCCTGCCGCATATAAATCAATAGGTTAAATGTCTCCTTTTGGAGACACTCGGACCAGAGAGTTGTCGCGATTTTGCGACAGAGACAAAAAAGCCCGGTGGCGCTCGCGCTTACCGGGCCTACAGTCAGGGCGTAGAAACTTAACCTAGTTGTTTACGTGCGTTGCGGAAAATGCGCATCCACGGGCTGTCCTCGCCCCAGTTTTCCGGGTGCCAGGAGTTGCTCACGGTACGGAAGACACGCTCCGGGTGAGGCATCATAATCGTCACCCGACCGCTTTCGCTGGTGACCGCGGTAATGCCATTTGCCGAACCGTTCGGGTTAGCCGGATAGGTTTCGGTGACCTTGCCAAAGTTATCAACAAAGCGCAGCGCCACCAGTCCTTTGCTTTCAAGCTGAGCCAGGTGCGCCGCATCACGGACTTCAACCTGACCTTCACCGTGCGAAACCGCGATTGGCATCTGCGAACCGACCATCCCCTGCAACAGCAGGGACGGGCTTTGGGTTACTTCTACCAGGCTGAAGCGCGCTTCAAAGCGGTCAGACTGGTTACGCACAAAGCGCGGCCAGGCTTCGCTGCCCGGGATCAGCTCGCGCAGGTTAGACATCATCTGGCAGCCGTTACACACCCCCAGCGCCAGCGTCTGCGGACGGTGGAAGAAGGTTTCAAACTCGTCACGTACGCGGCTGTTGAACAGGATGGACTTCGCCCAGCCTTCGCCCGCGCCCAGCACGTCACCGTAGGAGAACCCCCCGCAGGCTACCAGTGCCTGGAAATCATCCAGCCCGGTACGCCCTGCCAGCAGGTCGCTCATGTGGACGTCGATGGCGTCAAAGCCCGCCCGGTGGAAGGCCGCTGCCATCTCAACGTGGGAGTTAACGCCCTGTTCGCGCAGCACGGCCACTTTAGGACGCGCACCGGTCGCAATGTACGGCGCGGCAATGTCTTCGTTGATGTCGAAGGTGAGCTTCACGTTCAGGCCAGGATCGTTGTCGTTCGCCTTCGCGTTATGCTCCTGATCGGCACATTCCGGGTTGTCACGCAGGCGCTGCATCTGCCAGGTGGTTTCCGCCCACCACATACGCAACGTGGTGCGGCTTTCGCTGAACACCGGGTGGCCGTCGGCTTCAATCACGAAACGGTCGCCCTGCACCGCTTTACCGAGATAGTGCACGCAGTCTGCCAGACCGTGCTGCGCCAGAATCGCTTCCACCGCGTCGCGATCTGCGGCGCGTACCTGAATGACCGCGCCAAGCTCTTCGTTAAACAGCACCGCCAGGCGGTCTTCACCAAGCGTTGCAATGTTTGCTTCAACGCCGCAGTGGCCAGTGAAGGCCATCTCTGCCAGCGTCACCAGCAGGCCGCCATCGGAACGATCGTGGTAGGCCAGCAGCTTACGCTGCGCCACCAGCGCCTGAATTGCGTCGTAGAAGCCTTTCAACTGTGCGACGTCCCGCACGTCGGCTGGCTTTTCGCCGAGCTGGCGGTAAACCTGCGCCAGCGCGGTGGCGCCGAGCGCATTGTGGCCTTTGCCGAGGTCAATCAGCAGCAGGGCGTTATCTTCGGTCGCCAGCTGCGGCGTAACGGTATGACGCACGTCTTCCACGCGCGCAAACGCGGTGATCACCAGCGACAGCGGAGAGGTCATCTCGCGCTGCTCGTTACCTTCCTGCCAGCGGGTTTTCATCGACATGGAGTCTTTACCCACCGGAATGGTCAGGCCGAGCGCAGGACACAGCTCTTCACCCACCGCTTTCACCGCTTCGTACAGGCCGGCATCTTCGCCAGGGTGACCGGCAGCAGCCATCCAGTTCGCGGAAAGTTTGATACGTTTGATATCGCCAATCTGCGTCGCGGCGATGTTGGTCAGCGCTTCACCGACCGCCAGACGGGCAGAGGCAGCGAAGTCCAGCAGCGCCACCGGGGTGCGTTCGCCCAGGGCCATCGCTTCGCCGTAGTAGCTGTCGAGGCTTGCGGTGGTCACGGCGCAGTTAGCGACCGGGATCTGCCACGGGCCGACCATTTGATCGCGCGATACCATACCGGTCACGGTACGGTCGCCGATGGTGACCAGGAAAGTTTTCTCTGCTACAGCAGGCAGGTGCAGCACGCGGTTAACCGCTTCCGCCACGGTAATGCCCTGACGATCCAGCGCTTTACCCGCCGCTTTGCGGGTTGTTACGTCGCGGGTCATCTTCGGCGTTTTACCGAGCAGAACGTCCAGCGGCAGATCGATCGGCTGGTTGTCAAAATGGGTATCACTGAGAGTCAGGTGCTGCTCTTCGGTCGCTTCACCAATGACGGCATACGGCGCGCGCTCGCGGCGGCACAGCTCGTCAAACAGCGGCAGCTGATCGGCGGCAACCGCCAGCACGTAGCGCTCCTGGGATTCGTTACACCAGATTTCCAGCGGGCTCATGCCTGGCTCATCGCTCAGGATATCGCGCAGGTTGAAGCGCCCGCCGCGACCGCCGTCGCTCACCAGCTCCGGCATGGCGTTAGAGAGTCCACCCGCGCCCACGTCGTGGATGAACAGAATCGGGTTGGCTTCGCCGAGCTGCCAGCAGCGGTCGATCACTTCCTGACAGCGGCGCTCCATTTCCGGGTTGTCGCGCTGCACGGACGCGAAGTCGAGATCCGCATCAGACTGGCCGGAGGCCATAGACGAGGCTGCCCCGCCGCCCAGACCGATGTTCATGGCCGGGCCGCCGAGCACGATCAGCTTCGCGCCGACGACGATCTCGCCTTTCTGCACATGATCGGCGCGAATGTTGCCGATCCCGCCCGCCAGCATGATCGGTTTGTGGTAGCCGCGCAGCTCTTCGCCGTTGTGGCTGTCCACTTTCTCTTCGTAGGTACGGAAGTAACCGTTCAGCGCCGGACGACCAAATTCGTTGTTGAACGCCGCGCCGCCCAGCGGGCCTTCGGTCATGATATCCAGCGCGGTCACGATGCGCTCTGGCTTGCCGAAATCTTCTTCCCACGGCTGTTCAAAACCCGGGATACGCAGGTTGGAAACGGAGAAACCGACCAGACCCGCTTTGGGTTTCGCGCCGCGACCGGTCGCACCTTCGTCACGGATCTCACCGCCGGAGCCGGTCGCCGCACCCGGCCACGGAGAGATGGCCGTCGGGTGGTTGTGGGTTTCCACTTTCATCAGGATATGCGCAGGCTCCTGGTGGAAGTCATAGCGCCCTGCTTCGCGGTCGGCGAAGAAGCGGCCCACCTCGGAACCTTCCATCACCGCGGCGTTGTCTTTATAGGCAGACAGCACGTGGTCAGGGGTTTGCTCCATGGTGTTTTTGATCATTTTGAACAGCGACTTCGGCTGCTGTTCGCCGTCGATAATCCAGTCGGCGTTGAAAATTTTGTGGCGGCAGTGCTCGGAGTTGGCCTGCGCGAACATATACAGTTCGATGTCGTTCGGGTTGCGATTCAGCTTAACGAATGCATCCTGAAGGTAGTCGATTTCATCTTCTGCGAGCGCCAGACCAAGACGCAGGTTTGCGTCGATCAGCGCCTGACGCCCCTGCCCCAGCAGATCCACGCTCTGTACCGGCGCAGGCTGATGGTGGGAGAACAGTTTCTGCGCATCATCCAGAGAGTCAAACACGCTCTCCATCATGCGGTCGTGCAGCTCCGCTGTCACGGCCTGCCACTGCGCGTCGCTCAGGGTTGACGCTTCCACATAGTACGCCACGCCGCGCTCCAGACGGTTAATCTGGCTCAGGCCGCAGTTGTGAGCGATGTCGGTGGCTTTGGAAGACCAGGGGGAGATGGTGCCAGGACGTGGCGTGGCGAGGATTAATTTGCCGGTCGGCGTATGGCTGCTCAGGCTTGGGCCATATTTAAGCAGACGTTCCAGCTGTACGCGCTCCTCTGCATTCAGGGGGGCATTCAGGTCAGCAAAATGGACATACTCAGCGTAAATATTGCTTACCGGAAGGTCGGCCGCCTGAAAACGTGCCAGCAGTTTATTAATACGGAAGGCAGACAGTGCAGGCGAACCACGCAGAATTTCCATCATAAGTCTCTCGTCTTCGAAGCGCCGGGGCGCTTACAGTGTGCGCAAGGGGGGGAAAACGGGCGTCATTATAGAGAATCCTGAGCGCCGACGAAACCGTTTGCGTCGAAATAAAATCATCCTTTTTGTTTAACAATAGATGTGACCTGTCTCTCTAATTGGTTGCCAACTGGCGCTACTTTGCGCAAAATGCCGCTCAATCAATGGCAAACTCTACTCTTAACATGACTACAGCACACTGAGGCAACCGGCGTCGCAGAGAATTAACTAATTGAAAAAATTAAAGATTAATTATCTGCTCATCGGCATTGTTACGTTGCTGCTGGCAGTGGCCCTCTGGCCGTCTATCCCCTGGTTCGGCAAAGCCGAAAACCGTATCGCCGCCATTCAGGAGCGGGGGGAGTTGCGCGTCAGTACCCTCTCCTCTCCGCTTATATACGACGATATCAACGGTAAAACCATTGGTCTTGATTACGAACTGGCACAGCTGTTTGCGGACTATCTGGGCGTGAAGCTTAAAGTCACCGTGCGGCAGAACATCAACCAGCTGTTTGATGATTTAGACCATGACCGTGCCGATATTCTCGCCGCAGGTCTGGTGTACAACAGCGAACGCAGCAAAAATTATCAGCCGGGCCCGACCTATTACTCCGTGTCGCAGCAGGTGGTTTATCGTGTGGGTAGCTTGCGCCCGCGCTCACTGGCCGACATTACCGACCAGCAATTGACCATTGCGCCAGGCCATGTGGTGATTGACGATCTGCGGGCGTTGAAAGAGAAAAAATACCCGAACCTCAGCTGGACGGTCGATCCTAAACTCGGCACTACCGAATTGCTGGAGCAGGTAAAAGATAAAAAGCTGGCCTATACCATTGCTGATTCGGTGGCGATCAGCCTTTTCCAGCGCGTTCATCCTGAAATCGCCGTGGCGCTGGATGTGACCGATGAACAGCCGGTAACCTGGTTTACCCAGTTAGACGACGATCAAACCGTCTCTGCGGCTATGCTCGATTTCTTTAATTCCATCAATGAAGACGGCACCCTGGCGCGTCTGGAAGAGAAATATCTCGGTCACGGTGACGATTTTGATTACGTTGACACCCGCTCCTTCCTGCGCGCGGTGGATAGCGTGCTGCCGGACCTGCAACCGCTGTTCGAGAAGTACGCTCAGGAGATTGACTGGAAGTTACTGGCGGCAATTTCCTACCAGGAATCGCACTGGGATGCTCAGGCCACCTCCCCCACGGGCGTGCGCGGGTTGATGATGCTGACCAAAAATACCGCGCAGAGCCTCGGCATTAGCGATCGAACCGATGCGGAACAGAGCATCAGCGGCGGCGCGCAATATTTACAGGATATGATGGCGAAAGTGCCGGAGACGGTTCCTGAAGGGGAGCGGATCTGGTTTGCGCTGGCCGCCTATAACATGGGTTATGCCCATATGCTCGACGCGCGGACGCTGACGGCAAAAACCAAAGGTAACCCGGACAGCTGGTCAGATGTAAAACAGCGCCTGCCGCTGCTTAGCCAGAAACAGTGGTACCAGAAGCTGACGTACGGCTATGCGCGCGGGCATGAAGCGTATGCCTACGTGGAAAATATTCGTAAGTATCAGATAAGCCTGGTGGGATATCTGCTGGAGAAAGAAAAAGAGGCGGCCGAGGCGCAACAGCTGGCTGAAAGCTATCCGGTGGTCGCACCGGACGAGCTTAATCACCCTGCGGTTTCAATTCTGCCTTTTGTTGCTTTTTCTGCAGCCGACGCATTCGAAAAAAGTCACTTAACAGACCCGAACATTCTGGTGCAAGTACCCCGCCGATAGTTTTCACCTGGTGGTTCATCCCCGGATGCCCAAGCACGTCCATCAGTGAACCAGCAGCGCCCGTTTTTTCATCCCGCGCGCCAAACACCAGCGTACCGATTCGGCTATGCACCATCGCCCCGGAGCACATCACGCACGGTTCAAGGGTGACGTACAGGGTGGTATCAAGCAGACGATAGTTTTGCAGCACCAGTCCGCCCTGACGCAGCGCCATAATTTCAGCATGCGCGGTAGGATCGTGACGGCCAATCGGACGGTTCCACCCTTCACCAATTACCTGATTGTTATGGACCAGCACCGCGCCCACGGGAACTTCGCCCTCTTCCCAGGCGCGCTGAGCCAGCGCCAGCGCGTGGCGCATCCAGTATTCATGATTGTGTTCAGGGTTGGACAAGGGCTGATACTCCAGTCGAAAAGCGGGCGGCATTATACACAGCCGGTACAGATAAGACTATTCGAGTTGCTGAAGTTCGCCCAGAGGCGTGACGCGCCAGCGGTGCTGGCAAAAATAGAGCAGCGGGTTGTCCTGCTTGCTGTCGCTGTAGCCGCTGTACAGACGCAGCGGCGTACCGATGCGTTTCTCCAGCTGCACCACTTTTTCATGTCCGAGGCAACGCAGGGTAAGCACCCAGCCGCCGTAGCCGCGCGCGATCTGCGTGGCGATAAGGTTTACGCGCGGCAGCCAGGGCGTATCAAAATAGACCTGCTCCACCAGCGTCTGCGGGGAGCCGGTAATCAGCCAGATATCGGCATCGTTGGCGTCGAGATAGCTGGTCAGGCGCGCCTGGACCACGGGAAACGCGGCGACGTGCCCGCGAAACCAGTGGGCAAAATCCTGCACAAGCTGCTTAAGACGCGCTTCGCTATGACCAAACGTGCATCCCCAGAGCAGCAGGCTCATCGGCCAGCGCGCTGAACGGCCTTTCACCATTAGCGCGATGCCAATAACGGGTAACAGGGGCAATACCAGCAACGCGTTAAGGGGCTGGCGCCGCAGCAGATAGCGCATAAAGGTGCCGAACATATCCTGCTGATGCAGCGTTCCATCCAGATCAAAAAAGACAACGCGACGCTCGTGATTTGCCAAACCTTACTCCTCTGGGTCGTTGAATCCTAATAGCCAGGTAAACAGGAACCCGGCGATCACCGCTACCAGATAGCCTAACAGATAGAGCATCACTTTTCCGGTCACGATGGTTAATGCCAGCGGTAAACCGGAAATCCCGAAGGTGATAACGGTCGCCACTTTCCAGTAGCTAATCAACGCCCCGCCCACCGCGCCACCGAGACAGGCGGCCAGGAACGGCTTGCCCAGCGGCAGCGTAACGCCGAAAATCAGCGGCTCGCCGATACCGAGCAACCCGACCGGCAACGCCCCTTTAATGACCTTTTTCAGACGTGCGTTGCGGGTTTTCATCAGCACCGCGATGGCCGCGCCGACCTGCCCAACGCCCGCCATCGACAGGATCGGCAGCAGGGCGTTATAGCCGTGCGCCTGTACCAGTTCGACGTGAATCGGCACTAGCCCCTGATGCAGACCGGTCAGCACTAACGGCAGGAAGGTTCCGGACAGCACAGCCCCCACCAATAACCCACCGCGATCGATAGCCAGAGACGCGCCGTGGGCGATGGCTTCAGAGATGGCGCCGCCTAACGGTTGCAGCGCCACAATCGCCACGCTCCCGGTAATCAATGTGGTCAGCAGCGGGTTGAGGATCAGCTCAATCGAGCCTGGCAGCACCGCGCGCAGCTTTTTCTCGATCCAGCACATCAGAATGACCACCAGCAGCACGGCAATCACCCCGCCGCGGCCAGGCTGAAGCGCCTCGCCAAACAGCGTAATCTGCGCCAGCTGCGGGCTGGAGAGGATACCCGCCATAACGCCGCCCATCGCCAGCGAGCCGCCAAACACTTTGGCCGTGTTCACCCCCACCAGAATGTTCATGATGGCAAACACCGCGCTGCCGAAAATCGCCAGAATACCCAGCAGGTTCGGATACTGCGTGGCAAAATCCCCGACAATATCCGGACGCTTAAGAATATTGATAATCCCGGTGATCAGCCCCGACGCGATAAACGCCGGGATCAGCGGAATAAAGACGTTAGCCAGTTGGCGCAGCGCATCGCTCATAGGGGCTTTGTATTTGGCTTTCGCCTGCGCTTTGGTGCGTTCCGCATCGTCAAAGGCGGGAGCCGTTTCACCGCCCGTCATCAGGGCGCGCATGGCATCTACCACCTGCGCCGCTTTGCCCGGACCGACAATCAACTGGTGCTGTTGCCCCTGCTTAACGTACCCGCTCACGCCGGGAAGCTGCTTAAGGCGCGTCAAATCAAGCTGTTCGTCGTTATGCACCTCGACGCGAACACGCGTCATACAGTTCTCAAGACGCTGAATATTTTTTTCCCCACCGATCCCGAGCAGGATGTCGCTGGCGAGCGCTGCTGTTTTGTCCATACACGCCTCTTATTGGTGTTCTAATGCCGCCCGTAAAAACCCGTGATGGGCTTCGAGTCTGGCTCTGGCCGCGGCTGCATCCAGCCCGGTTAATATCATCAGAATGGCGGGTTTTACATCGTGATCGGTCTGCTGAAGCACCTTTTCCGCCTCTTCACGACTGGCACCTGTCGCTTCCATCACCATGCGACACGCTCTGTCCACCAGCTTGATGTTAGTGGCCTGCATATCCACCATCAGGTTTTGGTAGACCTTGCCAAATTTCACCATCGCGCCGGTGGAGATCATATTGAGCACCAGCTTCTGCGCGGTACCCGACTTCAGCCGTGTGGAGCCGGTGAGCGCTTCCGGCCCGACGACCGGAGAGATGGCAATGGCGGCCACCTGCGCAATCGGCGAGCCCGGGTTACAGGAGATGGCCACTGTGGTGCACCCGGTCTGTCTGGCATATTCCAGTCCACCAATGACGTACGGCGTACGACCAGAAGCCGCCAGCCCGACCACCAGATCCTGCGCGGTCAGGTTTAGCGCCCTGAGATCATCTTCCCCAAGCTGTTTATTGTCTTCTGCCCCTTCTACCGCTTTCAGCAGCGCGCCGGGGCCACCGGCAATCAGGCCAACGACCAGCCCGTGCGGAACGCCAAAAGTCGGCGGACATTCTGAGGCATCCAGCACCCCGAGGCGCCCGCTGGTTCCCGCTCCCATATAAATAATGCGTCCTCCTGCTTTGAGAGCGTCGGCAGCGGCGTCTACGGCTTTTGCTACCTCAGGCAATGTCTCTTTGACTGCCAGCGCGACGAGGGTATCCTGTTGATTAAAGCGGTTTACCAGCTCCAGCGTGGACAGTGCATCAAGATCCATGGTTTGCGGGTTACGCGTTTCAGAAACAAGAGAGCCAAGATTCATGTTATTTACCTCTGGAATTTTTAATTCATAATAAACGCACTATAATGGAATATAAAATTCATTCAGGCGAGCAAAATTCGTATTTGCGCGGGTAATCACATTTTCGCCAGGAGACCGTATGAACTGTTTAATTCGTATTCGTCAGCGCTACGCAGGGTTTGCCCAGAGTGATAAAAAGCTGGCGGATTTTTTACTTTCTCAGCCCGATCGCGCGCGACACCTCAGCTCCCAGCAGCTGGCAGGCGAAGCCGGAGTGAGTCAGTCGAGCGTGGTGAAATTCGCCCAGAAAATAGGCTATAAGGGCTTTCCGGCGCTAAAGCTGGCGATCAGTGAAGCACTGGTGAGCAACCCGAATCCGCAGTCAATGCCGGTGCATAACCAGATCCGTGGCGACGATCCGATGCGTCTGGTGGGCGAAAAGCTGATCAAGGAGAACGTGGCGGCAATGCATGCCACGCTGGATGTGAACACGGAAGAGAAGCTGCTGGAAAGCGTAGCCATGCTTCGCGACGCGCGGCGCATTGTGTTGACCGGGATCGGCGCCTCCGGACTGGTTGCGCGTAACTTTGGCTGGAAGCTGACAAAAATCGGCTATAACGCCATCGTTGAACACGATATGCACGCGCTGCTGGCGACCGTGCAGGCCATGGATCCTGACGATTTACTGCTGGCCATCTCCTATTCCGGCGAGCGACGTGAAATTAATATGGCCACTGACGAAGCCCTGCGCGTAGGGGGAAAAATTCTGGCGATTACCGGATTTAGCCCGAATGCGCTCCAGCAACGGGCAACCCGCTGCCTGTATACCATTGCCGAGGAACAGGCCACTCGCAGCGCGGCGATTTCGTCGACGAGTGCGCAGATGATGCTGACGGACCTGCTGTTTATGGCGCTGGTTCAGCAGGATCTGGAGCGTGCGCCAGAACGTATTCGGCACAGCGAAGAGCTGGTAAAAAAACTGGTTTGAACAACGAATGAGCGTATAATGCCCGCCCTGTTTGTGATGTTTCTGAGAATTTCCTGATGGCGCTGTTAATCACCAAAAAATGCATCAACTGCGATATGTGCGAACCCGAATGCCCGAACCAGGCGATTTCGATGGGCGACAGCATTTATGAGATTAACAGCGACCGCTGCACCGAATGCATCGGCCACTATGAAACGCCGACCTGCCAGAAGGTGTGCCCAATTCCCAATACGATCTTAAAAGATCCGGCACACGTCGAGAACGAAGAACAGTTGTGGGATAAGTTTGTCCTGATGCACCATGCGGACAAAATTTAACTCTCAATAATCACCGTCGCACAGGCATAGTGGCGTTCATCTGCAAGCGTTACGTGCATGTGCGCCACGCCCAGCTTTTCCGCCAGCTTAAGCGCCTCGCCCCATAAACGCAGACGTGGCTTACCCAGCTCATCGTTAAACACTTCAAACTGGTTGAACGCCAGGCCGTTACGAATGCCCGTGCCGAACGCTTTCGCCGCCGCCTCTTTTACCGCGAAGCGCTTTGCCAGAAAGCGCACCGGCTGTTGATGCGCCTCCCAGATAGCCCATTCGTTATCGCTCAGCACGCGTCTTGCGAGGCGATCGCCGCTGCGGGCGATCACCGCTTCAATGCGGGCTATTTCAACGATGTCGGTGCCTAAGCCCAGAATAGCCATTACTGACGCGCTTCCAGCATCAGGCGCTTCATCTCGGACACCGCCTCTTTCAGGCCGCTCATCACCGCACGACCAATAATGGCGTGGCCAATGTTCAGCTCATGCATTTCCGGCAGGGCAGCAATGGCTTTTACGTTGTGATAGGTCAGTCCGTGTCCGGCGTTCACCTTCAGTCCCAGGCTCGCGGCGTAGGTTGCCGCTTTGGCGATTCGCTCCAGCTCTTTCGCCTGCACTGCGTCGTTTTCGGCATCGGCATAGCAGCCGGTGTGAATTTCAATATACGGCGCGCCCACGTCGGCAGCGGCTTTAATCTGGGTGAAATCGGCGTCGATAAATAAAGATACCAGGATACCGGCATCCGCCAGGCGTTTGCAGGCATCGCGCATTTTGTCGAGCTGCCCGGCCACATCGAGACCGCCTTCGGTGGTCACTTCCTGACGCTTTTCCGGCACCAGGCAGCAGAAATGCGGTTTGGTCTCGCAGGCAATCGCCAGCATCTCTTCTGTCACCGCCATCTCCAGGTTCATGCGGGTATCCAGCGTCTGACGCAGGATGCGCACGTCGCGGTCAGTGATGTGGCGACGATCTTCACGCAGGTGGACGGTAATGCCGTCGGCGCCAGCCTGCTCAGCGATAAATGCCGCCTGAACCGGATCGGGATACGCGGTACCGCGTGCATTACGTAACGTGGCGATGTGATCGATATTGACGCCTAACAGTAATTCAGCCATGACAATCCTCGGTATTTTTGGTCATTTACCTTCTCCCTCTCCCTCCGGGAGAGGGCTGGGGTGAGGGGTAAAACATTAGCGTTTCGGCATAAACTGCCTGAATAATTCGCGGCTCTTTAAAGGTTTGCCCCCAAGATACGGCTTGAGCGCGATTCGGGTAAAGCGTTTTGCCGCACGCAGGGTGTCGGCGTCCGGGAACTCGCGTTCATACAGTGCTCTGAGCTGGCGCCCGGTAAAAGTGCTGTTATCGACGACGACACTGGCAATAAAGCCCTTTTCCTCACGATAGCGATAGGTCATGGTGTCTTCTACCTCGTCCCCGCTCCCCGCACAGTGCAGAAAATCAACGCCGTAACCAAGGTGCCCGAGCAGCGCCAGTTCGAAACGACGCAGCACAGGCTCAGGGGTGCCGGTTGCGCCAGCAAGTGCCTGAATACAGTGCAGGTAATCAAAGAAAAGTTCAGAGAAGCGGGTCTCATGTTCAAGAACCCGTGAAATGAGTTCGTTGACATACAAACCGCTGTAGAGCGTGATACCAGAAAGAGGAAGCGCCAGGGAGACGGCTTCAGCACTGCGCAGGGTTTTGACTTCCCCTCGCCCGCCAAAGCGGACCAGCAGCGGGGTGAAAGGCTGCAAGGCACCTTTCAGATTAGAACGTCTGGAACGTGCGCCTTTGGCAACAAGGCGCACGCGACCGGACTCTTCCGTGAAGACGTCCAGCATCAGGCTGGTTTCGCTCCAGGGACGACTATGCAGGACAAAGGCGCGCTGCCATCCATCCATATGCTCGTCGTCTTAGGTTACTGATCTTCGCCGTAACCGAGGCTGCGCAGCGCACGCTCATCATCGGCCCAGCCAGATTTCACTTTCACCCACAGTTCCAGGTGAACCGGTGCTTCAAACATGTCCATCATGTCTTTACGGGCTTCGATTCCGATAGTTTTGATCTTGGCACCTTTATTGCCGATCACCATCTTCTTCTGCCCTTCTCGCTCAACGAGGATCAGACCGTTAATATCGTAGCCGCCACGCTCGTTGCTCTGGAAACGCTCGATCTCCACCGTTACAGAGTACGGCAGTTCAGCGCCCAGGAAACGCATCAGCTTCTCACGGATGATTTCAGACGCCATAAAACGCTGAGAGCGATCGGTGATGTAGTCTTCCGGGAAGTGATGAGTCGCTTCCGGCAGATGTTTACGCACGATACCCGCGATGGTATCGACGTTCAGACCCGTTTCCGCAGACAGCGGGACGATGTCCAGGAAGTTCATCTGGCTGCCCAGCCATTGCAGATGCGGCAGCAGATCGGCTTTTTCCTGCACGTTGTCCACTTTATTGACCGCGAGGATCACCGGCGTTTTGCCGTCACGCAGCTTGTTCAGGACCATTTCGTCGTCCGGCGTCCAGCGGGTGCCTTCCACAACGAAAATCACCAGCTCTACATCGCCAATGGAGCTGCTCGCCGCCTTGTTCATCAGACGGTTGATGGCACGCTTCTCTTCCATGTGCAGGCCCGGGGTATCGACGTAGATCGCCTGATAAGCGCCTTCAGTATGGATACCGACGATGCGGTGACGCGTGGTCTGCGCCTTACGCGAGGTAATGGAAATCTTCTGTCCAAGCAGATTATTCAACAGGGTGGATTTACCAACGTTCGGACGTCCGACGATGGCAATAAATCCGCAATACGTTTTTTCTTCGCTCATTCCAGCTCCAGCATTTTTAACGCCTGTTCGGCGGCAGCCTGTTCAGCCTTACGACGGCTTGAACCCGTGCCGACCACCGGTTCACTCAGGCCACTGACCTGGCAATGGATGGTAAATTCCTGATCGTGCGCTTCGCCACGTACCTGCACCACCAGATAGGATGGCAGCGGGAGGTGACGACCCTGCAAATATTCTTGCAGACGCGTTTTCGGATCTTTTTGTTTATCGCCCGGGCTGATTTCGTCCAGACGGGTCTGATACCAGTTCAGGATCAGCTTTTCTACGGTCTGGATATCGCTGTCCAGGAACACGCCACCGATTAAAGCCTCGACCGTATCGGCAAGAATGGATTCACGACGGAACCCACCACTTTTCAGCTCACCCGGCCCCAGACGCAGACACTCACCCAGCTCGAACTCGCGTGCGATTTCAGCGAGGGTGTTGCCGCGCACCAGCGTGGCACGCATGCGGCTCATATCACCTTCGTCCACACGCGGAAAACGATGATAAAGCGCATTTGCAATCACGAAACTTAAAATAGAGTCGCCTAAAAACTCGAGACGCTCATTATGTTTGCTGCTGGCACTGCGATGGGTTAATGCCTGTTGCAACAACTCCTGATGATGAAAAGTGTAGCCCAGCTTCCGTTGAAGCCGATTAATTACGATGGGGTTCATGCGATACCAATAAATGAATGCGTCAAAAATGCAGCACACGAAACCGACCTGAGAAAACCAACGCGGTTTCGTGTGCCGTGGCACCCTTGCAGGGCCAACCTTAAACTTCGGGGGAATATTCTATACGCAACGACAGGGGATGTCGTTAGTTCAAAGAGATTTATCGCTGAAATAATTCACGTAGCGGCGAATAAAAGCCGCTACGTGTTATTTTTGACGAAAATTAATGAATTCCGCCAATACGATTCAGGCGAACGCCGGTCGGCCACTCGCCTTCCTGCTTCTCGAAACTCATCCAGATAGCGGTTGCTTTACCGACCAGATTCGCTTCCGGCACAAAGCCCCAGTAACGGCTGTCCGCAGAGTTATCGCGGTTGTCACCCATCATGAAGTAGTGTCCCGGCGGCACAATCCAGGTCGCCAGCTGCTGGCCTGGCTGCTGGTAGTACATTGCTAGCTGGTCCTGTGCGATTGGCACGGTCAGAATGCGGTGAGTGACATCGCCCAGCGTCTCTTTGCGTTCAACCAGACGAATACCGTTCTCTTTGGTTTCACCTTTTGGCACCTGGAAGAATCCGCTGGTCGCTTCACCGCCATTACGGCGGGCGAAGGTCTGCACAAAATCACCTGGCTCAACGTTGGAGTAAGTGACTGGCAGCGCATTTTCACATGCAGTTCCAGAGCTACAGCCTGGCTGAATCCTCACTTCCTTCGCTATCGGATCGTAGGTTACTTTATCGCCCGGCAGACCTACCGCGCGTTTAATATAATCCAGCCGTGGATCTTCCGGATATTTAAACACCACGATGTCGCCACGTTTCGGATGACCCGTTTCGATCAGCGTTTTCTGGTAGATCGGATCTTTGATGCCATAGGCAAACTTCTCAACCAGAATGAAATCACCGATCAGCAGCGTTGGCATCATCGATCCTGACGGGATCTGGAACGGTTCATAAATAAATGAACGCACCACCAGCACAATCGCCAGCACCGGGAAGACCGATGCCCCTGTTTCCAGCCAGCCCGGTTTTGGGCCGACTTTTTTCAGGGTTTTCGCGTCCAGCGTATCGCCCGTGGCTGCCTGCGCGGCAGCCTGACGTTCACGGCGTTTTGGGGCGAAGATAAACTTATCCAGGCACCATAACAGACCTGTTACCAGGGTAGCGATGACCAGGATCAGGGCAAACATGTTCGCCATGCCAACTCCTTAAGGTTATTTACCGTTTCCGTCTTTACCAACATGAAGGATGGCAAGGAATGCTTCCTGCGGCAGCTCAACGTTACCGACCTGCTTCATACGCTTCTTACCTTCTTTCTGCTTCTGCAACAGCTTTTTCTTACGGCTGACGTCGCCGCCGTAGCACTTAGCCAGAACGTTTTTACGCAGCTGCTTCACGGTTGAACGGGCAATGATGTGGTTACCAATGGCCGCCTGAATCGCAATGTCAAACTGCTGACGCGGGATCAGCTCTTTCATCTTCTCAACCAGCTCACGACCGCGGTACGGTGCGTTATCGTTGTGGGTGATTAGCGCCAGGGCATCAACACGCTCGCCGTTGATCAGCACGTCCACGCGAACCATGTTGGAGGCCTGGAAGCGTTTGAAGTTGTAGTCCAGTGACGCATAGCCACGGGAGGTAGACTTCAGACGGTCGAAGAAGTCGAGCACCACTTCCGCCATCGGAATTTCATAGGTCAGCGCCACCTGGTTACCGTGGTACACCATGTTGGTCTGCACGCCACGCTTCTCAATACACAGGGTGATCACGTTGCCGAGGAACTCCTGCGGCAGCAGCATGTGACACTCTGCGATAGGCTCGCGCAGTTCCTGAATATTATTCAGCGGCGGGAGCTTGGAAGGGCTGTCGACGTAGATCACCTCTTTCGACGTGGTTTCTACTTCGTAGACAACCGTCGGGGCGGTGGTGATCAGATCCAGATCGTATTCACGCTCCAGACGTTCCTGAATGATCTCCATGTGCAGCAGACCGAGGAAGCCACAGCGGAAGCCGAAGCCCAGCGCCGTTGAGCTTTCTGGCTCATAGAACAGGGAAGCATCGTTGAGGCTCAGCTTTCCGAGCGCATCGCGGAAGTTTTCGTAATCGTCAGAGCTGACCGGGAACAGACCCGCATAAACCTGCGGTTTCACCTTTTTGAAACCTGGCAGCGCTTTATCTGCCGGGTTACGTGCGCCGGTCAGGGTATCGCCCACTGGCGCGCCGAGGATGTCTTTAATTGCACAGACCAGCCAACCCACTTCGCCGCATTTCAGTTCGGTACGGTCAACCTGTTTTGGCGTGAAGATGCCCAGACGGTCAGCGTTGTAGACCTGCCCGGTGCTCATAACCTTGATTTTGTCGCCTTTACGCATGGTGCCGTTTTTAATACGCACCAGCGAGACAACGCCCAGGTAGTTATCAAACCAGGAGTCGATGATCAGCGCCTGGAGCGGCGCATCCGGGTCACCTTCCGGCGGCGGAATGTCACGCACCAGACGTTCCAGTACATCCGGAACACCTACGCCGGTTTTTGCCGAGCAGCGCACTGCATCGGTCGCATCGATACCGACGATGTCTTCAATTTCTTCCGCTACGCGCTCAGGATCGGCGGCTGGCAGGTCGATTTTATTCAGAACCGGCACCACTTCGAGATCCATTTCCATGGCGGTATAGCAGTTTGCCAGCGTCTGGGCCTCTACGCCCTGCCCGGCATCCACCACCAACAGCGCGCCTTCGCAGGCCGCCAGCGAGCGTGACACTTCATAAGAGAAGTCAACGTGCCCTGGGGTGTCGATAAAGTTCAGCTGGTAGGTTTCACCATCGGAAGCCTTATAGTCGAGCGTCACGCTCTGGGCTTTAATGGTAATACCGCGTTCGCGTTCCAGGTCCATGGAGTCCAGAACCTGGGCTGCCATTTCACGATCAGACAGGCCACCGCAAATCTGGATAATACGGTCAGACAGCGTCGACTTACCGTGGTCAATGTGAGCAATGATCGAAAAGTTACGTATGTTCTTCATATAGTTAAATAATTATGCCTTACGAATTCCTGGAGGCCGCTGTTCTTAGCCTGACGTTTTTCAGTGCGAAAACGCAGCATTCTACACTACAACCTCGTCTGCTGGAAATGCACTTAGAGTCAGGTATAGCGCGAAGAGACGGCGTTTACTTTATTGCGATGTAAATAATAATAAAGCCCGGCAGATCACCGGGCCTCAGAAGAGAGCGTCTCAACACGAAGTTGGTCGGGTGCCAGTGCAACGCTGAGAATGACGGGCTGCCAGGCTTCCCGGGCGGTAAGCCTTGGGGAAACGCCTTTAGCAAGCCAGAACCCGCCCACACCGCCCAAGGCGGCACCGCACATGGCGGCCAAATCTGTGCCGAACAGCATCTGGAAAACCCCGCCCATCACAAACAGTCCGGCGAGCGGAGAGAGGTAAACCAGTATGGCGGAAGTGAGCAGGCTGCCTTCAGCGATGCCGAGCTCCACTTTTTGCCCTGCCACCAGCGGCTGATCGCTCGACACAGCAATAGTGTGCGACGTTTGCGGCCCCAGCTTATTCAATACGCGGCTGCCGCAACCGGCTCGCGAAGCGCAGCTGCTGCATGATGCTTTAACGTCACAGCTGACAAGCGCTACGCCATCCTGCCAGGATACGACCGTCGCCCACTCTTTAATCATTGCGCAGCCCTGAATTTAATGCTGTCTGAAATACGTTTTGCTGTTGGCGGCGGTAATTCACCAACAATGGTAATTTCCGCATTATCGCGTACCGTCGTGCTAACCGTCCGGCGACCGGTACGGAGCATCTGTTCGGAACTGTTCGCCGTAGCGCGATTGATATTCACCGAGAAGCTAAATAGCCCATCGGAATAGAGGCGCGACTCAACCGGTGTTTCGATAGTCGGCAGCTGGCGACGGCTGCTGGATACTTCGCTGAATCCTTGCGGGATCCAGGAAGGTACCCAGTTGAAATTGACAGAATCGCCGGCAGGTACGGAAAGCAAAGGCGGCAGGCTGGCTTTGGCCAGATTCTGCATACTGTTGCCAACCTGACCGTTCACGTCGAAGGAGATCACGCGGAACTGCTCCAGCGTTTCACCGTCGCGATCGAGCAGATCAACGCGCATCGGCAGCTTCGTCTCTGCGTCAATCCAGACGATATAGCTGTAACGTGTCCCATCCCGCGCGACTACGCGGATCACTTCGCACAACCTGTCGGCAATACGCGTTCGCCCCACCGAGATAAAATCATAGTAGGGGGCGAGACGTTTAAAATCGGTGTAAATGAGCGATGGCAGGGAATCAACGATGTAGTCACCATTGAGCGTAAACGGCTCAAGGCCTGGCTCGAAATAACTGATTTCGTTCCCACGCTGGACCACTTCCCGACGCGGGCCATCCATCTGTAAAAGCTGGGCGAGCGGCTGATTATCAAGGCGGGCGTGGCGATAGCGTAACGATTCGACACCCTGCTTATTGATGCTAATAAATGCCAACTCGTAATTGAGTGACTGGCTGGCCAGATTCATTTGCTGCAACAACGCCCCGGATGAAACATCAGCCGAGGCGTTAGCAGAGAAGAACAGGCTACCCGCCATCAAAGACATGGCGAACCAAAGTTGCTTCATTACTGCGATTGCGTTCCTAAAGTTTGGTTTCCTGGCACCTGCACAGCAGCCTGCTGGGTTTGGGCCTGCTCAAACTGAAGCTGCTCGGAGTGCAGACGACGCTGCAACTCGTAATCCTGCAACATCGCATTAATGCGACGACGCTGCTCCTGTACCTGCTGTTGCTGTCCGCCGCTTGCGGAGGCATCTGCCGGTACGCCCAGGCTAACCGGACTGGCTTTACCCATCATCGGCAGCGTATTGAACACTGGCGCTTCAGGCTGCTGACTGGCTTCAGACTGGGTATTATAGTGCTGGACCCCAACGATAACTGCAAGCGATACACACGCAGCGACTCCCATCTGGGTGAGCTGGCTGGCCCATGGACGCACCTTGTGCCAGAACGGCATTTTCTGCCACTGGTGAGGTGCAGGCTGCGCTTCAGGAATAAGCGGCGTGGTCTGATGAACAGGTTCGTTCTCAATGGCCGCCATAACGCGTGCTGAGATATCGAAATGGAGAACATCGCTGGTATCACCCCGCAGAGTGTCGCGGATAAGATGATAGTTCTCCCAGGTCTGTTGCATTTCGGGAGAATGAGACAACTCATCGAGCAGCTCACTATCCAGCATTTCACCATCCATTAAAGCGGAAAGTTTTTCTTTCTGCATGCCTAATACCTTTTCCAGTATCCCGCTATCGTCAACGCCTGATAAGCGGTTGAACTTTATTATCAATGGCTTCTCGCGCACGGAAAATTCGTGAACGAACCGTGCCGACCGGACAATCCATGATGGCGGCTATCTCTTCATAGCTTAGGCCATCCAGCTCCCGTAACGTAATTGCCATGCGTAAATCTTCCGGGAGCGACTCGATCGTGCGAAAAACGATTTGTCTCAGTTCTTCTGACAACATTAAGTTCTCAGGGTTCGAAATTTCTTTCAGCGCGCCGCCACTTTCGAAGTTTTCTGCATCGATAGCGTCAACATCACTTGAAGGCGGACGACGCCCCTGAGCAACCAAATAATTCTTAGCCGTATTGACTGCAATACGATACAGCCAGGTATAAAAAGCACTATCCCCCCGGAATGAATCCAGCGCGCGATAGGCCTTAATAAAAGACTCTTGTACCACATCAGGAACATCGCCTGACGGTACATAGCGGGAAACCAGACTCGCTACCTTATGCTGGTAGCGCACCACCAGTAGGTTAAAAGCTTTCTGATCTCCCTTCTGGACCCGTTCAACCAGGACCTGGTCCGTTAACTGCTCGCTCATCCGAGGTAATGTCTCCCCAAACCAAATTCCACGCGTTATCGAAACGCCACTCTAACAACATTGCACTTTGAGCAAGCACCGAATTAGAGCGTCTGTTCTTCAATAAGTTCCGTAACGCCTTTGTTTTTGTTCATCGCGCCGCAGACCGTTCATTTTCTCTCATTATAAGTCTGTTCACGATACGCACCCGCTTTCTGACAAGAATCATTAACTTTATCGTCAGAAGAGTAACGCAACACAGGCTTTATTTCACCACAAAATCTGAAGCTAACGATCTGCTTCGCAAAATAATTCCAGTCATTTAGCGATGATTTAACTTCCGGCCATCCGTTTAGTCATTGCAACACGCTTCAAAAAAAACGTGCGATAACTCGCATCACAATGCTATTCTGCCCAGACCATGTTTAGTAAATTAAACAAACATCATGAATACAACGCCTGAACTCCATTGTGATGTACTGATTATCGGCAGCGGTGCTGCTGGCCTCTCCCTCGCGCTGCGCCTGGCGGAACATCAGAACGTAATCGTGCTGAGTAAAGGGCCGATGAGCGAAGGTTCCACCTTCTATGCACAAGGCGGTATTGCCGCCGTGTTTGATGAAACGGACAGCATTGCCTCACACGTAGAAGACACTCTGATTGCCGGTGCCGGGATCGTGGATGAGCATGCCGCAGAGTTTGTCGCCAGCAATGCCCGCCACTGCGTGCAATGGCTTATCGACCAGGGCGTGCTGTTTGATACGCAGGTTCAGCCTAATGGTGAAGAGAGCTATCATCTGACCCGTGAAGGCGGGCACAGCCATCGCCGTATTCTGCACGCTGCTGATGCAACAGGAAAAGCGGTTGAAACCACATTGGTCAGCAAAGCCCTCAGCCATCCCAATATTCGGGTGCTGGAGCGCAGTAACGCCGTCGACCTGATTATTTCCGATAAAATTGGCCTGCCCGGCACGCGCCGTGTTGTCGGCGCATGGGTGTGGAATCGGAATAAAGAGAAGGTGGAAACCTGCCAGGCTAAAGCCGTTGTGCTGGCGACCGGCGGCGCCTCCAAGGTTTACCAGTACACGACTAACCCGGATATCGCCTCCGGAGACGGTATCGCCATGGCCTGGCGCGCAGGCTGCCGCGTAGCGAATATGGAGTTTAATCAGTTCCATCCTACCGCCCTGTTCCACCCGCAGGCACGTAACTTCCTGTTAACTGAAGCGTTGCGCGGCGAAGGCGCGTATCTCAAGCGACCGGACGGTTCCAGGTTTATGCCGGACTTCGACCCCCGAGGTGAACTTGCCCCGCGGGATATCGTGGCCCGCGCCATTGACCACGAGATGAAGCGGCTTGGCGTGGACTGTATGTATCTGGACATTAGCCATAAACCGGCAGACTTTATTCGCCAGCACTTCCCGATGATTTATGAAAAGCTGCGGAGTCTGGGTATCGATTTAACCCGCGATCCGGTGCCGATTGTGCCTGCCGCCCACTATACCTGTGGCGGGGTGATGGTTGACGATCATGGTCGTACCGACGTGGATGGTTTGTATGCGATCGGCGAGGTCAGTTACACCGGCCTGCATGGTGCGAATCGCATGGCATCAAACTCATTGCTGGAGTGTCTTGTGTATGGGTGGTCGGCTGCGGAAGATATAACCAAACGCATGCCCTATGCACGTCCAACAACGCACCTGCCAGCATGGGATGAAAGTCGGGTAGAGAACCCGGACGAACTGGTGGTTATCCAGCATAACTGGCACGAGCTGCGGCTTCTCATGTGGGATTATGTCGGGATTGTACGCACAACGAAGCGTCTGGAACGCGCGTTACGCCGCATCATGATGTTGCAGCAGGAAATTGATGAATATTACGCCAACTTCCGCGTTTCCAATAATCTGCTGGAGCTGCGCAACCTTGTGCAGGTTGCCGAGCTGATTGTACGCTGTGCGATGATGCGCAAAGAGAGTCGTGGCCTGCATTATACGCTGGACTATCCCGACCCGCTGGAAACGTCCGGCCCGTCTGTGTTGACGCCGCAGGTTCACATAAACAGATAAAAGGCCTGGGTCAGGGCAGTGTAATCTTCGGAATAACGCTGGTCTGGCCCGCGAATAACCATCCTGTCGGTAAAGCACTCCCCCTCTTTCGGCGAGAGCGCCAGCAACACACGGTGCGGTAAGCGACCTTCCGTATCCGAAATATCGGTACGAAGACGCAAACTCCAGCCGATATCCCGAGCGATCTCAATGAAGGTGTTACCCGTGCTTTCGGGCAAGACCACGCAGAAAAATCCCTCTTCCGAGATGAGTTCCGCCGCGCTGGTCAGTAGCGCCTTGTGATCGAGCGAGCCGGTGTAACGTGCCTGCTCGCGTTCCGGCGTTCCACACTCCACACCTGGTGTGAAATACGGCGGATTGCTGACGATCAAATCGTAACGCGCAGTCTGCTCCGGTGCCCAGGTCAGGACATCGGCACATTCCACCCTGATCCGTTCTGCCCACGGAGAATCGGCAGCGTTTTCGCTTTCCTGCTGGGCCGCCTGAGGATCAAGCTCAACGGCGTCGATCGTGACGTGTTCTTCGGTACGCTGCGCCAGCATCAGCGCCTGAAGTCCGCTGCCCGTACCAATATCCAGAATGCGTTTTACACCTGCGACAGGGGCCCATGCACCCAGTAAAATACCGTCTGTACCGACTTTCATTGCGCAACGATCGTGCGCCACAAAAAATTGTTTAAACGTAAAACCATCGCGGCGCAACTGCGCTTTGAGTTGAGACATGTCAGGGCAACCTTCTGTGTGAAACTGGAGTAGCATAGGGGAAAGCGAAGTGGTCGAAAAGCGATATCCATACAAACAGATGAAGATTACAGCCGTAACGTCTATAATCAGCGCCCCACACAGAGGTAGAACATGACTGTAACGACTTTTTCCGAACTTGAACTCGATGAAAGCCTGCTCAATGCTCTTGAGAGTAAAGGCTTTACACGCCCGACCGCCATTCAGGCCGCGGCCATTCCGCCTGCGCTTGAGGGCCGCGATGTGCTCGGTTCTGCGCCAACCGGCACGGGGAAGACAGCAGCCTACTTGCTGCCTGTGTTGCAGCATTTGCTCGATTTTCCGCGTAAAAAATCAGGGCCGCCGCGCATTTTGATCCTGACCCCGACCCGTGAACTGGCGATGCAGGTTGCCGAACACGCGCGTGAGCTGGCGGCGAACACCCATCTGGATATCGCGACCATCACTGGCGGCGTAGCGTATATGAACCACGCCGAAGTGTTCAGCGAAAACCAGGATATCGTTGTCGCGACGACAGGCCGTCTGCTGCAATACATAAAAGAAGAGAACTTCGACTGCCGGGCGGTGGAAACGCTGATTCTCGATGAAGCTGACCGCATGCTGGACATGGGCTTTGCCCAGGATATCGAACACATCGCGGGTGAAACGCGCTGGCGTAACCAGACAATGCTGTTCTCGGCAACCCTTGAAGGGGATGCCATTAAAGATTTCGCCGAACGTCTGCTGGAAGATCCGGTGGAAGTGTCCGCTACGCCATCGACGCGTGAGCGTAAGAAGATCCACCAGTGGTACTACCGCGCAGATAACCTTGAGCATAAAGTTGAGTTGCTGAAACATCTGCTGAAGCAGGAAGAAGCAACCCGTACCATCGTCTTCGTACGTAAACGCGAGCGCGTGCATGAGCTGGCAGAAATGCTCCGCAACGCTGGCATCAACAACTGCTATCTCGAAGGTGAAATGGCACAGGTTAAGCGTACCGAAGGGATTAAGCGCCTGACCGATGGTCGCGTGAATGTGCTGGTTGCAACCGACGTTGCCGCGCGCGGGATCGACATCCCGGACGTGAGCCATGTGATCAACTTTGATATGCCGCGCAGCGGTGATACTTACCTGCACCGTATTGGTCGTACCGGCCGTGCGGGCCGCAAAGGGATTGCTATTTCTCTGGTAGAAGCGCACGACCATCTGCTGCTCCAAAAAATTGGCCGCTACGTTGATGAGCCGCTAAAAGCTCGTGTGATTGACGAACTTCGTCCGACGACACGTGCACCGAGTGAAAAAATGACGGGTAAACCGTCCAAGAAAGCGCTCGCGAAACGTGCTGAGAGAAAAGAGAAAGAAAAAGAGAAGCCGCGCGTGAAGCAGCGCCACCGCGATACCAAAAATATTGGTAAGCGCCGTAAGCCAAGTTCTGCTGCGCCAGAGACAAAAACTGAAGAGTAAAAAAAAGCCGGGACATTCCCGGCTTTTTTATTCCACCCCCGAAGCTGAAACCTTACAGGCTTTCAGTAAAGGTACGGGCGATAACGTCGCGCTGCTGTTCCGGAGTCAGAGAGTTGAAACGCACCGCATAGCCAGACACACGGATGGTCAGCTGCGGGTATTTTTCTGGGTTCTCAACAGCATCCATCAGCGTTTCACGACGCAGGACGTTAACGTTCAGGTGCTGACCACCTTCCACGCGCACTTCTGGTTGCACTTGCATTGGAATTTCACGGTATTCAATTTCGCCCAGTTTGCTCACCGGAACGATTTCGTCTTCCGCAAAACCTGCTTTCGCTACTACACAGCGCGCTTCGTTTTTCTCGCTGTCCAGCAGCCAGAAAGAGTTCAGCAGATCGTCATTTGCAGCTTTAGTAATCTGGATACCTGTAATCATGTGTTGCCTCCCTTAGGCTACATTAACTGATGCTGGCCTTTTGCGGCCAATTGGTAAAACCATTGTTTGTTGTGTGTATATATAACATTCAGACCCGGGTGATTTATTGATTTAAATCAACAAAATCACTAACCACATAAAGAGTGTGGTCTGAATTTTTTGTTTTAGATCAATTTTAATGATTTACCAATTCAACTTACCCTGCCTGGTTTTCAACATAAATTGAGACACTTAGCCGCTTTTCCGCGGGTAATTTTGCTCACCAGGCATTAGCAGGTAAGCTAGGCAGAGAATGAAATTCGCAGGAGAGCGAGATGACAACACCTTTAACCTGGCATGACGTGCTGGCAGAAGAGAAGCAGCAGCCCTATTTTATTAATACCCTCAGTACCGTTGCGGCTGAACGGCAGGCCGGCCAGATAATTTATCCACCGCAGAAAGATGTATTTAACGCCTTTCGCTACACCGAACTGAGCGACGTGAAGGTGGTTATACTGGGGCAGGATCCGTACCATGGTCCCGGGCAGGCTCACGGACTGGCATTTTCCGTGCGTCCGGGCGTGGCCATTCCCCCTTCTCTGCTGAATATGTATAAAGAGCTGGAAGGAACGATTCCGGGTTTCACCCGCCCTAATCACGGTTATCTGGAAAGCTGGGCGCGCCAGGGCGTGCTGTTGCTGAATACCGTATTAACCGTCCGGGCGGGTCAGGCACACTCCCACGCCAGTCTGGGATGGGAAACCTTTACCGATAAGGTTATCAGCCTAATCAATGAGCATCGTGAAGGCGTCGTGTTTTTACTCTGGGGTTCACATGCCCAAAAGAAAGGGGCGATTATCGATCGTCAGCGCCATCACGTACTGAAAGCACCGCACCCGTCGCCGCTGTCTGCGCATCGCGGTTTCTTTGGCAGTAACCATTTTGTTCTGACGAATGAGTGGCTGGAAAAGCGTGGCGAAAAGCCGATTGACTGGATGCCTGTGTTACCGGCAGAGAGTGAGTAGGGTTTGAATGTGCCGGGTCAGGCCCGGCACATATAAGGCTTATGCCTTGTTCTGACGCCACCATTCGGCCAGCAGCACGCCGGTCGCAACGGATACGTTCAGGCTTTCAACGTTGCCAGTGCCGTCGATAGAAACGCTCATGTCAGCGCTGGAGAGTGCCGCATCAGACAGACCATCGCGCTCCTGACCTAACACCAGCACCATTTTGCGCGGCAACGTCGCTTTAAACAGCGGCGTAGCGGCACGGCTTGAGGTGGTGACAATGGTGTAGCCCGCGTTACGGAATTGCTCAAGGGCCTCCAGCACGCTGTCGCCGGTGATCGGCTGAACATGCTCAGCACCGCCTTCCGCGGTACGGATTGCCGCACCGGATTCCAGCAGCGCGGCATCCTGCAACAGAACGCCTTTCACGCCAAAGTGCGCGCAGCTACGCATCATAGCGCCCAGGTTATGCGGGTTACCCACATCTTCCAGCGCCAGCACACAGTCATCGGCATCCGCCTGGCTGACCCACTGCTGCACGGTGGTGCCGTTACGTTTTTTGATCAGGAAGCAGACGCCGCCGTGGTGTTCAGTCCCGGACGCTTTTGTCAGCTCGGCATCGTCAACCACGTGGTAGGCTTTACGGTTCGCCGCCATCCAGCGCAGCGCTTCTTTAAAGCGCGGGGTCACGCTCTGGATAAACCATGCGCGAACGATACACTCCGGGCGGCTCTGGAACAGGGCCTGACAGGCGTTCTCGCCATATACACGGGTTTCTTCCGCACGCTGACGACGCAGCACTTCCGGATCGATAAAGCTTTTTCCGCTGATACCGCCGTGATCGGCTTTTTCGGTCGCCTCTTCACCGGGCGCGCGCGAAACGGTACGCCATGGCGATCCACCGTCGCGGACAAAATCATCGCGTTTGCGATCGTCACGCTTACGGTCATCACGTTTGCGGTCATCGCCGCGGTTATTTCTGTCATCGCGGGCGGGGCGACGGCCACCGTCTGCACGAGAAGACGCCGGACGCCCGCCACCTTTTCCGGTACGCGGATTTTGGGTGCGTTTATCAGAGTCATCATCACTGCGGACATACATCACTTTGACCTTGCCGCTTTTGTTTTTCATTTCGTCGTTCATGCTTTTCTCCACCAGCGCTGCGCGAAGCGCGCAGATTACCCGATGTGCAAGCTCATAGCCATAATTTCGTACAAAAGCCTGTGACTATTGTTCCCATTGAATAAAACGCGTTGTCGATTTATACAGGCTCACTGATAATATGTAACATATCAGAAACATTATCGGCGTTCCGCCGTTGTTCCACGGCTCTATCAGAGGTTAGTTATGAATACCGTATGTGCCAACTGTCAGGCTTTAAACCGCATTCCGGACGATCGGATGGATGACGGTGCGAAATGCGGGCGTTGTGGCCACGAATTATTTGATGGCGATGTCATTAACGCGACGGGTGCTACGCTGGACAAACTCCTCAAGGACGATCTGCCGGTTGTGGTCGATTTCTGGGCACCGTGGTGCGGCCCCTGCCGTAACTTTGCACCCATCTTCGAAGACGTGGCTGAAGAGCGCAGCGGGAAAATGCGTTTTGTTAAAGTGAATACCGAAGCGGAACGTGAACTCAGCGCCCGTTTTCGCATTCGCAGCATTCCAACCATTATGATTTTCAAAAATGGTGAAGTGATCGACATGCTCAATGGTGCAGTACCGAAAGCGCCTTTCGACAGCTGGTTAAACGAATCCCTGTAACATTCGCGGGGCATATCTTGTGCCCCGTTCTCTCCTCTGCGAAAATGGGGTTTTTCCTGCCTTTTCGCCCATGACTGATAACGCTGTACTTCAATTACGCGCCGAGCGCCTTGCGCGCGCCACCCGCCCTTTTCTGGCCCGAGGCAATCGTATTCGCCGCTGCCAGCGCTGCCTTTTACCGCTGAAAGTGTGTCTGTGCGAAACGCTTGCACCGAGCGAGGCGAAAAGCCGCTTTTGTCTGGTCATGTTCGATACCGAACCGATGAAGCCCAGCAACACGGGGCGTTTGATCGCCGATATTCTGCCCAATACCGCAGCGTTTCAGTGGTCGCGCACTGAGCCACCTCAGGCTCTGCTTGACCTGGTGGCAAACCCTGACTATCAGCCCATGGTCGTTTTCCCGGCATCATATGCAGGCGAACAACGCCAGGTGCTTACGGCGCCACCATCCGGTAAGCCGCCGCTGTTTATTATGCTCGACGGCACCTGGACCGAAGCAAGAAAGATGTTTCGCAAAAGCCCTTATCTTGATGCGCTGCCGGTGATTTCCGTCGATCTGTCGCGCGTTTCGGCCTATCGCTTACGAGAAGCGCATGCCGAGGGTCAATATTGCACCGCTGAAGTCGCCATTGCGCTACTGGATCTGGCGGGCGATACCCAGGCGGCCAGCGCATTAAGCTCCCACTTCTCCTGCTTCCGCGAACGTTATCTGGCAGGAAAAACCGTTCATAAGGGTAGCGTCACAGCAACAGAGACAGAAAGCGTTTAAAATCATCAGGTCGCTTGCATTCACAGGAGGCCTGCATGAGCCAGAGAGGGTTAGAAGCGCTACTCCGTCCGAAATCCATTGCCGTTATTGGCGCCTCGATGAAACCGGACCGCGCAGGGTATCTGATGATGCGTAACCTGCTGGCTGGCGGGTTTAACGGCCCGGTCATGCCCGTTACGCCCGCTTATAAAGCGGTACAGGGGGTGCTGGCGTGGCCGGACGTGCAAAGTTTACCGTTTGTTCCCGACCTCGCCGTGCTCTGTACGCATGCGAAACGAAACCTCGAATTGCTTGAGTCGCTCGGTCAGAAGGGCTGTAAAACCTGCATTATTCTTTCCTCGCCTCCTGAACAGCAGCCCGAACTGCTGGCCTGCGCCAGCCGCTACCAGATGCGCATTCTTGGTCCAAATAGCCTCGGTCTGCTTGCGCCCTGGCAAGGGCTGAATGCCAGTTTTTCCCCGGTTCCGATCCGTAAAGGCAAACTGGCCTTTATTTCACAGTCGGCAGCGGTATCCAATACCATCCTCGACTGGGCGCAGCAGCGTGAGATGGGCTTTTCCTATTTCATCGCCCTCGGCGACAGCCTGGACATTGACGTTGATGAGCTGCTGGATTTCCTGGCGCGTGACAGCAAAACCAGCGCTATCCTGCTCTACCTTGAACACCTGAGTGACGCCCGTCGTTTTGTGTCGGCGTCGCGTAGCGCATCGCGTAATAAACCGATTCTGGTCATCAAAAGCGGGCGCAGCCCCGCGGCTCAGCGCCTGCTGCAATCCCATTCCGGGATGGATCCCGCATGGGATGCAGCGATCCAGCGCGCCGGTTTACTGCGGGTACAGGATACGCACGAGCTTTTTTCCGCCGTCGAAACGTTGAGCCACATGCGTCCCCTGCGCGGTGAAAAGCTGATGATTGTCAGCAACGGAGCCGCTCCCGCCGCCCTGGCGCTGGACGAGCTCTGGCTACGCAACGGCAAGCTGGCCACGCTGGGTGAAGAGACGCTCCAGCGCCTGCGGGACGCGTTACCGGGAAGCGTTGTTCCCGATAATCCCCTCGATTTGCGCGATGATGCCAACAGCGATCGTTACATTAAGGCGATCACGATTTTGCTGGATAGCCAGGACTTTGATGCGCTGATGATTATCCATTCGCCCAGCGCGGTTGCGCCAGGCAGCGAAAGTGCACGAACGCTGATTGAGGCTGTCCGAAACCATCCGCGCGGCAAATACGTCACCCTGCTGACCAACTGGTGCGGCGAGTTCTCCTCGCAGGAAGCGCGACGTCTGTTTAGTGAAGCCGGGTTGCCAACCTACCGTACGCCAGAGGGCACCATAACCGCGTTTATGCATATGGTTGAGTACCGCCGCAACCAGAAGCAGCTGCGTGAAACGCCTGCCCTACCGGGCAACCTCACAGCAAATTCGGTGGACGTACACAGTTTATTGCAACAGGCCATCGAAGAGGGCGCCACTTCGCTTGATACGCATGAAGTGCAACCCATTCTTGGCAGCTATGGGATGCAAACACTGCCGACCTGGATTGCCGGTGACAGCGCTGAGGCGGTACATATCGCTGAGCAGATTGGCTATCCGGTCGCGCTGAAGCTGCGCTCCCCCGATATTCCGCACAAATCGGATGTTCAGGGCGTCATGCTGTATCTGCGCACCGCGACAGAAGTACAACAGGCCGCGGATGCCATTATCGATCGCGTTAAAATGACGTGGCCACAGGCCCGGATCCACGGCCTGCTGGTGCAGAGCATGGCTAACCGAGCAGGTGCGCAGGAGCTGCGCGTGGTCGTCGAACACGATCCGGTTTTTGGTCCACTCATTATGCTGGGTGAAGGCGGCGTTGAATGGCGGCCAGAAGAACAAGCGGCTGTCGCGCTTCCACCTCTAAACATGAACCTGGCGCGTTATTTGGTTATTCAGGCCATCAAAAGTAAAAAAATCCGCGGCAGAAGCGCTCTGAGGCCGCTTGATATCGCCGGGTTAAGCCAGTTTCTGGTGAAGGTCTCCAACCTCATTGTTGACTGTGCGGAGATCCAGCGCCTGGACATCCACCCGCTCCTCGCTTCCGGAAATGAATTCACTGCCCTCGACGTGACGCTGGAAATTGCGCCATTTGTCGGTGACCGGGAAAGCCGTCTCGCCATTCGTCCTTATCCTCTCCATCTGGAAGAGTGGGTGGAGATGAAAAATGGAGAGCGGGCACTGTTTCGCCCTATCCTGCCGGAAGACGAGCCGCTGCTGCGAGCGTTCATCTCGCAGGTGACGAAAGAAGATTTGTACTATCGCTATTTCAGCGAAATTAATGAATTTACCCACGACGATTTAGCCAATATGACCCAGATCGACTACGATCGAGAAATGGCGATTGTGGCGGTCCGCCGTTCCGCAGAGGGAGAGGAGATCCTCGGCGTGACGCGTGCCATTTCCGACCCGGATAACGTGGATGCGGAGTTTGCCGTACTGGTGCGTTCCGATCTTAAAGGTTTGGGTTTGGGCAGACGGCTGCTCGAAAAACTCATTGGTTATACGCGCGATCACGGATTGTCACGGCTCAATGGCATTACTATGCCAAATAATCGGGGTATGGTGACCCTGGCGCGGAAGCTCGGTTTTGACGTTGATATCCAGCTGGATGAAGGCATTGTCTCTTTGTCCCTCAGCCTGACTTCGACGGATAAACAAGAGTAAGCTGCTGGAAATGTTACCCACTTTTCCCGGCACTGGGGTATCATTGTCCGCTTATGTTGTTTGCCTGGTACAGACAACCCTTCAATGAACAGAGAAGAAACGCACTGTGATGTTGTCAAAATTTAAGCGTAATAAACATCAACAACACCTTGCTCAACTACCGAAGATTTCTCAGTCAGTTGATGATGTAGAGTTCTTTTATGCTCCCGCTCATTTCCGGGAGACGCTTCTTGAAAAGATTGCCAGCGCTACGCGACGTATTTGCATTGTGGCGCTCTATCTTGAACAAGATGAAGGTGGGCGTGCGATCCTGAACGCGCTCTATGAAGCGAAACGTCAGCGTCCGGAACTGGATGTTCGCGTGCTGGTTGACTGGCACCGTGCTCAGCGTGGCCGTATTGGTGCGGCTGCCTCGAATACCAATGCTGACTGGTATTGCCGCATGGCCCAGGAAAATCCGGGTATTGATATCCCGGTATATGGCGTACCGGTGAATACCCGTGAAGCGCTTGGCGTTCTTCATTTTAAAGGATTTATCATTGATGACAGCGTCCTTTATAGCGGCGCCAGTCTGAATGATGTGTATCTCCATCAGCTCGATAAATACCGTTACGATCGCTACCATCTTATCCGTAATCCGCAGATGACCGACATCATGTTCAACTGGGTTGATAAAAACCTGGTTCATGGCCGGGGTGTGCACCGTCTTGACGATCCTCATCGCCCGAAAAGCCCGGAAATCAAAAACGACGTTCGCTCCTTCCGCCAGGAGCTGCGCGATGCGGTTTATCGTTTCCAGGGTGATGCCAATAATGAAGAACTGTCCGTTACGCCTCTGGTAGGCCTGGGTAAATCCAGCCTCCTGAACAAGACTATCTTCCATTTGATGCCGTGCGCGGAGCATAAGCTCACCATCTGCACCCCGTACTTCAACCTTCCCGCCGTTCTGGTGCGTAACATCATTCAGCTGCTGCGTGATGGTAAAAAGGTGGAAATCATTGTCGGGGATAAAACGGCAAACGACTTTTTCATTCCGGAAGATCAGCCTTTCAAGATCATCGGCGCACTGCCTTATCTCTATGAGATTAACCTGCGCCGCTTTCTGAGCCGTTTACAGTACTATGTGAACACGGACCAGCTCGTCGTGCGCCTCTGGAAAGATGAAGATAACAGCTATCATCTCAAAGGAATGTGGGTTGATGACGAGTGGATGCTGCTGACCGGTAATAACCTGAACCCACGCGCCTGGCGTCTGGATTTGGAAAACGCCATTCTGATTCACGATCCTCAGCATGCGTTAGCCGCGAAACGCGATCGTGAGCTGGAGCTTATACGCACGCATACCACAGTGGTTCGTCATTATCGCGATCTGCAAAGCATCGCTGATTACCCGGTGAAAGTTCGCAAGCTGATTCGCCGTCTACGTCGGATCCGTATCGATCGCCTCATCAGCCGCATTCTGTAATACACGAGCCCTGTCATCGACGGGGCTTTTTTTATGGAGCCTGTTAATGCGTACGCCTTGCCTGATAATCCCTCTTTTGCTGACAGGTTGCAGCCATATGGCTAATGATAACTGGTCGGGTCAGGATAAAGCTCAGCACTTTCTGGCGTCTGCAATGATGTCCGCTGCGGGTAATGAGTATGCGCTGCACCAGGGTTATAGCAGGGATCGTAGTGCCACAATAGGCCTGATGTTCTCCATCAGCCTGGGGGCATCAAAAGAACTTTGGGATAGCCGCCCCTCGGGAAGTGGCTGGAGCTGGAAAGATTTTGCCTGGGACGTAGCCGGGGCAACAACCGGCTACGCCGTCTGGCAGATGGCGCATTATTAAAGGCGGATACCTTTTCCTTTGCGATGCAGCATCAGCGAGACAATAAACGCCAGCGCCCCCATAACGGTGACATACCAGAAGAAGGTCGTTTCACTGCCCCATGACTTAAGGGATAACGCGACATACTCTGCCGAACCGCCGAACAGGGCGTTTGCAACCGCATAAGAGAGGCCTACGCCCAGCGCCCTCACCTGTGCGGGAAACATTTCCGCTTTCAAAATGCCACTGATTGCCGTGTAAAAACTGATAATAATGAGCGCCACCATGATTAAAGCGAAAGCGGCATACGGAGAGGTTGTATGCTGTAGCGCCGTCAAAAGCGGAACGGTACCCAGGGTGAGCATGCCGCCAAAGATCAGCATGGAGGTACGGCGACCAATTTTGTCCGACAGCGCGCCGACAATCGGCTGGATGAGCATAAAGACGAGTAACGCCACCGTCATGACGACACTCGCAACGTTTGCATGCATGCCCGTGGTGTTAACCAGATATTTTTGCATGTAGGTGGTGAAGGTATAGAAGCTTAGCGAGCCTGCGGCGGTAAAGCCTAATACCATCAAAAATGCTTTGCGGTTACGCCACAGCCCTTTCATCGAACCAGCTTCTTTCAGCGCCCTGACCTCCTGTCGGGAGGTTTCATCAAGCTGACGGTGAATCGCCACGGGTTTAACAGACACCTCAGAGTCATTTAAGATGGCTTAAAGAGAGGTGCCCATGAGCGGTAAGCGTTATCCCGAAGAGTTTAAAACTGAAGCAGTCAAACAGGTTGTTGATCGCG
>NZ_PQTC01000030.1:0-29442 GCF_003850715.1 Enterobacter sp. 301B
GGTAAGGGGGGATTGGGTGTAGGGGCAGGAATAGGGTCTTTTCCAACAGGAGAGATCCATTGGTTAAGTAGATCACTGTCTTAAGGGTGCAATTTAAAAAAACGCCTGTATCAGCAAGGTAGTACGGAGCGCTCAGGCGCTGAGAAACGAAAATGGTTCTTCCTGGAAGAGTGATTTTTCAGAGGAGCTGAATCAGAAGGGAGGCTGGCAGCCTTTGGGGAGGCCACCAGCCATGTGAGGGGGAATCCATGAAAACCACATCACAAAATTATTATCTCATCAGCACGGGAGTTGCACAATGGAGCTGACGATCACGCCGAATTTTGCACAGGAACGAGCGCTAAACATGTTGCGCCGTGATTGGAAGGCAAACGACACCTTCATGGTGTATTCGCCAACCGGTAGCGGTAAAACGGGTTTGGCCGCCTTCATCGTTGCCGGGTTTGTCAGCCGTGGTATGCGCGTCCTTTTCTGTGCACCGTACACCATCCTGATCGGTCAGACGGCTAATCGGTTCGTGGAGTATGGATTACCGGGGGATGAAATCGGTTATATCTGGGCGGATCACCCGAACTACGATCCGGACCGGAAAATTCAGATTGCCAGCGCCGACACGCTTATTCGTCGTGTTTTTCCTGAAAATATTGATCTGCTGATTATCGACGAAGCACACCTGCGTAAAAAGCGCATCCTGAAGGATATCGAACGTCTGCGCGGCAAAGGCGTAAAGGTGATTGGCCTGTCGGGTACTCCGTTTTCCCCGTTCCTGGGCAAATACTATGACCGACTGATTAAACCGACCACCATCGGCGAGTTAATCCAGCGTGGCGATCTGAGTAAATACGAATTTTACGCGCCAACTAAGCCGGATCTGAAAGGAGTTAAAACCAAAGCATCGCTTGAGTACGGGAGCGATTACAACGAAACGCAGCTGGCTGAAATCATGTGCGGCTCTACGCTGGTGGGCGACATCGTACAGAACTGGCTGGAGAATGGCCGGGATCTGCCTACCATCGCTTTCTGTGTCAACGTAGCCCACGCCAATTACCTGACAATCCAGTTTAACTTGGCGGGTGTTAACGCTGAGGTTATGACCGCCGACACTCCAGTGGATGAACGCCAGACCATCATTCACCGCTTTGAAACCGGTGCAACGAAAATCATCGTTAGTGTGGGCGTTCTGGTGGCCGGCTTCGATAGTGACGTTCGTTGCATCATCTACGCCAGGCCAACAAAAAGCGAAATTCGCTGGCTGCAGGCGCTCGGGCGTGGCTTGCGCACCGCTCCGGGTAAAGAGTCCTGCCTCATCTTCGATCACAGTGGCACCGTGCACCGCCTGGGTTATCCAGACTCTATCGAATATGACGATCTTCCGGGTAAATCAGACGGGATGGAGGAGGGCGCGCGCCGCGCAGCTGAGGAACGAGCAGAAAAGCTGCCTCACGAATGCTCGCAATGCCACTTCATGAAGCCTGCTGGCGTCTATGTATGCCCGAAATGTGGGCATAAGCCGCTGGGCGGTGAGGACGTTGATACCGACACTGGCCGCAAACTCAAAAAGCTGGGTAAAAACCAGCATCAGCCCACTAAGGCAGAGAAACAGGCCTGGTGGAGTCAGATCAAATTCTATCAACGCCAGCGCGTATCGCAGGGGAAAAAGCCCGTCAGCGATGGCTGGTGCGCAAACACCTTTCGCGAACGGTTTGACGAGTGGCCTAACGGGTTGAGTGATTTCCCGATGGAGATCACTCCGACCGTCTCTAATTTCATCCGGCACAAATTGATTGCGTATGCGAAAGGGCAGGAGAAGGCCAAGCGCCTGCAGGAGGCATCAGGCACGGCAGCACCATCCTCAGTACAGCAAGCACAGAAAGCGATTAGCGATATCAAACAGCAGTTAGGAAAACGAGCATGAAGACGGCAGAAGCGGCAAAAGGTCAATGGGCAATGATTTTTGAGCACTTCGGGTTACCTCCCATTAATGCCAGAAATCACTTTAAAGGCGAGTGTCCGGTATGTGGTGCGCGGGGAAAGCTGCGTATTGATGACCGGGACGGCCGGGGAACATGGATCTGTACCTGCGGCAGCGGTGACGGAATGAAGCTTGTCACTCTGACACAAGGGAAGCCATTCAATGAAATTTGCAGGGAAATAGACCAGCTGATTGGTAATAACTTTACCCGCGAAGCCTTCCCGCGCACTTCAGATGCAGTAAGCGCCCGAGATCGGGTTCTGTCCAAATTTTCGAAACTGGTCAACCTGAAAGGAACTACCGGGGCGGATTATCTGCAGGCCAGGGGAATTTATCAGCTCCCACAAGAGGCGGTGAAGTTCAATGATAAACAACGCTACGGCGGTAAGGTTTACCAGTGTCTGTATTCACTCGCAACTGACGACAAAGGCGAGCTTTGCTATCTGCACAGAACTTTACTGGACGGCAATCAGAAAGCCCAACTAAGGGATTCTGCCGGAGCGAAGCGCCAGAAATCTCTTCAGGACGAAAGCTATCTGGATCATGCCCGTTCCGTCGCTATTCGCATGTTCCCGGTAGCGACGACCCTCGGAATTGCCGAGGGTATCGAAACGGCTCTTTCCTGCAAGCAGCTGTACAACGTTAACACCTGGGCCACCATGACCAGCGGATTCATGAAGAAATTCCGTGTTCCTGCAGGTGTGAAAAATTTGATTATTTTCGCAGATCGAGACGTAAACAGCGCCACCGGATTGGCTGCGGCCACGGAATGCGCCCATGCCAACTTACTGGCAAAAAATGACCTGGAAAAAATCAGCATCTACTACCCGGATAACGGGGATTTTAACGACATGCTCATGAACGGCGATCAGGTTCGTGAGGTGGTTTTCTTCAAGAAAAAGGCGGCTGCGTAATGCGTACTGATAACAACGAACATAAAGCACTATTCACCATCCCGACGGCAGCGCACAGCTCCGCCCTCGCAAACATCAAGCCTCTGCCCGAGCAACGGAGAATCACCGGGCATAAGCAAACTGACGCTTATCTTTGGGTGCTGGAGGTGATCCGTCTGAACGAACCCGCACATCTGGACGCAGCCGAAGCCGCGCTGGAGAAAATTGAAATCTCCCCTAAAGAGGCCGAGGAACGTTACGCGCGTTATTTGCTGGCGAATGGTGGCGATCCTTTCCAGGTTGCTTTCGGTACCATCGGCATAGATAACCCGGCACAGGCAATCAGGAACGCCCGGGAGGACATCAAAAAAGCAGCATCAGTCAGGGCCACGTTCGGCAGCTATGAGGCAGCTCTCGAAGATGTGGAAGCCGAGCGAGTAATCAAGTCTTCCCCGAAATTTATCGACGATCA
This sequence comes from Enterobacter sp. 301B, assembly GCF_003850715.1. Taxonomy (NCBI): domain Bacteria; kingdom Pseudomonadati; phylum Pseudomonadota; class Gammaproteobacteria; order Enterobacterales; family Enterobacteriaceae; genus Enterobacter; species Enterobacter sp. 301B. The sequence goes on from NZ_PQTC01000030.1 coordinate 3,338, forward strand.
CCTTTGGGGATGGACTCCGGCCGAGAAGAAAGCTGGCAGCATTAACGGCAGCCGTATGAACGAAATTGATGAACAGCGCCGGGCATTTGTTGAAGGCTATCGTGATGTACTGCCAGAGCCCAATACGCTTTCTGACGTTGTTCGTGAGTTTGTTTACTGGGACTGGCTCTACAGCGTTCGCCACACTGCAACTAAAGAGCAGGGCTATGAGTTTGGTTACTCCGAGCATCACGAATCGGTATATGACCGCGAGCGCTACCTTGAAAAATTGCTTGCTGCCATCAAACCCGTAACGCGCGTCGAAGCCGTGGAGGTATGTCACTGGTTTCTTGACAGTGGAAAGGACGAATTCATGGAAGACCACGGCGCGGCGGTGATTCTTAACCTGGTAGGGGAGTGTGAAGAATGAAACTGGAGGCATCACTAAAACACTTTAGCCCTCAGGGAATGCACATCAGCGACGACGTGAAAGGAACCTCTCCGGATCGTATCACTGGCACCGATGTTATGGCGGCCATTGGTACCACCAGCAGCCGAGCGCGGTTTGGTCTGGCTGCCTTCTTTGGTAAGACCGGGATCAGCAAAAGCGATGAGCAGTTGGTTGTACAGGCTCTGGCGCGTCATGCAATGGAATCAGCGCCCAGGAATGTACGTAAAGCAGCAGCAGGCGAGTTTGGCTGGTGCATGCTGGTGCTCGCACAATTCGCCTTTGCCGAATACTCCCGTTCAGCGGAAACCAGCGTGACGTGTCACAGCTGCGGCGGCAGCGGATTAACCTCTCAGTATGAAGATGTGATCAAATATCCTGGAGTCTTCAACTCTGACGGAATGGAAATCGTCCCGCCGAAAATCAAGCACGAACTGGTCAAGCGTAAATGCGCGGCATGTAACGGTAAAGGTAAGCTGTTGGCCCGATGCCGTTGCGGCGGAAAAGGTGAGGTGCTCGACCGCAAAGCCACAAGTGAGCGTGGCGCGCCGGTGTTCAAAACCTGCGAGCGCTGCAGCGGAAATGGATTTTCTGGGGTGCCGTCTACTGCAGCTTATAAAGCGATACTGAAGCGAGTCCCGGATCTGCACATCAGAACGTGGACCCGTAACTGGAAACCGTTTCTGGAGGGGCTTGTCGACGTCTGCTACAGAGAAGAACAAAAAGCAGACTCGGCATTTCAGGACGCAACGAGCTATCGTGATGATGTGAACAAAATTTAGCATATTAGCCACATTAAGCTTGATTTTGTCCGAACTTGTCGTGTATGCTTCAGAACGTAGGTTATTGCGCCTGCATGAAATCAAACCCGCCTCTGAGCGGGTTTTTTGTTGATTTTAATTAACCAATAAACACCATAGTCCACGTATTGTTAATGTGTGAGCCTTACTAAAGGCATAGAAGCAAAGACTTGAATGGTGATTAGGCATGAGCGTTGTAATAATCTTAGAGGGTGGCTATAGGGATTCTCCGTCGCATCTATTGGGGGTGTTTTCTTCCGTAGAAAATGCGAAGCAAAGAGCAAGAGAGATTGTTGGCCTACCCCGTAACACTTGCTACCACGACTATTTTTCCATCTACAGGGTAATAGTGGATATTGGTGAGCCAATTCATATAGAAACCTTTGACACTGAAGACATTTTTAAGAAATGATCATCAAGCCCTGCGGTTAACCCGTGGGGCTTTTGCGTTGTTTGCCCCAAAAAAAAACCCCGCATCATCACGGGGTTTGCTTTGCTAAATGTCTTTAATTTTATGATAGATGCTTATGGCACTGTGGTACATCAGCCTCATCTCGCTAAAATTTGACCCCTGAGATGTGTCAGTATTTTCACCCGCGCCGTAGACCGCCTCGATACAGTCTCCGATCTCTCTAATTGTTGCGGCTGGGTCATCTGAGTGTTTGATCATTAAAGCCAAAAGAAATGCCGACTTCTCATTCATTGGCCCCATGGCTGAGAGCATCAAGTCAATCTTTTTCTCACGCATTTCTTTATTGTAATTCTGTGGGTCAAGCATGCTGCTCATAAATAATTCTCCAGAGTTGTGATAGTTATCATTGGTACTACGGAAGAGTTTTCATCACGTTATCAATTTCCCTTCCTTCAAATCGTGAAGTCCAGCCGCAGGAGCCGCAATGGTAAGGAAAGTCATCGAACCCGCTACCGACCTGTTTAAGACAGTTGGGACAATAAACCGCGCTGATATACCCACCCGCGGGATTTTTTCTAAAGGCCGCGCCCATGTGCTCGACAAACTCATCCTTTGCCCGGTAAGCCGCTACTTCCTTCGTAAGTTCTACGCACTTGGCCTTCGCCTCGGCAAGTTCTTCTATGGTGGCAGCATGGGCTTTTTGAAGTACGTCGATCTGCTCTCCAATGAAAGCGATGCGCTCGCGCAGGACCTCGTTACTCTGCACAGCAGAAAGCGCGCCGATCCCGTTTTTAAGGGACGCGATAAGTAATCCTACATCCATGGTTATTCCCTAATTGTCTGTGGAATAAACAATTTAGCAATTTCCTTTGCCTGTGGAAAGCTGGGAAACCACGCGCCGGGCGTGGATAAAAACCCCGGCATTAAAATTTCTTTAGGCTGCCGATTGGCGGCCTTTTTCTTTTTCAGGCTCCGGTAACCCTCACCGATGAGCTTCATCGTTAAATTCATACCGAGAGCCTGACCCCTACACACAGCACCCGCACACTGCGAGGTGAGAGAACATGAAAATGAACGATCACTCAGGGAACATATTCACGCAGTTCTTTGCGTGGTTGGGAACACTTGCCGCTGCACTGGGCTTCACAACTCAGGACATGGTTTACATGTTCTTCGGGGCGGTTGGCCTGATTATCTCGCTGGTGTCTTACGTCAATGGGCGTCTTGATGCGCGCCGGCGCAGAAAAGAGGATGAAAAGCGAACGAAGATGATTCGCGATTATCTCGATGGAGTTAGTGATAAACCAAAATCCGAGCGTCCGGCTGCGGTCAGCGTTGTCGCGGATGCACTGACAAAGGCAGGTGAATAATGGCCCAACTGGCTAAAAAGGGCGGCGCAGTTGGCGCTATTTGTTCTGTTGCAGCGATTATCGCCATAGTGCTGGGCAATGGTAACGTCCGAACGAATGAGCGTGGTCTGGAGTTAATCGGTAATGCGGAAGGTTGTCGCCGTGATCCATATCTTTGTCCGGCTGCAAAACTCACTGATGGGGTTGGCAATACTCACGGTGTAAAAACTGGCGTGCGAAAGACAGATGCGCAGATTGCTGCTGACTGGGAACGAAATATTCTCGACGCTGAACGCTGTGTTAACTCATACGGTAACGGGGGAAATCTCAGTGATGACACGTTTTCGGCGGTGACGTCGATTACGTTCAACATCGGCTGCGGGACAATGCGTAAATCGACACTTTATGCATTCCTGCGTGAAGGTCCAAAAGCCTGGCCCTCAGCATGTAACCAGTTCCCCCGATGGGTATACGCTGGGAAAACAATCTTGCCAGGGCTGGTAACTCGTCGTGAGGCAGAGAAGCAGCTCTGTATGGATGGTCTGCAATGATCACCTTTGCCGATATTAAATCCGTATGGCGTTGGATAGTGCTGGTGGCCGTGGTGATTGTTACTGCTGTATTGTGCATCCTGCTGGCAAACAGCCGCTCTGACGTTGCTACGCTGAAGAGTGATAATGACGTTCTGCGCAGTGACAATAACCTGCAGGGGACGGTTATCGCTGCTCAAGCTTTCAACTTCAACCGGTTTAACCAGGTGGCCGAAAACGCCAGCCGACTTAACTCACTTATTGATGTCAGCTCCGATAGCACGGTTATCGAATATAGGGAGATTCTCCATCGTGAAAAAACCTGTAATCTGCCTGTTCCTGCTGATGTCGCTGGTGGGCTGCTCAGCTACGCGAACAGTTTACGTGCCAGCGCAATGCTCACCGATTCCGGGAACGCTGACGCAGCCGGTGATAGCACCACTACCGCCAGCGCGCTGACCTATTGCCAGGCTGTTCTCTGGATCAAGCCGCTGCTGGCCGCTATCGAAAAAGCGAATATTCAGCTGGCTGGAATACGCCAGATCGAGAAGGACAGGCAATGATTATTGCCAGCATGACATTACAAAAGCCATTCACTGAGTGGCTTTGATAATGTTTTTTGAGTGAGGATTGTTCAGCATGGCTTCGATAAAAGAATCCAATGATGCCATTGGACAATCGAAATATTACGTCCACTGGAAGGATGAAAAATCCGGTCATGGACGCCGCCGCATTTTTAAGAATATTGATGATGCCGCTCATCTTTTCTGGCAAAAACAGAATATCGAGCTGGATTGTCGAACTGCCAGCTGGACCGGAATAGACCATTCCTGGACTTTCCGAAAGTTAATTCTGTTTTATCTGGGGTATCAGGCCGGTAAGCTGGAAAAAAATATCATTCGGTTGTCGTCATATGCGAAATGCCGTCACGATCTACTTGCTGTAGACGGGCCGATACTGGAAAAAAATATTCTCCATATCAGCCATCGCGATATCGTTGATTCGGTTCGCACCGGCTGCCATCGCTGGATTCGTTCGGCTTTCTTCCTGCTGGTGGAAAAGCGGCTCATCACTTTTAACCCTGTTGACCGTCCCGCGCGCCGGAAGCGTCGACCCATCACCATACCGCCATCATCATCGGTCAGGGAGCTACTGAATAACGCGCCAGTTCGTGAGCGTATCGCGTGCTGGCTCGGGATTTGTGGCCTGCGCATCGGTGAGGCTCTGGCGGTTACTTATAACGACGTGTCAGCTGACTGGATCGATATCCGGGGGCATGTTGTTGACGGCGTTATACATGAGGGGCTGAAAAGAGGCGTGGAGCGCCGGGTAAGGATGCCGCGTGAGCTTTTCGCGTTGCTGGATAAAAGTAAACTCGGTACCTCTGAGCCTCTTATCTGCAACCAGTTTACCGGCGCATGCCTCGCTACCAGCTACGGCACTCAGGGCGTTCTCGTCAGAACCCTGAACGACTATGGCATTAAACGATTCCATCATCTTCGCCACTTTGCTGTATCTCGCCTGGCAAACAAAGGCGTCGATATTCTGAAGGTTTCCCGACTTATTGGGCATTCGAACATCAAAACCACAATGGACGTTTACGGTCATCTGTTCGGTGAAGTGGTGGAGATGGATTTGGACGACTGAGTTATCCACATAGTGGAAATATTAGGGCGATCCACTATCTCCCCATTCTGCGCGGCCTCCGGGCATTAAATCGCAGTTTTTACGGAAAATCGATAACTCCGCATTTTTTGACGTTTTTAATTCCGCACTTAAACCCAGCAGGCTTGCGGCCCCGGAGCAGATTTTTTCTCAGAATTATTCCGCACGCAAAATGCGTAAAAATAATTTTGAACAAAATATAAACAGCACTCGATTTCAGGTAAGCGTATGGCCCGTAAAAATAGCTTTAAGAAGGCCTACGTCGGTATCGTTATTGATATGGCTCTGGCCCGTAACAAGATCTCAAACCGTATGGTTGCCCAGCGACTGGAAATTGACGAGGCGACTATCCGTAACTGGCGCAAGGAACATGCCGACTTTAATCGTGCCTTTACCGAGGCTCGCGAAGTTCTGATGGAAAAAATTAACAACGTTGCAGGTAAAAGCCTGGACATTCGGAAGCGAAAGATTGTCACCAAATCCTCTGATGGACTGAAAACAACCGTCGAGGATGTTTTGCCAACGCACAATGATGTTGCGGTGTTTGCCAAAGCACTTGGACTCGGCCGCAGTGTTTATGGGGAAGAGGATCGTCAGCGTGATGTGCTTCGCGAGGTGATGAAACACAAGGTGGCCGGGAAATACTCCGCGCTGGAGGCGGCGCAGCTGCTTGAGGCTGAGGGGATAAAAGTTCCGGCAACCCTGCTTATGGAGCTGGAAGCACCGAAGATTTTCGAATCGTTCAACAATATGGACGAGGCAGCCAAAGCCGACGCGGCGAACCTGACCCCGCAGGAAGCAGCAGATATCTACAAAAAATACCTGGGCTGAAAATTGCAAAAACAGGCGTTTCGAACCGTAAAAACGCTATGCACTTTTTGACCCGTTTTATGCACATTTTATTCATCTCGATTTGACCACTTTTCTGTTCAAAACAGAGGCTTCACGCCGTTTGCGTGATGGGTGCTGTTGCGCCAGTGCGGGTAACGACCATTATGTTAAATCGGGGCGTTTTTGAGGAATTTTTCTGTGCCGATCCCGTTCCCCTTTGACTTCCGCAAACCGGACTATACAGCCGTGTTTGAGTGGAGAATGGAGAGGCTGGAGCGGATCAGGAAAGCGCCTGAAATGCTTCCGGCACTCCGTGAGTTTTACCGCACTAACCCAGCCCAGTTCATCATCGACTGGGGCATGACGACGGACCCGCGTAACCTCGATTATGGCCTACCTGCCACCATCCCGTTTTTGCTGTTCCCCCGCCAGGAGGAATGGATTAACTGGATCATGGACAGGCGCGCCAGTCTTGAGCATGGACTGACAGAAAAAAGCCGCGAAATGGGGCTGAGCTGGACATCTATCGGCCTGGCCTGTTCACTTTGCCTGTTCAACAAAGAAATGGTGATCGGGTTCGGTTCCCGTAAAGAGGAATATGTCGACAGTACCGGCGACCCGAAAGCACTGTTCTGGAAAGCGCGTAAGTTTGTCGAGCTGCTGCCGGTAGAATTTCGCGGTTCATGGAGTGACAAAAAACATGCTCCTTACATGCGTGTGGAGTTCCCGGACACAGGCGCGGTCATTAAGGGAGAGGCTGGCAATAACATAGGGCGTGGTGACCGCACCACGCTTTATTTCGTGGATGAATCGGCGTTTCTCCAACGCCCGTTACTTATTGATGCCGCGCTCTCACAGACGACCCGCTGCCGGATTGACCTCTCATCCGTCAACGGCATGAATAACCCGTTTGCCCGTAAGCGCCACAGCGGAAATATCCCGGTGTTTACGTTCCACTGGCGCAGCGACCCGCGCAAGGATGATGAGTGGTACCGCAACGAATGTCTGAAAATTGATGATCCGATTATCGTTGCTCAGGAACTGGACCTGAACTACAGCGCATCCACAGAGGGGATTCTCATTCCTTCTGAATGGGTACAGGCTGCCGTCGACGCGCATATCAAACTGGGTATTCAGCCCAGCGGCCAGCGCCTCGGCGCAATGGATATCGCAGACGAAGGGAAAGACAAAAACGGCTTTTCTTGCCGCTATGGCTTCCTTTTGCAGAACGTTCACGAATGGTCTGGCATTGGCAGCGACATCTACGCCTCTGTCGTTAAATCGTTTGGGTACTGTGACGATTACGGTCTTGATGAGTTCCGTTTCGATGAGGACGGTCTGGGTGCTGGTGCGCGTGGCGATGCTCGCGTGATAAACGAGCTCAGGCAGGCTGAAGGCCGGGGAACAGTCACAGCTACGCCTTTCCGTGGTAGCGGTAGCGTATTCGATCCGGAAGATGAAGCCGTTCCTGGTGATAACGGTAAAGCGGCACGCCTGAATAAAGACTTCTTCGCGAACGCGAAAGCACAGAGCTGGTGGCATCTTCGCAAGCTGTTTCGGAACACCTTCCGCGCGCTGAACGGGATGGACTACAACCCCGACGAAATCATTTCTTTAAGCAGCGAGATAGAAAATATTGACCGCCTGCTGATGGAGCTTTCACAGCCTACGTGGTCGAAAAACGCCGTCGGTAAAATCCTCGTGGATAAACAGCCGGAAGGTACAAAATCGCCAAACCTCGCCGACGCCGTGATGATTAACTACGCGCCGATGGATTCCTCTCTCGATATCTGGACTAAGCTCGGAGCATAAAAGCTATGGCGAAAAAAACAGGAAGAGTTGCCACAGCCGACTCTTACGATAACTTTGTCGCGCGAGTTGGCATGCAGCAGCCAAATCAGCATGCAGCGTCAACTTATCGAGCCAATTACACCAGCCGCAATCGTCTGCTGTTGGAATGGGCGTATCGTTCCTCATGGATCATCGGCGCAGCTGTTGATGCAAAGCCCGACGATATGACAAAAAAAGGGGCCAGAATAACCAGCGAAATTGACCCAAAGCGGCGGGGGATTCTGGAGGCCCGATTTGAAGAGCTAAAACTCTGGGAGCGGCTGAACCTGATCCTGAAATGGTCCAGGCTGTATGGTGGTGCCGTTGGGCTAATCCTCATTGAGGGACAGGCACCCCTGACGCCGCTGGTACTGGATAAAGTGGGAAAAGGCAGCTTTAAAGGCCTCGCTGTTCTCGATCGTTGGATGATTAACCCTAATCTCGGACGACGCATCAAAAAACTCGGGCCTGAGCTTGGTAAACCCGAAACTTACGAAATCGTTACTTCTGCGCAGGGTATTCCCCCCTGGACAGTGAACTACAGCCGGTTGATTCGAATGGATGGAATTACCCTCCCGTATCAGCAGGCGCTCACGGAAAATGAGTGGGGGATGTCTGTTGTTGAGAGAGTCTTTGACCGCCTGACATCGTATGACAGCACGAGCGTTGGTGCTGCGCAGCTGGCTTACAAAGCACATTTGCGAACAGCAAAAATCAAGAAGCTTCGCGAAATCATCGCGATGGGCGGGAAGCCATTAGAAGCACTAATAAAACAGATGGATATGGTTCGTGAGTTCCAGACAAATGAGGGAATGTCTCTTTTTGATTCAGAAGATACTTTTGAGACACATTCCTATACTTTTGCTGGATTATCAGACCTTCTGAGTGAATTTAAGGAAGATATTGCCGGTGCCGTAGGCATCCCCCTTGTTCGGTTATTTCGCCAATCGCCGAAAGGTTTTTCAACGGGTGATGCTGATCTGGCGAATTACTACGACGATATCGGTGCTCTTCAGGAAAACGTCTTAAGAGCGCCTGTCAGGCTCCTTTATGATGTCCTCCATCGTTCTGAATTTGGCGAACCATTGCCAGCCGATTTTGCATTCGAATTTAATCCCCTCTGGCAGATGTCAGATGTTGATCGTTCAACCGTTGCAACCAACACCACTAACGCGCTGGCTACTGCTGTGCGTGAACTTGGAATGCCTCCTGCAGCCGCACTTACCGACCTCAGGGAAACGGCGCGCGTGACGGGTATTGGTGCATCAATCACTGACGAGGACATTAACAATGCGAAGTCCCAGTGGGAGGAGGATGAATCTGAAACCATCCCTCCGCCGACGATCGGAAATCCAGTACCGCAAAAGCCTGTTGGCGATAGCAAACCAGATAGGGCAGATCGTCGATGGTACCTACGATGGTTCACAGGCCAGCGCTGACAGCATTTCGAAAACGCTGGTGGACTATTCCGAGGTAATCAGCGACTGGGCAGAGCATGTCGGGCGAAGGATGTTTGCCCAGGTCGAGCAGGAGGAATGGAATCAGTGGAAATCGGTGTCAGAGGAAATTGGCGCTGGCCTGCGCGATGTGGTGGGTAATACCCCCGTCGGGCAGGTGGCCCAGGATATTGTGTACCGCCAGATTCAGCTGATGAAGTCCCTGCCGCTGGAAGCAGCCGATCGCGTGATGGACATACAACAGCGCGCAATGCAGGCGGTTATCACTGGTGAACGTCCGGACGAGCTCTACGAGATGATCATGGCCTCTGGTGACGTGGCCGCCAGCAGGGCGCAGCTGATTGCCCGTACAGAGATTGGACGAGCTACCGGCGCGCTGACGCAGGCCAGAGCCCTTTCGGTTGGATCAGAGGGCTACTGGTGGCGTATCGAGGGGGCCGGAACGCGCGATTCTCACCGCAAGATGAAAGATAAATTTGTGCGCTGGGATAACCCGCCGACGCTGGACGGTATGACCGGACACGCCGGATGTTTGCCGAACTGCAAATGCTGGCCTGAAGTACAGATTCCTGCACCGAGAAAATGAAAAATACGGCTTTGAGCATTCATTTCATGCGAACTGCAATACCCGAGAAATGTTATGAAAATGTTGCATTCGAAAAGGCCGATTTTTAGCCCAGTTAATCGCTACTTTTACGGCTTTAAGGGGACATTTTAATCGAGTCCATTTTCGTCGGTGCGGGTAAGAACCCTTATGTTAAATAGACCGTTATTTCGATCATTTTTCCCAATCTCACAAGGTCGCCACTGGGCGGCCTTTTTGTTGCCCGTAATCAAGCAGGTAACCAATGAAATATTTCTTTAAAACCCGTCTTGGGAACACCCGTTTTCAATTGGCCGATGGTTCGATTCTTTTCAAAGACGTACCTATCGGTCGAACCGGAGAACAGGTTTATGGCGCGCAAGAGCTGCCTGAATTAACCCCTGACAGCGACGGGCTGATTATTGTCCGCCGAACGCCTGAAGAGGTATTTAGTGAACGCACTATCGCGTCGTTCGAGGGGATGAACGTCACTATAGGCCACCCGAAAGACTTCGGCGGCAACATCATTTTTGTCACGCCGGAAAACTGGCGCAGGCTGGCAAACGGTCACATTCAGAATGTCAGACGCGGAGAGGGGGCAAACTCTGATCTGCTGCTGGCTGATGTCATCGTCAAGACGCCGGAAGCTATTCAGGCGGTTGAAGACGGAGACGATGAGGTTAGTTGTGGCTATGACGCCGACTACCGTCAAATCTCGCCGGGTGTCGCAGAGCAATATGCGATCACCGGTAATCACCTGGCCTTAGTCCCTAACGGGCGGGCTGGTTCACGTTGTGCACTGGGAGACGCTATGCCGAGCACTACTAAAAACTGGTTTACCCGGCTTTTAAAGGCCCGTAAAACCAACGACGCCGCCGAAATGGCGAACTTGATCGATAACCCACCAGAAAATATGACTGGTGATAACGACGATGTGACGTCATCCATGACCCCTGGAGGGGTGGTTATCAACCTCTCACCTCAAAACCCGATGCCTGCGCCAACGCTGCCTGTCACGACTGATGCGCAAGAAGATATCCCTGCGTGGGGTAAAGCGCTCATTGAGGCCGTGGCAAAACTCACCCCATCCAATCCAGCGACGGTTGATGAAGATGAAGACGAAAAAGGTGAGGAGGAGGGGGCGGTTACTGGCGATGCTGCTTATCGCGCTGATCTGATTCAGCCAGGCATCCAACTCCCGGCGAAGGCGAAACCAACTGCGTTTAAACGTCAGGTTCTGGCTTCTGCCGATCAGATGCTGGTTCGTTCCATCGTGGGCGATGCTGATGTTAAAAAGTTGAAAAAAGCCACTGTTGATATGGCATTCAATGCCGTTTCTGAGCTGGCTAAAAACCGCAATACCGCCGCGCAGACTGTAGACAGTTTCCGCACGATGACCACCAACACCACAAAATCTATCGCGGAAATCAATAAAGCCGCGAAAGAACTCTGGGCTAAACGAGGCTAAAACATGGCTAACACCATTCTTTACCGGATGTCTGCGGGCATTGCCGGGGGTATTTCACGCCCACAGGATTTAACCGTAGAGCCGCATATTCTTGATGCGACTAAACCATTCCCTGCGTATGGGCTGGGCGGGAAGATTGTCGGGGGTAAGTTTGTTCCCATCGAGGCAGCTGACCCGGTGACAGTATTGGCGGGGATTTTTGTTCGCCCTTATCCGACGGCTTCGCAGCCCGACAAGATTCGCCAGGTTGGCACCGGCTACAACTTTGCCGGCGATAACCTGAAACGCGGTTATGTCACGGTCAATATCGGCGGTGACGCCTCTGCTGTTGCTCTCTATGCCCCGGTATTTATGCGCGTCGGCACTCCGACCGCAGCAAGCCCGCTGGGCGCTTTCCTCGCTGCTGCGGACGATACAAACACTGTTCAGATCACCAACGCCTATTTCAATGGTCCCGGCGACGCCGACGGCAACATTGAACTGGCATATAACATTTAAGGGAGCATGACAAATGCCAATGACCTTTGATCAGGCAACAGTCGACAGCACTGGTGCTTTTCTGGTTCACGAGCTGGAGCGACTCGACCAGACGCTGAACCTGCCGCTGACCTCCCAGACGTGGAGCCGCGATATCGAACTACGTGAAGATGTTTCTATCGCGGACGAGATGAGCTCTTTCACCAACACCACGTTTGCGGCCGCTGGCTCTCCGAACGCAAACGGCAAGAACTGGATCAACCAGTTAGCTACTGCCATCTCCGGGCTGAATGTCGATATCACAAAAACAGGCTTTCCTCTGGAACTGTGGGGGATGGAGCTGGGCTGGACCGTGGTTGAACTCGCCGCCGCCGCTCAGGTTGGCCGTCCGATTGACACCCAGAAGTACGACGGCATGCAGCTCAAATGGAACATGGACACGGATGAGCAGGTGTATATCGGAGACGCTGCAAAAGGTGCAAAGGGGCTTTTGAACCTGTCTCAGGTAACCCCAACGAACGCGGCGAAAACTTGGGCGACTTCTACCCCTGACGAAATCCGCGCCAGCATTAACCAGGTACTGAGCAATGCGTGGACCCGTTCCGCATATTCAAAAGTCCCGGAAGACTTGCTGATCCCGCCAGACCAATATTCTTTCCTGGCAAGCACTATCGTTTCATCTGCAGGTAATCAGTCACTGCTGACCTATCTGGAAACCAACACAATTGCTTTCCACCAGAACGGCAAGCCGCTGAATATCCGCCCTGTGAAATGGGCCATCGGCCGTGGCGTTGCAAACAAAGATCGTATGGTCGCATACACGAACGACAAAAAGTTTGTGCGCTTCCCTATGGTTCCCCTGCAGAGCGTGCCCATCCAGTATCGCGGTATCTACCAGCTCGTAACCTACTACGGAAAGCTGGGTGCTGTTGAACCGGTCTATCCGGAAACCCTTAACTACATGGACGGCATTTAAGCCAGTAGCCCCCGGAAACGGGGGCTTTCCTGAGGAACTGCTATGAAAAAAATCTATGTGCTGTCGGCGTTTAACTTTAACGATGGAGCCAGCATCAAGGCTTTTACCCCCGGGTTTCATGACGTTGAAAATGACGTTGCTGATCACTGGTTTGTGAAAGCACATTGTTCGCCCGATGGCGAAGCCCCTGCGCTGGCAGATGATCCGCGTATTGCTGAGCTGGAAGCGCTGGTGGCAGAGCAGACAACCCGCATTGCTGAGCTTGAGGAGCAACTTGCAGAGGCTAAAGCCAATGGCAAAAAACAAAAGCCTGCCGACGCCTGAGAAATTCCGCACTGATTTCCCGCAATTCGCTGATGAAACCAAATTTCCCACCACGATGATACAGGCCCGCCTCGCTCTGGCAGATGTTTTGATGAGCGAGTCACGGTTTGGGGAGGATATTTTTCCCTATGTCGTTGAATTGTTCGTGGCGCATTACATGACACTTTATGCCGCTGACATGCGCTCTTCGTCCGTAGGGGGCGCTGGTGGTGCTAACAGTGGTGTTCAGACATCAAAGTCGGTGGATAAGGTTTCTGTCAGCTATGACGCCAGTGTGACGCTTAATCCTGATGCCGGGTTCTGGAATAACACTCGCTACGGTTCCGAATTCTGGGAATACCTCATGATATTCGGTGCAGGAGCGATACAACTGGGGACACCATAATGAAAAGCGGGTTAACGGTTCGCGCTGACAACGCCGTGGCTGTTCTGGAATCCCTCTGGCAGCTATCCGGAATGGATGTGCTGGTGGGAATACCTGAGGACAAGGCAGGGCGTGAGGATGGCTCTCCGATTAATAACGCGGAACTGGGCTACCTCCACTCGACAGGCGCAACGGTGGAAATCGACGGTACAACGGTCACGCTCCCCCCGCGTCCTTTTCTGGATATGGGGATCGAGGATTCAAAACCCCGAACCACTGCACACCTCAAGGCAGCGGCAACCGCCGCGCTGGAGGGGCAGACTGAAGCAGCAGTGCGTGAGCTGGAGAGCGCCGGACAGATTGCCCGTGATGCTGCAAAAGCTGTTATCGGTGCTGGCGACCGACTGCACCCGCTTTCTGAGAAAACCCTCGAACGCAGACGCGCCGAAGGCATTCCCGGCGACAAGCCGCTGTATGCCCACGGTTACCTGCTGCGCTCAATTAACTACGTCGTGAGGAAAAAATAATGCCTCTTCTCGATGTGAGCGATGTTCTTCTCGATCCCGACTTCATGGACACCAGTCTGGTATGTCACCGGCAGGTTCAGACGGTGGATGAGGACAATTTCACGAAAAACACAGCTCAGGATATCCCGTTCTCTGGCGTGGTGACGGTTGACCGTTCTCTGGAAGCTAGGCGAATGGCAGCAGGCCAGAATATTAGCGGCGCGATCCTCATCGTGACGCAGTTCAGATTAACCCAGGGCCAGCCCGGTACAGACAGCTCCCCGCGACTTGATGCAGATATCGTGACCTATAGCGGACGCGACTATCGCGTGACGTTCGTCGACCCGTACACCCGTTACGGTGCCGGATTCGTCCAGGCACATTGTGAGCTGGTGGACTTTAACGGAGGGACGCCAATTGAGTAACGACAGCACCGCGCGCGGTTATCTGACGCCTGTCGGGGATCTCCCCCAATACGACGAGGCGCTTGAGCGTGAAATCAGCCGGTGGATTCGTGGTGTTTCTGGCCTGCCGGCTGCGCTTGTTTTCCCCCGATGGACTGACCCGCAGCCGCAGATCCCCAACAACGGGGTGACGTGGTGCGCCTTCGGTATCACTACCGTTCCCCAGCCGTTAAGTCAGTCCGATGTTCAGGTTTCGGAAGAACAGTCCCAGCAATGGACATGGGAGCAGGTCACGGTGATTTGCTGCTTTTACGGCCCTCTGGGGGCCAACATTGCATCAACTTTCCGCGCGGGGATATTCGTCGAGCAGAACAACGCCGAGCTGAACCGCTCGGGGCTTTCGCTGGTGGATGCCGGGACTATCTACAACCTGCCAGAGCTCATTAACAACCAGTGGGTGAGGCGATACGACCTCACGATTACGCTTTCTCGCAAAAACATTCGTACCTATAACGTCCGGACGCTGCAAGATGCGCCCGTCTCATTTTTCGGAGACTAAATTATGCCGCAGGGATTACCTGTATCAAACGTCGTCAATGTCGACGTGATCATTGGGCCGCGTGCGGCTACTGGTCGAAACTTTGGTTCGCTGCTCATTCTCGGGAGCTCTACGGTTATCCCGGTTACTGAGCGTATTCGCCTTTACTCATCCCCCGAAGATATCGGCACAGATTTCGGTGTTGATAGCCCGGAATATGAAGCCGCTACGGTGTATTTCTCGCAATCACCGAAGCCTCAGCAGGTCTATGTCGGCCGCTGGGCGAAAACGCTGGCATCGGCTGAAAGCGGTTCGACGGAAACGCTGCTGCAGGCCGTGAACGCCGTACTGAATTACACGAACTGGTATGGCCTGGCCGTGGCAGACGATGAAGATATCGACGATGCCGACTGGCTGAGTGTGGCCGCAGCGATCGAGGCTTCCAGTCTCAGCCGCATTCTGGCGATTACCACTGCAGACCCGGCCTCAGTTGATGCGACATCGACAACCGATCTGGCTTACAAGCTGAAGGCTGCAAAATACGCTCGCACGTTTGTGCAGTATTCCACCAGCAGCAAGTACGCCGCGCTGTCGGCGTTTGGCCGCGCGTTTACCGTGAATTTCAACGGCAGCAACACCACCATTACCCTGAAGTTCAAACAGGAGCCGGGGATCACGCATGAAACACTGACCACCAATCAGGCGGCGGCGCTGGATGCCAAGAACTGCAACGTGTTTGTGTACTACCAGAACGATACGGCAATCCTGCAGCAGGGCGTCATGTCCAGCGGTGATTTCTTCGATGAACGCCACGGGCTCGACTGGCTGCAGAACTACGTTCAGACCAACCTGTATAACCTGCTCTACACCAGCACAACCAAAGTCCCACAGACCGATGCTGGCGTTACGCGCCTCCTTTCCAATGTCGAACAGTCAATGGATCAGTCTGTCACAAACGGGCTGGTGGCTGCCGGTGTATGGAACGGCGGCCCGATCGGGCAGCTGGATTCCGGCGATACGCTGACAAAAGGCTATTACGTCTACGCACAGCCGATTTCCGAGCAGGCGCAGGCAGACCGCGAAGCCCGTAAGGCACCGGTTATTCAGGTGGCCTGTAAGCTGGCGGGTGCGGTTCATTTCGCTGATGTTCAGATCAACGTCGTTCGCTAAGGAGAACATGAATGGCTACTTATTCTTTTATGGACGTTACGGCGTCCCTCTCCGGCCCGACCGGCGAGATTGATCTGGGCTACGGTTCCGCCAGTTCAGAGGAGGGGATCACCGTTGCAATGGGCGGCCCCAAAAACACCATGACCATCGGTGCTGACGGCGAAGTGATGCACAGCCTGCACGCGGATAAAAGCGGCACGGTAACCGTCAACCTGCTGAAAACCTCGCCGACAAACAAAAAGCTGTCGCTGGCGTACAACGCGCAGAGTCAGTCCTCAGGCACCTGGGGAAACAACGTCATTGTGATCCGCAACAAGGTGAGCGGAGACATCATCACGGCGCGCAGCGTGGCGTTCCAGAAACAGCCGGATAACGCCAACGCTAAAGCCGGTAATACGATGCCCTGGGTGTTTGACTGCGGCAAAATCGACCAGGTTCTCGGGGAGTTTTAACAGATGGAATGCTCAATCAAAGGCCACGATTACCGCGTGGCAAAACTCAGCGTTTTTGACCAGCTGAAAGTGACCCGCAAACTGCTGCCGGTGCTGGCGGGCATGATGTCAGATTTCGGGAGCATTCGCTCCCTTCTGCCTGCTGATGGCAAAATCGACACCGTGAAATTCGATCAGCTGAAACCGGTATTTGAAACCCTGCTTCCGCGTATCGCTGAGGAACTGTCTTCCCTGACCGAAGAAGACACCAACGCGATTATTCATCCTTGCCTGGCCGTAGTATCACGTAAGCACATGGACGGATGGACGCCGGTATTTAACAGCGGTCAGCTGATGTTCGATGATATCGACCTGCTTACCATGCTGCAGCTGGTGGCGCGGGTGGTCGCCGATTCGCTGGGAAATTTTTTGCCCGTGAGCCCTACCAGCGCGACGGCGGACCAGCCTCAGGGCTAACCCTCAACAGCCTGCCTGACGGGCTGTCTTATCTCCTTGACCCGGTTGACGCCGGGTTAATCCCTTATTACGCGCTGAAGGATGGATCTGTCGATCTGTGCGATATCGCGCTGATGAATGACCACCTGGCCGTTAAGGCTGACAACCAGCGCCGTATAGAGAAATGGAGAGAGGATAATGAACGCTGAGACTATTAAAGATTTCCTCGTCTCGCTCGGTTTTGATATCGACGAAGCAGGCGCGGAAAAGTTCGATTCAGTCCTCGCCGGCACGACCGCAAACGCTATCAAAATGGGGCTGGCCGTCGAAGGTGCCGCGCTTACCGTGGTGGCCTTCACGGCTAAGATCGCCTCCGGTCTGGATAATCTCTACTGGGCGTCACAGCGTACCGGCGCGACGGTACAGGGGATTCAGTCTATTGGCTATGCGGTTTCGCAGGTGGGCGGCAGCGTAGACGCGGCGCGCTCCTCTCTGGAAAGCCTCTCCCGATTTGTGCGTAACAATCCCGGCGCGGAAGGATTCCTGAATCGCCTGGGCGTACAGACCCGTGACGCCAGCGGTAACATGCGCGACATGGCCGCTATCTTTACGGGTGTCGGCCAGAAGCTCAGCAGCATGCCGTACTACCGGGCCAACCAGTATGCGCAGATGCTGGGCATTGATGAAAATACCCTCATGGCGATGCGCCGGGGTGTCGGTGGTTTCTCCGGGCAGTACAGCACAATGGCGAAAGCTATCGGCTTTAATGCTGACGAGGCGGCCAGAAGCTCCAACAAATTCATGATCTCCCTGCGCGAGTTCGGCGCGATGGCAGGCATGGCCCGTGACAAAATCGGCTCTAATCTTGCTGGTGGCCTGGCGGGTTCGCTGGACACGCTGCGCCGCCACATCCTGGATAACTTCCTGCGCATCGAGCAAACCCTGACGAAAGCCATTAAAGGCATTCTGGCGCTCGGGGACATTATCGGGCGGCTGTTCTTCAGACTTATTGAGGGGACATCCAGCCTTATCACCTGGTGGCAATCGCTGGATAAGCAAACGCGGGAGCTCATCTCGCTGTTTGGTGCGCTGACGATTGCGCTGCGCATTCTGAACAGTACGTTCTGGATGTCGCCGATTGGCCTCATTACCGCGCTGGCGGCGGGGATTGCCCTCCTGTGGGAGGACTATCAGACCTGGAAGGAGGGCGGCGACAGCCTTATCGACTGGGGCAAGTGGAAACCGGAAGTCGACGCCGCTCTGAAGATGGTTCGTGACCTTAAAACGACCGTTAACGACCTGGCGAAAGCGCTGGCGAAGCTGCTCAATATTGACCCCAAATCATGGTCCCTGAAGTGGGATTTCAGCAACTTCATCGACCAGATGGGCGAGTTCAGCAAAATGCTGAATATGATCGCCGACCTGCTCAACGCCATTAAAGATGGCCGCTGGGCTGATGCCGCCAGCATCGGCAAACAGATGCTTAATCAGGGCAGCGAAAATCCGTCAGCGATGCCGATGGTTACTGACAGCGCCAACGGTACCGCCGACTGGATTAAAGAGCACTGGGGATTCGATCCTCGCAGCGTGGGCCGAACGGTGCGCGGCTGGTTTGGTGATGATGGCCCTGAACAGCTCGGCCAGTCAGTCAAGCGGCCACAGCCAACCAAAGCAGGCTCTGAACTGCTGGGATGGATGCAGCCGATGCTTACCAACCTGGAACAGCTCTACCGGCTTCCGGAAGGTTTGCTGCGCAGCGTGGCCATCACGGAATCGGGCGGTAATCAGTTCGCCGTTTCAGGCGCTGGCGCTAAAGGTCTGTTTCAGTTTATGGACGGCACGGCGCGCGACATGGGGCTGCGCGGGAATGATGTTTTCGACCCGGAGAAGGCCGCGCAGGCAGCCGCAAAGTATCTCTCACAGCTGCTGCAGGCGAACGGCGGTGACCTGAGCAAGGCGCTGGCCTCTTATAACTGGGGGATCGGGAACGTGCAGAAGCACGGGATGGCCCTTATGCCTCAGGAAACCCGCAACTACATTCCGAAGGTGTTAAGCAACATGCCCGCGCCCGGTGCTCAGGTACAGCAACAGAACACCTATCACATCTACGGTGGTGGTGATCCGCGTTCTGTCGGTACCGAGGTCGAGCGTCGGCAGCAGTCGGCAAACGCCCAGGTCATGCGCGGTAATCAAACGAAGGTGGGTTAATGGATATTCTCTCTACGCTCTTTCAGCAGCAGAGCCGAAAAATAGGGATGATTGTCCCCAGCGTGGTTGTTTCTGAGAAGCATACCGACACGCTGGAGATAACAGAGCACCCTGTCGAGGTCGGGGCCGCCATCGCCGACCATGCCTACAAAAAACCGTCTGAAGTGGTGATGGAGGTCGGTTTCGCAGGTGGCGGATCGTTGCTGGATTTTGCCAGTAACCTGACGGCTACCAGCCTGCTCGGGCTGAGTCCCCAGCAGACGTATCAGGAGATACTCGACCTGCAGGCGAGCCGTATTCCTTTCGATGTGGTGACCGGCAAACGGCTGTACAGCAACATGCTGATCCGCGCGCTGGAAGTGACGACAGACAAGACAACCGAAAACGTTCTGTCTGCCGTCCTCACTCTGAGAGAGGTTCTTATCTCGCAGACGCAGCAGATCACCGTTGCGGATAAAACCAACATGAAGGACGGGGCCAGCACGTCGGCGGTACTGAACACCGGCAACAAAACCACAAAGCCGCCAAATACCTCGCTGCTGAAAAGCATCACGGGTAACGCGGCGTCATTACTGGGGCTCGGCTAATGGCAATTCATGAAATCCCGCTGACAGCGGATAACCAGCAATTCAGCATCATCCTTGCGGGGACCACCTGGCGGGTTAGCATCACCTGGCGCGATCTGTACTGGATTTTGGACCTGCAGAACGACAGAGGGGAGCCGGTAATCTCCGGTATTCCTCTCGTAACGGGGGCTGACCTGCTGGCGCAGTACGGCTATATGGGGCTCGGCTTTAAGCTGGTGGTGGTCTGTGACGACAGCACACAGGATTATCCGACGAAAACCGATCTGGGCGGCCGCAGTCATTTACTGGTATCAACGGAGTAAGCATGTCACAGAACTGGATGAGACATTTCGAGCTGCAGCTCGTGGACGAGAACGGGCAGGGTATTGAGCTCAGCGATTTTAAAGTGACCTTTACGATTGACTGGTTCAACATCAGCAGCGCGTCGCGGGTGGGTACGTTCAAAATCTACAACCTCTCGGCGGATACGGTGAACCGCATCACCGGGCAGGAGTTTTCGAAAGTGCGGCTGATTGCCGGTTACGACGGTATCGCGCCGGAGGTATCGGCCAGCGATGTCGGGACCGTGCGGGAAGTCGACGCGGCGGACGTGGGCCAGAGTGATGGCCGCAACTATGGACTGATTTTCAGCGGCGAAATTCGCTACTCGGTCACAGGAAAAGACAGCCCCATTGATTCCTACGTCCTGATTCAGGCAGCCGATACGGATCTGGCTTTTGCCACCAGCATAACCTCGCAGACCCTCGCAGCCGGTTATACGGTCGCAGACGTGAACCGCGCGCTGATGAAAGACTTCGAGGCCAAAGGCGCGACCGAAGGTCTGACGCCTGAAATGCCTGCTACCGTCTTCCCCCGGGGCCGGGTGCTGTTCGGCATGACACGGCATCTTATGGATAACGTGGCCGGACAATGTGGCGCAACATGGCAGTTCGTGGACGGTCAGCGCCAGATGGTGGCGAATAACGAGTATGTTCACGACGCGATTGTGCTTAACAGCGCCACCGGGCTTATCGGCATGCCGCAACAGACCATCGGCAACGGCGTTAACGTACGCGCGCTGATAAATCCGAACATCCGGGTTAACGGACTCATTCAGCTGGGTCAGGCTTCGGTATTCCGCACCGCACTGTCGAACAACGATATCACGATGGCTGGTGGCCGCATTACCGACCAGAATACAGACGGCAATATCACGCTCAGCGGTACCACGGCGCAGCCTGCCAGCATCGCAACGGATGGCGTTTATATTGTGCGCGGGATTATGTACACTGGCGACACAAGGGGCCAGGCGTGGTATATGGATATGATGTGCGAAGCGCGTGGCGCGCAGGATATGCCATCGAGCACTGCATTGCAGAGGGGGTTATAGAAATGAAACGATGGATTTTTTCATTGCTGGCGTTAGCGTCTGTTGGCGCAAGTGCAAACACTATAACGATGCAATGTGGTAACTTTCGTATGGACGCGATCCCTGACTCATTGTTTAAAATCAATGGCGAAACCGTAACATCCCAAAAGGTTAAAATGTTGGGCAAAGACGGTACAGGCATGCAGATCAAAATGGGTCTAATGCCTGCTAAAGATGGCAACAACTATGGGTTTGAGTATATCCATCGCCCTGGTACCGAAACGCGTTTCCTGAATGTCCAACTGCTGCAGAACAGCATGGATGCGCAGAGAATCATCGGTTCTTTCCCGTGTAAGAAAGTCGCTGGGTGATGTCCTATTGATTTTGCATGATGATTTTGTGCGAAACGGCTCAGCAACACGAGCTTTGGATTGACTAAACTGTATACGCGAACATAAAATTCAACCAAAAGATAAGTAGCGAGCGTACTGTGGCAAGACCAAAACTGAAAGCGGAAGAGCGTTTTGACCAGTTGGTTAAGATAATCAATAGTAATCAACCTCTTGATATTTGGACCTTTCGAGAGGTGGTCTCGGAGTATGGCTCTAAGCGTACTCCGTCTGCTGACACGCTTGTAGCTTTGGCTCACATTGCTAAAGGTGAGGTGAGTGTAGGAATTGAAATGCTTGAAACAATCCTCCCACATGCTGACGTAAACTTTGCGCGGATTTTTTGTAAACTGCTTGAGCGTTTTTCTTTACTCGAAAAATCGGACTACTATATCTATTCTTTAGCTGATAAGTATCCAACCAAGTGGTTTACTTACAGAGCTGGTGGCGTTGCATATTTGGTAGGGAAGTTATCAAAATGCGTAGAATACTTTGGACGTCATTGCAGAATGTTATCCCAAGAAGAACATAGGGATGACGCAGAAGCCTTCTTGCAGGAGGTAATTCACGATATGGATGAAGCATACAAAAAGTCAGGATGCTCTTCAGAACAATACATGCAAGTTGCTCTTGCTGTTCATAGAGTTATGGCTGAATTCCCGCCAACTGAATATCGTGCTGACATCAACGGTGCATCTGGTGGGTCTTATCTGGTTGAGGTAGTCAATGCGTCCCCTGAACAGGTTGTTGCGATGAATATGCGTCTTGCAGATGAGATTTGTTCAATCGATTTACTGGATGATTGCAATCTTATTGCACGTTTTTCCGTTGAAAGAAATAGCCTGAAAGGGTGTAAATATGCCTATAACTAGCTCTGAGTTTTTATCTTCTGCGGAGCGTTGCTTTGCGGAAGATTCTGAGGTTGGTTATCGTAATACTATTTCGCGGGCATATTATGCTCTTTATCATGAAATAAAAGAGAATCTGACTAGCCTTCCTGCTTATACGAAGGATCACCATTCCAGTCTTATCTCTTATCTTAAAAATAAGAGTGAAAACAAACTGGAGCCATATGATCCATTAAGTCTTAAATCCATGGCTTACAAACTTGAGCAACAGAGATTGGCTCGAAATGAAGCTGATTATGACCTCACAAGCTGTGCAATAGATAAAGCAATGGCACAGCAATCTCTCTTAGAGGTTAAGACTATTTTTTCTCAGTGGGAAAAAATGAAGACTGACGAAGCTGTTTAAACTGATTCAGTGTATTAACAAAACCCGCCATCCGGCGGGTTTTTTGCTTTCTGGAGTCTACAAAATGGCAGTATCTGACCAGACCCGCAGCGGCGACCTTGCCGAAACATTCAAATCTGAGCGGGAAACAACAAAGAACCAGATCCGCGTCGCTTTGCCTGGCATCGTTCAGTCATTCGATCCTGAAGCAGTTACGGCGATTGTGCAGCCTGCTATCCGTTCTGTTGAAACCGATAACGACGGCAACCGCGTTACCAAAAATTACCCGCTGCTGGTGGATGTGCCAGTGGTATTTCCGCGCGGCGGGGGATGCACGCTGACGTTCCCGGTTAAAGCCGGTGATGAATGCCTGGTGATTTTCGCCGATCGCTGCATAGATTTCTGGTGGCAGAACGGCGGGGTGCAGGAGCCTGTTGACGATCGGGTGCATGATTTATCGGATGCGTTCTGTATCGTCGGGCCGCAGTCGCAGGCGCAGAAAATCAGCGGTATCAGCACCAGCGCGGTTGAGTTGCGTAGCGACGATGGCGGAACCAAACTGAGCCTTATTCCTTCAAGTGGGGCGATAGCCGGTACCGCGCCGGGAGGTTTCAACCTCAACGGCCTGAAAATTCTGCCTGACGGCCGCCTGCAGCTGGTGGATGGATCAATCGTTGATAAGCATACGCATGGCGGCGTTGAAAGCGGGGGCAGCAATACAAAACCTCTGGGAGGGTAATTATGAGATACAGACGTGAAGACGCCGACGGTGATTACACCTTTGGCAGCGGCGATGATACCTGGCTGATTAACTCACCGGAGGCCGTGGCGCAGGCTGTGAAAACGCGCTTCGAATTGTGGTATGGGCAGTGGTTTCTCGACACCACAGAGGGGACACCGTGGATTCAGTCCGTACTCGGTAAGCAGAAGCCTGAAACCTACAACCTGGCGATCCGTAAGCGCATCCTCGAAACGCGGGGTGTTAAATCCATTCTCTCTTTCAATACGACAGTGAACACGACGACGCGCCGCGTCCAGTTCTTCGCTGAGATCGACACTATCTACGGAACAACGACAGTAACCAGCGAGGCATAAATGGCCCTCAATTTGGACACACTCGGCTTATCGGCAACGGTAACCGCTGAGGGGATCAGTGCGCCTGATTACCAGACGATACTCGATACCCTGACAAGCTATTTCCAGCAGATTTACGGCAGTGACGCTTATCTGGAGCCGGACAGCAAAGACGGCCAGATGGTGGCGCTGGTGGCGCTGGCTATTCACGATGCCAATAACACGGCCATTACTGTTTACAACTGCTTCTCACCTGCTACGGGTTACGGCGCAGCGCTGACCAGTAACGTGAAAATTAACGGTATCGCGCGCAAAGGTGCGACGAACTCCACCGTTGATCTGCTGCTCACCGGCACCGCAGGGACAACCATCACGAACGGTACCGTGAAAGACACTAATAACGTGATCTGGCGTCTTCCTGCCTCAGTAGTGATTGGCGTTGATGGTACGGTGACGGCCACTGCCACCTGCTCAAACAGCGGCGCGGTCGCCGCGCTGGCGGGGACAATTACTACCATCAACTCGCCGACCCGAGGCTGGACATCGGTAACCAACCCGGCGGCGGCCACCGTAGGCGCGCCGGCAGAAACCGACGCAGAGCTGCGCATCAGGCAGGGGCAGAGCGTCGCGCTACCCTCTATCACGCCATTTGAGGGCGTTGACGGTGCGATTGCTAACGTTGCTGGCGTGACACGTCACAAGCTCTACGAGAATGATACTGGCGCTACCGATAGTAACGGGCTGCCGCCTCATTCCATCTCAGCCATCGTGGACGGCGGGGACGTGACCGACATTGCCCAGACTATCCGGGGTAATAAAGGGCAGGGAACGGCAACTTACGGTACGACTTCTGTCACGGTACCCGACACCTACGGCAATCCACACGTGATCAGTTTTTCGCGTTCGACTGATGTTCCGATTTACGGGCATATCACACTGAAAGCCTTTACGGGTTACACGTCGCAAATTGGCGTACAGATTCAGCAGGCCGTCGCGGATTACATCAACGGGCTGACGATCGGTGATTCTGTTCTGCTGAGCCGCATTTACTCCCCAGCGAACCTCGGCGTGGTGAGTGGTGGTAGTGCACGCTATTACGACATTCAGGAGCTACTGATTGGAAAATCTGCCGGAACGGTAGCGGCGGGGAATATCAATATCGCATACAACGAATCAGCGTCCTGTAAACCGGAAAATATTGTTCTAACGGTGACGTCATGAGTAAGTACACAGACTTAATCACCAACTACCACGCCACCAGACCGAAATACTTTGATCACATCGACCTGAGCACCCGGCCGCTGATTGACATCACATCAGCCACACGGGGGCTGGTTAGCGCGTTTGACATTGATACGGCGGTAGGCGTCCAGCTTGATACCCTCGGACTCTGGATCGGACGTAGCCGTATAGTCAGCCAGCCTATTACGGGTGTCTATTTCAGCTGGGACACCGACGGGCTCGGATATGACCAGGGCGTCTGGCAAGGGCCGTATGATCCGGATTCAGGCTATACGTCGCTGAGCGATGACACCTACCGCATCATTCTGAAAGCAAAAATCGCTATCAACAACTGGGACGGCCGCAACGACTCGCTGCCACCCATTCTTGACGCTGCGACAGCAGACTCTGGCCTGAAAATGCAGATCGTCGACAACCAGGACATGACGATTTCGGTTTGGGTATTTCCCGAGACAGATATTGCTGATGTGTCCCTCGAGCTGATCGCCGCGATTAAACAGGGCTATTTGACAGTAAAAGCAGCCGGCGTTTGGGCCGGGGATGTTGAAACGCCTTCGATTGAAACACCGTCCGAGGGCTCAAAATTCTTTGGGTTTGATTTGGAAAACGAATACATCGGCGGGTTCGATGTTGGAGCATGGGGGAAATTACTTTAATGGCTACAAATAACTTTAAACCTTTCGCTACGGGTGCGGGCGCTAACGTCATGTCGCAAGCAGACTGGGAAGCCTTAACTGCACTGCTTACAGGATTTCAGTCCGGTAAAGCTGCGAGTGCGCAGGTGAATAAAGCCCTTCGTCAGGGAACAGTGATGGCAAGCGTTATCGGACAGTTCATCGCAGACAGTACCGGCCAGGACGTTCTTGATAACGGAAACACGTCAGTGCTTCTGACTAATTTTATCAATGCCCTGAAAGCCAATACAAACGGGCGCCTGCTAAATGTGCGAACTTTCACTGCGAGCGGAACGTATACGCCAACAACCGGAACCAAGAAAATAAGGGTCCGCATCGTAGGTGGGGGAGG
>NZ_PQTC01000031.1:0-29359 GCF_003850715.1 Enterobacter sp. 301B
GTCCACAGTTCTACTTCCGTACAACTGACGTGACCGGTACCATCGAACTGCCAGAAGGCGTAGAGATGGTAATGCCAGGCGACAACATCAAGATGGTTGTGACTCTGATCCACCCAATCGCGATGGACGACGGTCTGCGTTTCGCAATCCGTGAAGGCGGCCGTACCGTTGGCGCGGGCGTTGTTGCTAAAGTTCTCGGCTAATCGCTGATAACATTTGACGCAATGCGCAATAAAAGGGCATCATTTGATGCCCTTTTTGCACGCTTTCACATCAGAACCTGGCTCATCAGTGATTAATTTTGTCATAATCATTGCTGAGACAGGCTCTGCGGAGAGCGTATAATACGAAAAGCGAATAGCATTTCGATTGGTTTGCCTCGCACTCGCGGGGTGAAAATGTTTGTAGAATACTTCTGACAGGTTGGTTTATGAGTGCGAATACCGAAGCTCAAGGGAGCGGGCGCGGCCTGGAAGCGATGAAATGGGTAGTTGTAGCCGTGCTGCTGATTGTGGCGATTGTCGGCAACTATCTTTATCGTGACATGATGCTGCCGCTACGCGCGCTTGCAGTGGTAATTCTGATTGCTGCGGCGGGTGGTGTCGCGCTGTTGACGACGAAAGGCAAAGCGACCGTTGCGTTTGCCCGCGAAGCGCGTACCGAAGTCCGCAAGGTCATTTGGCCGACTCGCCAGGAAACATTGCACACCACGCTGATTGTAGCGGCGGTAACCGCTGTAATGTCACTGATCCTGTGGGGACTGGATGGTATTCTGGTTCGCCTGGTATCCTTTATCACTGGCCTGAGGTTCTGAGATGTCTGAAGCCCCTAAAAAGCGCTGGTACGTCGTTCAGGCGTTTTCCGGTTTTGAAGGCCGCGTAGCTACGTCGCTGCGTGAGCATATCAAATTACACAATATGGAAGAGTTATTTGGCGAAGTTATGGTTCCGACCGAAGAAGTGGTTGAGATCCGTGGCGGCCAACGTCGCAAAAGCGAGCGTAAATTCTTCCCGGGTTACGTGCTGGTTCAGATGGTGATGAACGACGCGAGCTGGCACCTGGTGCGCAGCGTACCACGCGTGATGGGCTTTATCGGCGGCACATCTGACCGTCCGGCGCCAATCAGCGACAAAGAAGTTGATGCGATTATGAACCGCCTCCAGCAGGTGGGTGATAAACCGCGTCCGAAAACGCTGTTTGAACCGGGTGAGATGGTTCGTGTTAACGACGGTCCGTTTGCTGACTTTAATGGCGTCGTCGAAGAAGTGGACTACGAGAAGTCCCGCCTGAAAGTTTCCGTTTCTATCTTTGGTCGTGCGACCCCGGTAGAGCTGGACTTTGCTCAGGTAGAAAAAGCCTAAGCAGCGATCAAAAAAGCGACGATTTAATCGTTGCACAGGGCGCGAGATTGGAATACAATTTCGCGCCTTTTGTTTTTATGGGTTCCGACCCGTAAAACGAATTTTATTCACGGGGAGCCTCTCCGAGGCGTTATTACCCAATCAGAGGATTTTAGAATGGCTAAGAAAGTACAAGCCTACGTCAAGCTGCAGGTTGCAGCAGGTATGGCGAACCCAAGTCCACCAGTTGGTCCAGCTCTGGGTCAGCAGGGTGTGAACATCATGGAATTCTGTAAAGCGTTCAACGCCAAAACTGAATCCATGGAAAAAGGTCTGCCAATCCCAGTTGTAATCACTGTTTACGCTGACCGTTCTTTCACTTTCGTTACCAAAACCCCTCCAGCAGCAGTTCTGCTGAAGAAAGCAGCGGGCATCAAGTCTGGTTCCGGTAAGCCGAACAAAGACAAAGTGGGTAAAATTTCCCGCGCTCAGCTGCAGGAAATCGCGCAGACCAAAGCTGCCGACATGACTGGTTCCGACATTGAAGCGATGACTCGCTCCATTGAAGGTACTGCACGTTCCATGGGCCTGGTAGTGGAGGACTAAGAAATGGCTAAACTGACCAAGCGCATGTCCGTGATCCGTGACAAAGTTGATGCGACCAAACAGTACGACATCAACGAAGCTATCGCTCTGCTGAAAGAACTGGCAACTGCTAAGTTCGTTGAAAGCGTTGACGTTGCCGTTAACCTGGGCATCGACGCTCGTAAATCCGATCAGAACGTTCGTGGCGCAACTGTACTGCCACACGGTACTGGCCGTTCCGTACGCGTAGCTGTATTTGCTCAGGGTGCAAACGCTGAAGCGGCTAAAGCTGCCGGCGCTGAACTGGTAGGTATGGAAGATCTGGCTGATCAGATCAAGAAAGGCGAAATGAACTTTGACGTTGTTATTGCTTCTCCAGATGCAATGCGCGTTGTTGGCCAGCTGGGCCAGGTTCTGGGTCCACGCGGCCTGATGCCAAACCCGAAAGTGGGTACTGTAACTCCTAACGTTGCTGAAGCGGTTAAGAACGCTAAAGCAGGTCAGGTTCGTTACCGTAACGACAAAAACGGCATCATCCACACCACCATCGGTAAAGTGGACTTTGACGCTGACAAACTGAAAGAAAACCTGGAAGCTCTGCTGGTTGCGCTGAAAAAAGCTAAACCAACTCAGGCGAAAGGCGTGTACATCAAGAAAGTTAGCATCTCCACCACCATGGGTGCAGGTGTTGCAGTTGACCAGGCTGGCCTGAGCGCTGCTGCAAACTAATGCCTTTACGTGGGCGGTGATTTTGTCTACAATCTTACCCCCACGTTTGCTAACAAAAGTTAGCGGCTAAAAGAATTGTTCGTTGGAGCCTGGCCTATCCAGGCCTCCGTCGAAGACCGCAGGTGTTTCGCAAGAAACTTAATCCCCTGCGTAGACGGTGACAGAACGCTAAGATTATTTTAAATACTCTGGCTTGTTTCTGCTCACCGTATTAAGACGCTCTTCCCGTTGGGTCGAGTGAAGTGAGTTCCGGAACATGAGTTCCGGCAAACATCCAGGAGCAAAGCTAATGGCTTTAAATCTTCAAGACAAACAAGCGATTGTTGCTGAAGTCAGCGAAGTAGCCAAAGGCGCGCTGTCTGCAGTAGTTGCGGATTCCCGTGGCGTTACTGTAGACAAAATGACTGAACTGCGTAAAGCAGGTCGTGAAGCTGGCGTATACATGCGTGTTGTTCGTAACACCCTGCTGCGTCGCGTAGTTGAAGGTACTCAGTTCGAGTGCCTGAAAGACACGTTTGTTGGTCCGACCCTGATTGCATACTCTATGGAACACCCGGGCGCTGCTGCTCGTCTGTTCAAAGAGTTCGCGAAAGCGAATGCAAAATTTGAGGTCAAAGCTGCAGCCTTTGAAGGTGAGTTGATCCCGGCATCGCAAATCGATCGCCTGGCCACCCTGCCGACCTACGAAGAAGCAATTGCACGCCTGATGGCAACCATGAAAGAAGCTGCGGCTGGCAAACTGGTTCGCACTCTGGCTGCTGTACGCGATGCGAAAGAAGCTGCTTAATCGCAGTTATCTTTATAAAGCATTTGCTTACGTATAAACTTATTCTGATTTTCAGGAACAATTTAAATGTCTATCACTAAAGATCAAATCATTGAAGCAGTAGCAGCTATGTCCGTAATGGACGTTGTAGAGCTGGTTTCTGCAATGGAAGAAAAATTCGGTGTTTCTGCTGCTGCTGCTGTAGCTGTAGCTGCGGGCCCGGCTGAAGCTGCTGAAGAAAAAACTGAATTCGACGTAATTCTGAAAGCTGCTGGCGCGAACAAAGTTGCTGTAATCAAAGCAGTACGTGGCGCAACTGGCCTGGGTCTGAAAGAAGCTAAAGACCTGGTAGAATCTGCTCCAGCTGCGCTGAAAGAAGGCGTGAGCAAAGACGACGCAGAAGCACTGAAAAAATCTCTGGAAGAAGCTGGCGCTGAAGTTGAAGTTAAATAAGCCAACTTTTCTGGTTGCAGCCTAAGTAATTAGGCTGATGGCTGGTGACTTTTTAGTCACCAGCCTTTTTGCGCTGTAAGGCATCAGCAGCATTTCACACTGTTTGACTGCTGGTTGTCCTGACAATGCTTGTTTCTATCGACGACTTAATATACTGCGACAGGGTGCTCGCTCTGTGTAAATCGCAATGAAATGGTTTAAGCGTGATAGCAACAGGTATTGCGGAAAGTATTCAATTTTCCGGTCCACAAAATGGTGTTGCACAAACTGTCCCTTCGTCGGACAGATGGGTCGACTTGTCAGCGAGCTGAGGAACCCTATGGTTTACTCCTATACCGAGAAAAAACGTATTCGTAAGGATTTTGGTAAACGTCCACAAGTTCTGGACATTCCATATCTCCTTTCTATCCAGCTTGACTCGTTCCAGAAGTTTATCGAGCAAGATCCTGAAGGGCAGTACGGCCTGGAAGCAGCCTTCCGTTCCGTGTTCCCGATTCAGAGCTACAGCGGTAATTCCGAGCTGCAGTACGTCAGCTACCGCCTTGGCGAACCGGTGTTTGACGTTCAGGAATGTCAGATCCGTGGCGTGACCTATTCCGCACCGCTGCGCGTAAAACTGCGTCTGGTGATCTACGAGCGCGAAGCGCCGGAAGGCACCGTAAAAGACATTAAAGAACAAGAAGTCTACATGGGTGAAATTCCACTCATGACGGACAACGGTACTTTCGTTATCAACGGTACTGAGCGTGTTATCGTTTCCCAGCTGCACCGTAGCCCGGGCGTCTTCTTCGACAGCGATAAAGGTAAAACGCACTCTTCCGGTAAAGTACTGTATAACGCACGCATCATTCCTTACCGTGGTTCATGGCTGGACTTCGAATTCGATCCAAAAGACAACCTGTTTGTCCGTATCGACCGTCGTCGTAAGCTGCCTGCAACCATCATTCTGCGTGCACTGAACTATACCACTGAGCAGATCCTGGACCTGTTCTTTGAGAAAGTGATCTTTGAAATCCGCGACAACAAGTTGCAGATGGAGTTGGTGCCGGAACGTCTGCGTGGAGAGACCGCGTCGTTCGACATCGAAGCCGACGGCAAAGTGTATGTGGAAAAAGGTCGCCGTATCACCGCGCGCCACATCCGCCAGCTGGAAAAAGATGATATCAAACACATCGAAGTTCCGGTTGAATACATTGCAGGAAAAGTAGCCGCGAAAGATTACGTTGATGAATCAACTGGCGAGCTGATCTGCCCGGCGAACATGGAGCTGAGCCTGGATCTGCTGGCTAAGCTGAGCCAGTCTGGCCACAAACGTATCGAAACGCTGTTCACCAACGATCTGGACCACGGTCCGTACATCTCTGAGACTGTACGCGTCGACCCAACCAACGATCGTCTGAGCGCGCTGGTTGAAATCTACCGCATGATGCGTCCTGGTGAGCCACCAACTCGCGAAGCGGCTGAAAGCCTGTTCGAGAACCTGTTCTTCTCCGAAGACCGCTACGATCTGTCCGCGGTAGGTCGTATGAAGTTCAACCGTTCTCTGCTGCGCGACGAAATCGAAGGTTCCGGTATCCTGAGCAAAGACGACATCATTGAAGTGATGAAGAAGCTCATCGATATCCGTAACGGTAAAGGCGAAGTGGACGATATCGACCACCTCGGCAACCGTCGTATCCGTTCCGTAGGCGAAATGGCGGAAAACCAGTTCCGCGTTGGCCTGGTTCGTGTAGAGCGTGCGGTGAAAGAGCGTCTGTCTCTGGGCGATCTGGATACCCTGATGCCTCAGGATATGATCAACGCCAAGCCGATTTCTGCGGCAGTGAAAGAGTTCTTCGGTTCCAGCCAGCTGTCTCAGTTCATGGACCAGAACAACCCGCTGTCTGAGATCACGCACAAACGTCGTATCTCTGCACTCGGCCCAGGCGGTCTGACCCGTGAACGTGCAGGCTTTGAAGTTCGAGACGTACACCCGACTCACTACGGTCGCGTATGTCCAATCGAAACGCCTGAAGGTCCAAACATCGGTCTGATCAACTCCCTGTCCGTGTACGCACAGACAAACGAATACGGTTTCCTTGAGACCCCGTATCGTAAAGTGACCGACGGTGTGGTTACCGACGAAATTCATTACCTGTCTGCTATCGAAGAAGGCAACTACGTTATCGCTCAGGCGAACTCCAACCTGGATGACGAAGGCCACTTTGTAGAAGATCTGGTTACCTGCCGTAGCAAAGGCGAATCCAGCCTGTTCAGCCGCGACCAGGTTGACTACATGGACGTATCCACCCAACAGGTGGTATCCGTCGGTGCGTCCCTGATCCCGTTCCTGGAACACGATGACGCCAACCGTGCATTGATGGGTGCGAACATGCAACGTCAGGCCGTTCCAACTCTGCGTGCTGATAAGCCGCTGGTTGGTACCGGTATGGAACGTGCTGTTGCCGTTGATTCCGGTGTTACAGCAGTTGCTAAGCGTGGCGGTACCGTTCAGTACGTTGACGCATCCCGTATCGTTATCAAAGTTAACGAAGACGAGATGTATCCGGGCGAAGCGGGCATCGACATCTACAACCTGACCAAATACACCCGTTCTAACCAGAACACCTGTATCAACCAGATGCCTTGCGTATCTCTGGGTGAGCCAGTTGAGCGCGGCGACGTGCTGGCAGACGGTCCGTCCACCGACCTCGGTGAACTGGCGCTCGGTCAGAACATGCGCGTAGCGTTCATGCCGTGGAACGGTTACAACTTCGAAGACTCCATCCTCGTCTCCGAGCGTGTGGTTCAGGAAGATCGTTTCACCACCATCCACATTCAGGAACTGGCCTGTGTGTCCCGTGACACCAAGCTGGGGCCAGAAGAGATCACTGCCGACATCCCTAACGTGGGTGAAGCTGCGCTCTCTAAACTGGATGAATCCGGTATTGTTTACATCGGCGCGGAAGTGACCGGCGGCGACATTCTGGTTGGTAAGGTTACACCGAAAGGCGAAACCCAGCTGACGCCAGAAGAGAAACTGCTGCGTGCTATCTTCGGTGAGAAAGCGTCTGACGTTAAAGACTCTTCTCTGCGCGTACCAAACGGTGTTTCCGGTACGGTTATCGACGTTCAGGTCTTCACTCGTGACGGCGTTGAGAAAGATAAGCGTGCGCTGGAAATCGAAGAGATGCAGCTCAAACAGGCTAAGAAAGACCTGTCTGAAGAACTGCAAATCCTCGAAGCGGGTCTGTTCAGCCGTATCTATGCGGTGCTGGTTGCCGGTGGCGTTGAAGCTGAGAAGCTCGACAAACTGCCACGCGATCGCTGGCTGGAGCTGGGCCTGACCGACGAAGAGAAACAGAATCAGCTGGAACAGCTGGCTGAGCAGTATGACGAACTGAAACACGAGTTCGAGAAAAAACTCGAAGCGAAACGCCGCAAAATCACTCAGGGCGACGATCTGGCACCAGGCGTGCTGAAGATTGTTAAGGTGTATCTGGCTGTTAAACGTCAGATCCAGCCTGGTGACAAGATGGCAGGTCGTCACGGTAACAAGGGTGTTATCTCTAAGATCAACCCGATCGAAGATATGCCGCACGATGCTAACGGTACGCCGGTAGATATCGTACTGAACCCACTGGGTGTACCGTCTCGTATGAACATCGGTCAGATCCTGGAAACCCACCTGGGTATGGCTGCGAAAGGTATCGGCGACAAGATTAACGCCATGCTGAAGCAGCAGGAAGAAGTCGCGAAACTGCGCGAGTTCATCCAGCGTGCCTACGATCTGGGTACCGACGTGCGTCAGAAAGTCGACCTGAACACCTTCAGCGATGATGAAGTTCTGCGTCTGGCGGAAAACCTGCGTAAGGGTATGCCAATTGCAACGCCGGTATTCGACGGTGCAAAAGAAGCTGAAATTAAAGAGCTGCTGCAACTGGGTGGTCTGCCAACGTCTGGTCAGATTACGCTGTTTGACGGCCGTACCGGTGAACAGTTCGAGCGTCCGGTAACCGTAGGTTACATGTACATGCTGAAACTGAACCACCTGGTCGACGACAAGATGCACGCTCGTTCTACCGGTTCTTACAGCCTGGTTACTCAGCAGCCGCTGGGTGGTAAGGCTCAGTTCGGTGGTCAGCGCTTCGGGGAGATGGAAGTGTGGGCGCTGGAAGCATACGGCGCAGCATACACCCTGCAGGAAATGCTCACCGTTAAGTCTGATGACGTGAATGGTCGTACTAAGATGTATAAGAACATCGTAGACGGCAACCATCAGATGGAACCGGGCATGCCAGAATCCTTCAACGTACTGTTGAAAGAGATTCGTTCGCTGGGTATCAACATCGAACTGGAAGACGAGTAATTCTCGCTCAAACAGGTCACTGGTGTCGGGTTAACCCCCGACACCAGATTGTGCTAACTCCGACGGGAGCAAATCCGTGAAAGATTTATTAAAGTTTCTGAAAGCGCAGACTAAAACCGAAGAGTTTGATGCGATCAAAATTGCTCTGGCTTCGCCAGACATGATCCGTTCATGGTCTTTTGGTGAAGTTAAAAAGCCGGAAACCATCAACTACCGTACGTTCAAACCTGAGCGTGACGGCCTTTTCTGTGCGCGTATTTTCGGGCCAGTAAAAGACTACGAGTGCCTGTGCGGTAAGTACAAGCGCCTGAAACACCGTGGTGTGATCTGTGAGAAGTGCGGCGTTGAAGTGACCCAGACCAAAGTACGCCGTGAGCGTATGGGCCACATTGAGCTGGCGTCTCCAACTGCTCACATCTGGTTCCTGAAATCTCTGCCGTCCCGTATCGGCCTGCTGCTGGATATGCCACTGCGCGATATCGAACGTGTTCTGTACTTCGAATCTTATGTTGTGATCGAAGGCGGGATGACGAATCTGGAACGTAACCAGATCCTGACCGAAGAACAGTATCTGGACGCGCTGGAAGAGTTCGGTGACGAATTCGACGCGAAGATGGGTGCGGAAGCTATCCAGGCCCTGCTGAAGAGCATGGATCTGGAGCAAGAGTGTGAAACTCTGCGCGAAGAGCTGAACGAAACCAACTCCGAAACCAAGCGTAAAAAGCTGACCAAGCGTATCAAACTGCTGGAAGCGTTCGTACAGTCTGGTAACAAACCAGAGTGGATGATCCTGACCGTTCTGCCGGTTCTGCCGCCAGATCTGCGTCCGCTGGTTCCGCTGGATGGTGGTCGTTTCGCAACGTCGGATCTGAACGATCTGTACCGTCGCGTGATCAACCGTAACAACCGTCTGAAACGTCTGCTGGATCTGGCTGCGCCGGACATCATCGTACGCAACGAAAAACGTATGCTGCAGGAAGCGGTAGATGCCCTGCTGGATAACGGTCGTCGCGGTCGTGCGATCACCGGTTCTAACAAACGTCCTCTGAAATCTTTGGCCGACATGATCAAAGGTAAGCAGGGTCGTTTCCGTCAGAACCTGCTCGGTAAGCGTGTTGACTACTCCGGTCGTTCTGTAATCACCGTAGGTCCATACCTGCGTCTGCATCAGTGCGGTCTGCCGAAGAAAATGGCTCTGGAGCTGTTCAAACCGTTCATCTACGGCAAGCTGGAACTGCGTGGCCTGGCCACCACCATCAAAGCCGCTAAGAAAATGGTTGAGCGTGAAGAAGCTGTCGTTTGGGATATCCTGGACGAAGTGATCCGCGAACACCCGGTACTGCTGAACCGTGCACCAACTCTGCACCGTTTGGGTATCCAGGCATTTGAGCCAGTCCTGATCGAAGGTAAAGCGATCCAGCTGCACCCGCTGGTTTGTGCGGCCTATAACGCCGACTTCGATGGTGACCAGATGGCTGTTCACGTACCGCTGACGCTGGAAGCCCAGCTCGAAGCGCGTGCGCTGATGATGTCTACCAACAACATCCTGTCTCCAGCGAACGGTGAACCTATCATCGTTCCTTCTCAGGACGTTGTATTGGGTCTGTACTATATGACCCGTGACTGTGTTAACGCCAAAGGCGAAGGCATGGTGCTGACTGGCCCGAAAGAAGCTGAGCGTATTTATCGCGCTGGCCTGGCCTCTCTGCATGCGCGCGTTAAAGTGCGTATCACCGAATACGAAAAAGATGAAAACGGCGAATTCGTGGCGATTACCAGCCTGAAAGACACGACCGTTGGCCGTGCGATTCTGTGGATGATCGTACCGAAAGGTCTGCCTTTCTCCATCGTCAACCAGGCGCTGGGCAAGAAAGCGATCTCCAAAATGCTGAACACCTGTTACCGCATTCTGGGCCTGAAGCCGACCGTTATCTTCGCTGACCAGACAATGTACACCGGCTTTGCTTATGCAGCGCGTTCAGGTGCATCTGTTGGTATCGATGACATGGTCATCCCAGAGAAGAAACACGAGATCATCTCTGAAGCGGAAGCTGAAGTTGCTGAGATCCAGGAGCAGTTCCAGTCTGGTCTGGTAACCGCAGGCGAACGTTACAACAAAGTTATCGATATCTGGGCTGCGGCGAACGATCGAGTATCCAAAGCGATGATGGATAACCTGCAAACCGAAACCGTGATTAACCGTGACGGCGTAGAAGAGCAGCAGGTCTCCTTCAACAGCATCTACATGATGGCCGACTCCGGTGCGCGTGGTTCTGCGGCACAGATTCGTCAGCTGGCAGGTATGCGTGGTCTGATGGCGAAGCCAGATGGCTCCATCATCGAAACGCCAATCACCGCGAACTTCCGTGAAGGTCTGAACGTACTCCAGTACTTCATCTCCACGCACGGTGCGCGTAAAGGTCTGGCGGATACCGCATTGAAAACGGCGAACTCCGGTTATCTGACGCGTCGTCTGGTTGACGTTGCGCAGGATCTGGTCGTCACCGAAGACGATTGTGGCACCCTCGAAGGTATCACCATGACCCCGGTTATCGAGGGTGGTGATGTTAAAGAGCCGCTGCGCGATCGTGTACTGGGTCGCGTGACCGCGGAAGACATCCTGAAGCCGGGCACCGCAGACATTCTGGTTCCACGCAACACTCTGCTGCACGAACAGTGGTGTGACCTGCTGGAAGCGAACTCTGTTGACTCTGTGAAAGTGCGTTCCGTTGTATCCTGTGACACCGACTTTGGTGTGTGTGCGCACTGCTACGGTCGTGACCTGGCGCGTGGCCACATCATCAACAAAGGTGAGGCTATCGGCGTTATCGCGGCACAGTCCATCGGTGAGCCGGGTACACAGCTGACGATGCGTACGTTCCACATCGGTGGTGCGGCATCTCGTGCGGCTGCTGAATCCAGCATCCAGGTGAAAAACAAAGGTAGCATCAAGCTCAGCAACGCGAAGTCTGTTGTTAACTCCGCAGGCAAGCTGGTTGTGACTTCTCGTAACACCGAGCTGAAGCTGATCGACGAATTCGGTCGTACCAAAGAGAGCTATAAAGTGCCTTACGGTGCGGTTATGGCGAAAGGTGATGGCGAGCAGGTTGCCGGCGGCGAAACCGTAGCAAACTGGGATCCACACACCATGCCGGTTATCACCGAAGTAAGTGGTTTCATCCGCTTCACTGACATGATCGACGGCCAGACCATTACTCGTCAGACCGACGAGCTGACCGGTCTGTCTTCTCTGGTGGTTCTGGATTCTGCTGAACGTACTACCGGTGGTAAAGATCTGCGTCCTGCACTGAAAATCGTTGATGCTCAGGGTAACGACGTTCTGATCCCTGGCACCGATATGCCTGCGCAGTACTTCCTGCCGGGTAAAGCGATTGTACAGCTGGAAGATGGCGTACAGATCAGCTCTGGTGACACCCTGGCGCGTATTCCTCAGGAATCCGGCGGTACCAAGGACATCACCGGTGGTCTGCCACGCGTTGCGGACCTGTTCGAAGCACGTCGTCCGAAAGAGCCTGCTATTCTGGCTGAAATCAGCGGTATCATATCCTTCGGTAAAGAGACCAAAGGTAAGCGCCGTCTGGTTATCACGCCAGTAGATGGCAGCGAGCCGTACGAAGAGATGATTCCTAAGTGGCGTCAGCTCAACGTGTTCGAAGGTGAACGCGTGGAACGTGGTGACGTGGTCTCCGATGGTCCAGAAGCGCCGCACGACATCCTGCGTCTGCGTGGTGTGCATGCTGTTACTCGTTACATTGTTAACGAAGTACAGGACGTATACCGTCTGCAGGGCGTTAAGATTAACGATAAGCACATCGAAGTTATCGTTCGTCAGATGCTGCGTAAAGCAACCATCGAAAACGCGGGCAGCTCCGACTTCCTGGAAGGCGAGCAGGTTGAATACTCACGCGTTAAGATCGCTAACCGCGATCTGGAAGCGAACGGCAAAATCGGTGCGACCTTTGCACGCGATCTGCTGGGTATCACCAAAGCGTCTCTGGCAACCGAGTCCTTCATCTCTGCTGCATCGTTCCAGGAAACCACTCGTGTCCTGACCGAAGCGGCTGTTGCAGGTAAACGTGATGAACTGCGCGGTCTGAAAGAGAACGTTATCGTGGGTCGTCTGATCCCGGCCGGTACCGGTTATGCGTACCACCAGGATCGTATGCGTCGTCGTGCAGCGGGTGAACTGCCAGCTGCACCGCAGGTGACTGCCGAAGATGCATCCGCGAGCCTTGCAGAACTGCTGAACGCAGGTCTGGGCGGTTCCGACAACGAGTAATCGTTGATGCCCGGTAGGTAAAATTACCGGGCATATGAATCACAGGTCGGGTAAGCGCAGCGTCACCCGACAATAAAAAACCCGCCTCGGCGGGTTTTTTTACGTCTGTATGTCTTCAATTCACTAACGGGATGCGTCGATAAAGCTCAATCATGTCGCCCGCCAGATCCTGAATAACCATCGCGTTCATCAGATGGTCCTGAGAGTGAACGGTGATCAGGTTAACCGGCAGTTTTCCTGTCCCTTCGTCAAGACCGATAAGCTGCGTCTGGATCGTATGCGCATGTTTCACATATTCACGCGACTCTTCCATCGCTTTCTCGGCTTCGTCAAAGTCGCCTTTTCGCGCCATCTGCAACGCCGTCAGAGCCGCGCTGCGCGCCGCGCCTGCGTTGACCAGCAGTTCCATGATTGTGGTTTCTAAGTCTTCCATTATGACTCCAGCAGCTTGAGCGCTTTTTCCAGTACGGCATCACCTTTCATCATGCCGTAATCCATCATGTCGATAACCGCGACCTTTTTTCCAAGCGGATCGGCCTGCGCCTGGAGTTTTGCCTGTTCGTATTTAACCTGTGGCCCCAGTAATACGATATCAGCCGTCGCGATGTTATCTTTAAACTCCGCGACCGGAACGGCTTTAATGGTTACTTCGACTCCTTTTTTCTGCGCGGCATCTTTCATACGTTGAACCAGCATGCTGGTTGACATTCCCGCTGCACAGCATAAAACGATGTTCTTCATAGTCAGCCTCGATCTACATGTGTTTATTGATAATTATCCCGCGCAGACCGCTTCAACAACCGCTTTACCGCGATTGTGTGTCAGGCATCACAAAGAAATCGGCATTTTTCTGAAACCGGTTACAATTTTATACATGAAAGCATTCTGCCCGTCTTAACGGGCGGAATTTCAGGAAGGGTATTATCGGCTGGCCGTGCTTACGATGCGGTTTTTACCCTGTTGTTTAGCGGTATACAGCGCTTCATCTACGCTGCCGATAAATTGTTCCAGCGGTTCGAAGTGCCACTCTCCCACCCCCGCGCTGAAGGTTACTCGCAGGTTCTCTTCCCGCCAGGTCCGTTTTTCCACGGCGGTGCGCCAGGCTTCCAGTAGCGCGTGCGCGGAGTTCATCAGCTCGGCCGGGAAGATCACCCCGAACTCTTCCCCACCGTAGCGGTAAACGGAAACGTGGTGCGGCTGCATGATCTGAATACCTTCGCGCGCCACGCTGCGCAGAACAATATCCCCGCTCAGGTGGCCCCAGGTGTCGTTAATAGATTTGAAGTTATCGATATCGACCAGCGCCAGAACGAAGGGTTGATGAGCGGTCAGCAGCTCATCCACATCGTTGTCGAAAGCACGGCGGTTCTTGCAGCCTGTCAGCGCATCATGGGTGGCCTGACGGACATAGGCCATCTCACGTTCCTTATTGGTTCGAATGGTATGGCTGAGCATCGCCTCAAGACGTGGCGCCTGATTGACGTCTCCGGTTTTGATGGCGTTGATAATGTTCATCAGCACAGAACGCGAGGCATGGCGCAGGTAGAGCCCGAACAGAATGATGATGATTGCCGCCAGCGCAAATCCCCAGCCGACGACGATGGTTTCATGCCGGGTGATGACGGAAAGCGTGGCATCGGAGACCCGATAAATCACAAACCAGTCCGGATTGGTGAAAGAGTAGTAGTAATACCAGGTTTTACTTTTGGGGTCGAAAAGATGCCCTTCGCCGCTGGTCATTTTGTCCATCAGCGCTTCGCTTACGTACTGCTTAAAGAGCGCCCCCGTGTCCGGATGCAGCACAACGGCGCCGTCACGTTCCACGACAAAAAACTCACCCTGAACCGGTGCCACCATCTGACGCAAGGTATACCCCATGGAGGTTAAATCAAGATGGAAAGCGAGCGTGCCCTTCAGACGGCCTTCCGGTGAAATGACCGGTTTATAGAGGGTGACCGTAGGATGTTGGGTGAAATAGTCCAGATAGGGGCGGGTGTAGTGAGGAAAGTTGCTGGCTTCCGCTTGCCCGATAAACCATGGGCGTGTTCGTGCGTCGAACGACCTACTCTTCTCCGTTGGCAGTACTTCCGGCGCGCGCAGATGGTGCCCTTCGGTGTCCGCAAGAGAGATAGACGACACCGTCGGCATCAGATTCTGCAAATGCATTAACATCTGCAAACCCTGTGTCGGATCGATATTTATCGTCTGATTCACTCTGTCTTCACGGGCGTAGTACATCGCAGCGCGACCAAGAATATAGTCATTTTCTCGCAGGATGGATTCGGTATAGTTCACCGCCAGATTATGGGTGAAGTTACCATTAATTTTATGATAATCCTCAATAAAATCCTTCCGTTGTGAAAGGATGACCAGAATCGCGATTATCGCGAAACTGAACAGAATCCCCGCGAAGCTGACCATAATTGGTCGGGTGAAAGAGAGCTTTTTACTGTGGAGTGCCATGAGTTGTGCATCAATCCAGATGGTAGACGCGTTGCGTCTGTCGATATCCTCAGCATAGTCGCTGTCAGATTGCTGGTAGTAAATTATACAGAAAGCGATTTCCGACGGGTTGATTTATCTTAAGAGTAGATAAGAAACGACGTATTTATTTTATCAATTGAAATTTTGTTTAAGAGGCGGAGGGCAGGGCGAAACGAGGAAGAAGCATTTTCACCCTGGTCAGCGTCCGTTGCTGACGTGGTTAATCCTAATAAAACCGGGCAGATCTCCTCAATCACCCGGCGTTGATCTTACGAGCCGTCTCGTAACCTTTCCGCGTTGTTGCAGGCGGTTTCAGCGCAAATGCGAAGCTCTTCCCAGCCAGCTGTCCCAGTCTTTCCACACGGGCTGTAGCCCCTGTGCAGTCAGGGCTTCCGCCACCGCGTCGGGCCGTCGTCCGTCGTGCGGTGCAAACTGTTCCAGTTCCGGGCGATCGTCCGCGTAACCGCCCGGCTGCGTTTTGGAAAAGGCGCTGACGTTGTTGATCGCCAGAGGGATCGCGCGGTCGCGAAACGCGGGGGATTCACGCGTGGAGAGCGACAATTCCACTTCCGGCGCGAACAGGCGAAATGCGCACAGGGTTTGCACCAGCTGGCGCTCATCCATCAGCGAGGCGGGTTCAATGCCTCCCGTACACGGACGCAGCCGTGGGAATGAGATGGAATAGCGGCTTTGCCAGTAGTACTGCTGTAGCCACAGCAGATGCTCCGCCACCATATAGCAGTCAACCCGCCAGCTGTCGGACAGACCGATAAGCGCGCCCAGCCCAATTTTATCGATACCGGCGCGCCCCAGCCTGTCCGGCGTTTCCAGCCGGAAGATGAAATCCTGCTTCTTCCCTTTCAGGTGATGTCGGGCATAGGTCGCCTCATGGTAGGTTTCCTGATAAACCATTACGCCGTCCAGCCCAAGGGTTTTCAGTTCCGCATATTCCTCTTGCGACAGAGGCTGCACTTCCATTTGCAATGAGGCAAATTCGCGGCGGATGGCCGGAAGATGCTGGCGAAAATAGTCCATCCCCACTTTGCCCTGATGTTCACCCGTCACCAGTAAGAGATGTTCAAAACCCATCTCACGAATAGCCGCACACTCGCGGGCGATCTCATGCTCATCCAGCGTTTTACGCTTAATGCGGTTGCTCATTGAGAAGCCACAGTAGGTGCAGTCGTTGGCGCACAGGTTAGAGAGATAAAGCGGCACGTAAAAGCTCACCGTGTTGCCAAAGCGCTGGCGGGTGAGGCGTTGCGCGCGCTGCGCCATCGGTTCAAGGTATGCGCTGGCTGCCGGAGAAAGCAGGGCCATCAAATCCTCGCGGGTCACATGCCGGGCTGTTAATGCCCGCTCTACGTCCGCAGAGGTTTTACTGTTGATGCGTAAGGCAATATCGTCCCAGTTAAGCTGACGCCAGCGATCGGTAAAGATAGCCATCAGAGTGCCTCCAGAAAACCGGTCAGCGGGCTGGTGGCCTGCGCCTGAAAGCTGCGCGAGCCGGGGCCGGACTGTCGTGCCAGCAGACCGGACTCCACGGCAAGGCGGAACGCACGCGCCATCATCACCGGGTCGTCGGCCACCGCAATCGCGGTATTGACCAGCACCGCATCGGCCCCCATCTCCAGCGCCTGCGCGGCGTGACTGGGTACGCCGATGCCCGCATCCACCACCACGGGCACGGTCGCCTGCTCGATGATGATCTCCAGCATCGCGCGGGTCTCCAGTCCCTGGTTGGAGCCAATGGGCGCCCCTAACGGCATCACGGCCGCGCAGCCGACCTCTTCCAGACGCTTACACAGCACGGGATCGGCACCACAGTAGGGCAGAACGGTGAATCCCTGCTGCACCAGCGTCTCTGCCGCTTTCAGGGTTTCGATCGGATCGGGCAACAGCCAGCGGGCGTCCGGATGAATTTCCAGCTTCAGCCAGCAGGTGCCGAGCGCTTCCCGGGCCAGATGCGCAGCGAAAATTGCTTCCTCGGCCGTTTTCGCACCGGAGGTATTGGGTAAGAGCGTCACGCCTGCCTCCAGTAACGGCGCAAGTATGGCATCGTTGTGCTGACGCAGATCCACGCGCTTCATCGCCAGCGTCACCAGCTGGCTGCCGCTTTCACGAATAGCATCCACCATTAGCTGCGGGGAGGCGAATTTTCCGGTTCCGGTAAACAGATGTGAATCAAAGACTTTGTCGGCAATACGTAACATCTCAGCCCCCAGCGATAACCTGAAACAGCAGGATCTGGTCGCCTTCAATGACCTGCTGATGTTCCCACCGCTCGCGCGGCAGGATCTGTTGATTGAGCGCCAGTGCCGTTCCCGGCTTCAGCTGGCGCAGCGTGTCGAGCAGGGCGGCAACGGTGAGATCGTCGTCGCACGTCATCGGCTCATCGTTAAACAGAATGCGCATCGCGGCCTCCGCATACCGGGCAGCAGTTGGCGCGGTTTAACGCCAGATGGCGCCAGCCGCTGGAACGGGCGTCGAACAGCCGGAGCGTGTTGCGCTCTGTTTCCATGCCGCTGAGCAACTTGATGGCTTCCAGCGCCTGAAGGGTACCCATCACGCCCACCACCGGCCCAAGAATGCCAGCCGTGCGGCAGTTACGCTCCGGTTCAGCCTCGTCCGGCCACAGGCAGCGGTAGCAGCCCTGCGCCCACGGCGGCGTAAGCACCATTATCTGCCCGCCGAAACCGACCGCGCTGGCGGTGATCAGCGGCGTGTTCTGTGCAACACAGGCCGCATTAATGGCCTGACGCGTCGCCATATTGTCCGTGCAGTCCAGCACCACGTCGGCAAGGGCAACTTCGCGTTGCAGATCTTCTCCGCTCAGCCGCGTCTGGAGCGCCACCAGTTCAATATCGGGGTTAAGCTGGTTCAGCCGCTTGCGCGTAACCTGTGCTTTAGGCTGGTTAACATCTTCTGTCGTGAAGAGGATTTGCCGTTGCAGGTTGCTGAGGTGTACCTCATCGTCATCGGCCAGTACCAGCGTTCCCGCGCCCGCCCCGGCCAGATACAGCGCGGCGGGCGTGCCCAAGCCACCCAAACCGACAATCAGTACCCGGCTGACGAGCAGCTTTTGCTGCCCGTCAATGGCGATATCCTCCAGCAGGATCTGGCGGCTGTAGCGCATAAAATCACGATCTTTCATCGCCTGCTCCTGCCAGTTGTAAAAGCCGTGCGGTGGCGGCCTGCCAGTCTGCGGCCTGGGTGATAGCGCTGACGACGGCGATACTGCCG
Source organism: Enterobacter sp. 301B (assembly GCF_003850715.1). NCBI lineage: Bacteria > Pseudomonadati > Pseudomonadota > Gammaproteobacteria > Enterobacterales > Enterobacteriaceae > Enterobacter > Enterobacter sp. 301B. The sequence continues at coordinate 18,249 of NZ_PQTC01000031.1, forward strand.
ACGCCGGTTTCCAGCACGGCGGGCGCACGATCAAGGCTGATCCCGCCGATGGCGACGGTGGGGTAATCGGCAAGGCGCTTAACGTGGGCTGCCAGCTGAGCCAAACCCTGTGGGGCAGACGGCATCTGTTTGGTTTGCGTCGGGAAAACGTGGCCGAGGGCGATGTAGGAGGGGCGGGCCGCCAGCGCCACGTCGATCTCCATATCATCGTGGGTGGAAACGCCCAGCCGCAGACCGGCGTCACGGATTGCGTTGAGATCGGTCGTTTCCAGATCTTCCTGTCCCAGATGCACGCCGTACGCCTGGTGTTTAACCGCCAGCCGCCAGTAGTCGTTGATAAACAGGCGGGCGTGGTAGCGACGTCCCAGCGCGATAGCGGCGGCCACATCGGCCTCCACCTCTTCGTCGCGTTTATCCTTGATGCGCAGCTGGAGGGTGCGAACGCCTGCCTCCAGCAAGCGCTCTATCCACGCCACGCTGTCCACCACCGGGTAAAGCCCTAAGCGGAAGGGGACAGGTGGGAAATCGGGCTGGTACATTACACCTCCTCCTTTTTGAGGTAGATTTCGCCGCCTTTGGCGCGGAAGGTTTCGGACATGTCTGCCATGCCGACTTCAATGGTCTGCGCGGCGGCGTAATCGCGTACCTCCTGGCTGATTTTCATCGAGCAGAACTTCGGCCCACACATGGAGCAGAAGTGCGCGACTTTGCCCGATTCCTGCGGCAGGGTTTCGTCGTGGTAGGCGCGGGCGGTGAACGGATCCAGCGCCAGGTTGAACTGGTCTTCCCAGCGGAATTCAAAGCGCGCTTTGGACATGGCGTTGTCGCGAATTTGCGCGCCCGGATGGCCTTTCGCCAGATCCGCCGCGTGGGCGGCAATCTTGTAGGTAATCAGTCCCTGCTTCACGTCCTCTTTGTTTGGCAGCCCGAGGTGCTCTTTCGGCGTCACGTAGCAGAGCATGGCGCAGCCGAACCAGCCGATCATCGCCGCGCCGATCCCGGAAGTGAAGTGGTCATAGCCCGGCGCAATATCGGTGGTCAACGGCCCCAGGGTGTAGAACGGTGCTTCGTGGCAGTGCTCCAGCTCCTCGGTCATGTTGCGGCGGATCATCTGCATCGGTACATGGCCCGGGCCTTCAATCATCACCTGCACATCGTACTCCCAGGCGATTTTGGTCAGCTCGCCCAGCGTGTGCAGCTCGGCAAACTGCGCCTCGTCGTTCGCGTCACGGATGGAGCCAGGACGCAGGCCGTCGCCCAGCGACAGAGAAACGTCATAAGCGGCGCAGATCTCGCAGATTTCGCGGAAGTGCTCGTAGAGGAAGTTTTCCTGATGATGGGAAAGGCACCATTTCGCCATAATCGAACCGCCGCGTGAGACGATACCGGTCAGACGTTTCGCCGTCATCGGCACGTAGCGCAGCAGCACGCCCGCGTGAATGGTGAAGTAGTCCACGCCCTGTTCCGCCTGCTCCAGCAGCGTGTCGCGGAACGCTTCCCAGGTGAGGTTTTCGGCGATGCCGTTGACCTTCTCCAGCGCCTGATAAATCGGGACGGTGCCAATCGGCACCGGGCTGTTACGCAGGATCCATTCGCGGGTTTCGTGAATGTAACGGCCGGTGGAGAGGTCCATCACCGTGTCCGCGCCCCAGCGCGTTGACCAGACCAGCTTTTCCACCTCTTCTTCGATGGAAGAGGTGACGGCAGAGTTGCCGATGTTGGCGTTGACCTTCACCAGGAAGTTGCGGCCGATAATCATCGGCTCGGATTCCGGGTGGTTGATGTTGGCGGGAATAATCGCGCGCCCGGCGGCTACTTCATCACGCACGAATTCCGGCGTGATGTTCTCCGGCAGGCGAGCGCCAAACCCTTCACCCGGATGCTGGTGGCGCAGCACTTCGCTGCGAATGCGCTCGCGGCCCATGTTTTCGCGGATGGCGATGAACTCCATCTCCGGCGTGACGATACCCTGTCGCGCGTAGTGCAACTGGGTTACGCATTTGCCCGCTTTAGCGCGTTTTGGCGTCAGCAGGCCAGTAAAGCGCAGCTCGTCCAGACCGTCGTCGGCCAGGCGCGCGTTGGTGTACGCCGAGCTGCGCACGCTCAGTTCTTCGCAGTCGTTACGGGCGTCAATCCACGGCTGGCGAAGCTTTGCCAGACCCTGCTGCACGTTGATAGCAACATCAGGATCGCCGTACGGGCCGGAGGTGTCATACACCGGCACGGCTTCGTTGTCTTCAAACTGCGGGTGCTCTTTGCTGCCGCCGATAAGCGTCGGGCTGAGCTGGATTTCGCGCATCGGCACGCGGATATCGGCCTGTGAACCGGTGATGTAGATGCGCGTTGAGTTCGGGAAAGCGGTGCCTTCCAGGGTGTCGATGAAGCGTTGTGCGTGTTCGCGCTGTTCGCGGCGGGTCAGTTTTGTTGTAGACATAGCTCATTCCAGATGTGAAGGACATGGCTTGTCAGACGACGGATGAAGCAAGAGAAGATCGCCTCAGGGCGATACAACAGCAGTGTGACTCTTGTTCCCTTCGCAGGTATTAACCTGATCAGGTTCCGCGGATCCCGAATTAACGGTCTCAGCCCGTGCTTTCACACTGGGCACTCCGACAAGAAAAATCCCCCTCCGCAGAGGGGCGAATGGTTGTAAATTACTCGTTAACGATTAAGAACTCAAGCAGGGCGCGCAACGTTATCGCTGGTGCTGATAGTCAGGTTGTTGTCCAGCACGAGGGCGATGAGCTTGTCTTCCAGCGTGAATCGCTCTTCCAGTGCTTCGCCAAGGTCGGAAAGCGCCTGCTGAAACTCAAGATAGTTATCGTGATCGATAGCGTTCTCCAGCGTGGAATCGTAGTAGTCCATGATCTGCTGGGTGTTGGCTTCCAGCAGCGGACAGAGTTTGCTGGCCGCTAAATACGGCGTTGTCCCTTCCATTTCGCGGATAATGCGTTCATAAAGGTTGAAATGGCCGTCGGAGAGGTAGTCGACCAGGCTCTGACAAAAGTCGTCCAGCGCTTTTTCATTGAGTCGCATAAAGGATTCTTTGCCAGGCTTAAGACCAACCAGATTGTAATACGCCACAAGGAGATGCTTGCGCACATGTATCCAGCGATCCACCAGGGTGTTACTTCCTCCAACGCGCTCAGTCAGGCTTTCCAGCTGGTTTAACATGGTCGACTCCATAAGGTTTAAAATGGGATCTGCTTATCCAAAATGTAACCACAATGCTAACAACATGTCAGTGAAGCGAAGGTAGTGCAATAGATATGGATCGTATTATTGAAAAATCAGATCTGGGTTGGTGGATCGTCAGCCACGAACAAAAATTATGGCTGCCCTCAGGAGAGTTGCCCTACGGTGCCGCGGAAACGTTCGATCTGGTGGGCCAGTCCGCGCTGAAGATCGGCGAGTGGCAGGGCGATCCCGTGTGGTTGATCCAACAGGCGCGCCGTCAGGATATGGGATCCGTACGTCAGGTGCTGGATCTGGACGTCGGCCTGTTCCAGCTGGCGGGGCGCGGCGTACAGCTGGCGGAGTTTTACCGCTCGCATAAATACTGCGGTTACTGCGGCCACACCATGCACCCAAGCAAAACCGAATGGGCGCTGCTCTGCGGCCACTGCCGTGAACGTTACTACCCGCAAATCGCACCGTGCATCATTGTCGCCATCCGCCGTGATGATTCCATCCTGCTGGCGCAGCATACCCGCCATCGCAACGGCATTCACACCGTCCTCGCCGGGTTCGTAGAAGTCGGCGAAACGCTGGAACAGGCGGTGGCGCGCGAGGTGATGGAGGAGAGCGGCATTAAGGTGAAAAACCTGCGCTATGTGACGTCGCAGCCGTGGCCGTTCCCGATGTCCCTGATGACCGCGTTTATGGCGGAATACGACAGCGGCGAGATTGTTATCGATCAGAAAGAGCTGCTGGAGGCGAACTGGTATCGCTACGACGATTTACCGCTGCTGCCCCCGCCGGGAACGGTGGCGCGTCGCCTGATAGAAGATACCGTGGCAATGTGTCGGGCCGAGTATGAGTAGTGTTACACTGACGGACTGACGCAATAAGGAACTGCAAAATGACCGAACTGAAGAACGATCGTTATCTGCGTGCGCTGCTGCGCCAGCCCGTTGATGTCACCCCGGTGTGGATGATGCGCCAGGCGGGACGCTATCTGCCAGAGTACAAAGCCACGCGTGCGCAGGCGGGCGATTTTATGTCGCTGTGCAAAAACGCCGAACTGGCCTGTGAGGTGACGCTCCAGCCGCTGCGCCGCTTCCCGCTCGATGCCGCCATTCTTTTTTCGGACATTCTTACCATTCCGGACGCGATGGGCCTTGGGCTCTATTTCGAAACCGGCGAGGGCCCGCGTTTTACCTCTCCGATCAAAAACAAAGCCGACGTTGATAAGCTGCCGATCCCCGATCCGGAAGGCGAGCTGGGCTATGTGATGAACGCCGTGCGCACCATCCGCCGCGAGCTCAAAGGCGACGTGCCGCTGATTGGCTTCTCCGGTAGTCCGTGGACGCTGGCAACCTACATGGTGGAAGGTGGCAGCAGCAAAGCCTTTACCGTCATCAAAAAGATGATGTACGCAGAGCCGCAGGCCCTGCATGCCCTGCTCGACAAGCTGGCGAAGAGCGTCACGCTCTATCTCAACGCGCAGATTAAAGCGGGGGCGCAGTCGGTGATGATTTTCGACACCTGGGGCGGCGTGCTGACCGGGCGTGATTATCAGCAGTTCTCCCTGTACTACATGCACAAAATTGTCGATGGTCTGCTGCGTGAAAACGAAGGCCGTCGCGTGCCGGTAACGCTGTTTACGAAAGGCGGCGGTCAGTGGCTGGAAGCGATGGCGGCCACCGGCTGTGATGCGCTGGGCCTCGACTGGACCACTGATATTGCCGATGCGCGTCGTCGCGTGGGGGATAAAGTGGCGCTCCAGGGCAACATGGACCCGTCCATGCTCTATGCGCAGCCTGCCCGTATCGAAGAAGAAGTGTCGACTATACTGTCTGGTTTCGGCCAGGGCGAAGGCCACGTCTTTAACCTCGGTCACGGTATTCATCAGGATGTACCGCCAGAACACGCTGGCGTATTTGTGGAGGCGGTGCATCGGCTTTCTGCCCAGTATCACAAGTAAGGAGTGGTTATGGATCTCGCGTCGCTACGCGCTCAGCAAATCGAACTGGCTTCATCGGTGATCCGCGAGGATCGTCTGGATACGGACCCTCCGCGATACATTGGCGGGGCGGATGTCGGGTTTGAGCAAGGCGGTGAAGTGACGCGAGCGGCGATGGTGGTGCTGAAATACCCGTCGCTGGAGCTGGTGGAGTACAAGGTGGCGCGTATCGCCACCACCATGCCCTATATCCCCGGCTTTCTCTCCTTCCGCGAATATCCCGCGCTGCTGGCCGCGTGGGAGCAACTCTCGCAAAAACCCGATCTGCTGTTTGTGGATGGGCACGGCATCTCCCATCCGCGTCGCCTGGGCGTTGCCAGCCACTTTGGTCTGCTGGTAGACGTGCCGACCATCGGCGTGGCGAAAAAACGCCTGTGCGGCGCGTTTGAGCCGCTCTCTGCCGAACCGGGCGCGCTGGCGCCGCTTATCCATAAAGGCGAGCAGCTGGCGTGGGTCTGGCGCAGTAAAGCGCGCTGCAATCCGCTGTTTATCGCAACCGGGCATCGGGTCAGCATGGACAGCGCCCTGGCGTGGGTGCAACGCTGTATGAAGGGCTACCGCTTACCTGAGCCTACCCGCTGGGCTGACGCCGTTGCCTCTTCACGTCCGGCATTCATTCGTTGGCAGGAAATTCAGCCGTGATTCAGGTAAACTGCGGCTAATTTTCGATTCGAGACATCATCATGTTACAAAACCCGATTCATCTGCGCCTTGAGAAGCTGGAAAGCTGGCAGCACGTGACGTTTATGGCTTGCCTGTGCGAGCGCATGTACCCCAACTATGCCGCGTTCTGTAAGCAAACGGAGTTTGGCGAAGGCCAGATTTATCGACGTATTCTGGATTTGATCTGGGAGACGCTGACGGTCAAAGACGCAAAGGTAAACTTCGACTCTCAGCTTGAAAAGCTGGAAGAGGCAATTCCTGCGGCGGACGATTACGACCTGTATGGCGTCTACCCGGCTATCGATGCCTGTGTGGCGTTGAGCGAGCTGATCCACTCCCGTCTGAGCGGTGAAACCCTCGAGCACGCCATTGAAGTCAGTAAGGCATCCATCACCACCGTCGCGATGCTGGAAATGACCCAGGAAGGCCGTGAAATGACCGACGAAGAGCTACGTGCTAACCCGGCGGTTGAACAGGAATGGGATATTCAGTGGGAAATTTTCCGTCTGCTGGCGGAGTGTGAAGAACGTGATATTGAGCTGATCAAAGGGCTTCGCGCGGACCTGCGCGAGGCCGGTGAGAGCAATATTGGTATAATTTTTAACCAATGAGACAACAAAACGTGATTTAACGCCTGTTTTGTCACTCCTCGACTCTTCCCTTTCGCCCCCCGTCTGGTCTACATTTGGGGGGCGAAAAAAAGTGGCTATCGGTGCGTGTATGCAGGAGAGTGCTTTTTTGGCATTTTCGTCGCACTCGATGCTTAGCAAGCGATAAACACATTGAAAGGATAACTTATGAACAAGACTCAACTGATTGATGTAATTGCGGACAAGGCTGATCTGTCTAAAGTGCAGGCTAAAGCTGCTCTGGAATCTACCCTGGCTGCTATTACTGAGTCTCTGAAAGAAGGCGATGCTGTACAACTGGTTGGTTTCGGTACCTTCAAAGTGAACCACCGCGCTGAGCGTACTGGCCGCAACCCGCAGACCGGTAAAGAAATCAAAATCGCCGCAGCTAACGTGCCGGCATTTGTTTCTGGTAAAGCACTGAAAGACGCAGTTAAGTAAGACGCGTGGCAGTGAACAGTTTTAACGAAGGGGCGGCAACGCCCCTTTTGTCATTCTGGCGTGGACCGCTCGCGCTGGCAGGCGTACTGTTGCTGTCTGCCTGTAGTCATGATTCCTCACTCCCCCCGTTTACCGCCAGCGGCTACGCTGACAACCAGGGTGCGGTCAGGATCTGGCGCAAAGATTCCAGCGATGAAGTGCATATGCTTACCGCGTTCAGTCCGTGGCATAACGGCAATACCTCGACCGCAGAATACCGCTGGCAGGGCGATGCGCTGTCGCTCATTGAACTGAATATCTACAGTAAGACTCCCGAACACGTGAAGGTGCGTTTTGACGACCACGGCGAGCTGAGCTTTATGCAGCATGAGGTCAGTGGACTGAAACAGCAGCTTTCCGGCGATCAGGTCGCCCTCTACCGCTACCGTGCTGAACAACTTCGCCAGACCAGCGATGCGCTGCGTCAGGGCCGCGTGGTGCTGCGCCAGGGGCGCTGGCATGCCGACGGCACGGTGACCACCTGCGAAGGGCAGACAGTGAAGCCTGAGCTTGAATCCTGGGCAACCGAACACATTCAGCGTCGTCAGCGGCATTCATCTGTGGAGGTGAGTGTGGCATGGCTGGAAGCGCCGGAAGGCTCTCAGCTGTTGCTGGTGGCGAACGAAGATTTCTGCACCTGGCAGCCGACAGAAAAGAGTTTTTGATTTAAGTCCCCTCTCCCTTGAGGGAGAGGGTTAGGGTGAGGGTGTGAAATTACTCTCCCTGCTCCCGCGCAATGGCACGATAGCCGATATCCTGGCGGCTGAAGCTGCCGTTCCAGTGAATATCCGCCATCAACGCATAGGCGCGCTTCTGCGCCTCTGCCACGGTATGACCCAGCGCGGTCGCACACAGCACGCGTCCACCATTAGTGAGCACGCGGTCATCGTCAGAGAGCTTTGTACCGGCGTGGAACACCTTCGCACCGTCAATCTCTTCCAGCGGCAGGCCGTGGATCTCATCCCCGGTATTGTAGCTACCCGGATAGCCACCCGCAGCAATCACCACACCTAAAGAGGCACGCTCGTCCCACTCGGAAGTTTTCTCATTCAGCTTGCCTTCGCACGCCGCCAGACACAGATCAACCAGATCGGACTTCATGCGCAGCATGATCGGCTGAGTTTCCGGATCGCCGAAGCGGCAGTTGAATTCAATCACCTTCGGGTTACCCTGCTTGTCGATCATCAGGCCTGCGTAGAGGAAACCGGTGTAGGTATTGCCTTCCGCCGCCATCCCTTTTACGGTTGGCCAGATGATGCGGTCCATGGTGCGCTGGTGTACTTCGTCAGTGACCACTGGAGCAGGGGAGTAAGCACCCATCCCGCCGGTGTTTGGACCCGTGTCGGCATTGCCTACGCGCTTGTGATCCTGGCTGGTGGCCATCGGCAGGACGTGCTCGCCGTCAACCATCACGATAAAGCTCGCTTCTTCGCCGTCGAGGAACTCTTCAATCACGATGCGGTGGCCCGCATCGCCAAAGGCGTTACCCGCCAGCATATCCTGCACAGCGGCTTCCGCTTCTTCAAGGGTCATCGCCACGATAACGCCTTTCCCGGCAGCCAGACCGTCGGCTTTAATCACAATCGGCGCGCCTTTTTCACGCAGGTAAGCCAGAGCAGGCTCTACCTCGGTGAAGTTCTGATATTCCGCCGTCGGGATGTTATGACGCGCGAGGAAATCTTTGGTGAAGGCTTTTGAACCTTCCAGCTGTGCGGCACCTTCCGTTGGGCCGAAAATTTTCAGGCCCGCGGCGCGGAAGGCATCTACAACGCCGATCACCAGCGGCGCTTCCGGGCCCACAATCGTCAGATCGATATTCTCGTTCCGGGCAAAGCTCAGCAGCGCCGGGATATCGGTTACGCCGATGGCGACGTTCTGTAGCGCGGGCTCCAGTGCGGTACCGGCGTTACCCGGTGCCACAAAGACGGTTTCAACCTGCGGAGACTGCGCTGCTTTCCACGCCAGGGCGTGCTCGCGCCCGCCATTACCAATCACTAATACTTTCATTTTCTGCTCCGGAAATTAATGGCGGAAGTGGCGCATGTCGGTAAAGATCATTGCGATGCCGTGTTCGTCGGCAGCGGCAATCACTTCGTCATCACGGATTGAACCGCCAGGCTGGATCACACAGGTGATGCCCACAGCAGCGGCCGCATCAATACCGTCGCGGAAAGGGAAGAAGGCGTCAGAGGCCATGGCGGAACCTTTGACTTCCAGACCTTCGTCACCTGCTTTAATACCCGCGATTTTCGCAGAGTAAACGCGGCTCATCTGGCCTGCGCCTATCCCGATGGTCATGTTCTCTTTGGCGTAAACAATGGCGTTAGACTTCACGAACTTCGCCACTTTCCAGCAGAACAGCGCGTCGCGCAGCTCCTGTTCGGTCGGCTGACGTTTGGTCACCACGCGCAGGTCGGCTTCTGTCACCATACCCAAATCGCGATCCTGAACCAGCAGACCGCCGTTCACGCGCTTGAAGTCCAGGCCCGGCACGCGCTCTGCCCACTGGCCGCAAACCAGCACGCGCACGTTCTGTTTCGCCGCGGTGATTTTCAGCGCTTCTTCGGATGCGGATGGCGCGATGATCACTTCGACAAACTGACGGGAGATGATGGCCTGCGCGGTTTCCGCATCCAGCTCGCGGTTGAAGGCGATAATGCCGCCGAACGCGGAGGTCGGGTCGGTTTTGTAGGCGCGATCGTAGGCATCCATAATGGAGGTGCTTACTGCGACGCCGCATGGGTTGGCGTGCTTGACGATAACGCAGGCCGGCTCGCTGAACTCTTTCACGCATTCCAGCGCGGCGTCGGTATCGGCAATGTTGTTATAAGAGAGGGCTTTGCCCTGTACCTGCTGAGCAGTCGCAACAGAGGCTTCTTTCACCTCTTCTTCTATATAGAAGGCTGCCTGCTGGTGGCTGTTCTCGCCGTAGCGCATATCCTGCTTCTTAATGAAGTTCAGGTTCAGGGTGCGCGGGAAGCGACCAGATGGATCTTTGCTTTCACCGTGGTAGGCAGGAACCAGGCTACCGAAGTAGTTGGCGATCATGCTGTCGTACGCGGCGGTGTGTTCGAAGGCTTTGATGGCGAGGTCGAAACGCGTATCAAGCGTCAGGGACCCTTCGTTGGCGTCCATCTCATTAATAATGGCGCTGTAGTCGCTGCTCTTCACTACGATGGCCACATCTTTATGGTTCTTGGCTGCGGAGCGCACCATGGTCGGGCCGCCGATATCAATGTTCTCTACGGCATCTTCCAGAGAACAGCCTTCGCGGGCGACGGTCTGGGCGAACGGGTAGAGGTTAACAACCACCATATCGATAGGCGCGATATCATGCTGTTCCATAATGCCGTCGTCCTGACCGCGACGACCCAGAATGCCGCCGTGCACTTTCGGGTGCAGGGTTTTGACGCGTCCATCCATCATTTCCGGGAAACCGGTGTAGTCGGACACTTCGGTTACCGGCAGACCTTTCTCTGCTAACAGGCGAGCGGTACCGCCTGTAGAAAGCAGCTCCACACCGCGTGCGGAAAGTGCCTGAGCGAACTCGATGATACCGGCTTTATCAGAAACACTGAGCAGAGCGCGGCGGACTGGACGACGTTGTTGCATGGTAAATCCCCTGGATTTCACGATTACAGAGAGCGTTAGATGAATTTTCCAGCGAAAAACTCATCTAACACACCTGACGAGGCCTCCTTGTTAAGCGCGAGCATTTTAACGAAAACGTTTGCGCAACGCTCGCATATTTTCACTTTTTCGAAGCGCTGTGGATAACTCTGTGCGTAAAAGGGTATAAGGCGGGGTTTTGCTGGGGAATGCAGCAGTCAGTCATTTTTCTGTCATTTAGCGGTTGCGGCCTGCGGAGAACTCCCTATAATGCGCCTCCATCGACACGGCGGATGTGAATCACTTCACAGACTACCCGGTCGGTTGAAGAGAAAAAAATCCTGAAATAACGGGTTGACTCTGAAAGAGGAAAGCGTAGTATACGCCACCTCGCGACAGAGCGCTGAAGCGCGTCGCAACTGCTCTTTAACAATTTATCAGACAATCTGTGTGGGCACTCAAAGTGACATGGATTCTTAACGTCCTCGGACGAAAAATGAATACCAAGTCTCTGAGTGAACATACGTAATTCATTACGAAGTTTA